>JBEKVR010000043.1:0-30365 GCA_049513815.1 Roseiarcus sp. | reverse complement strand
CGCCCGCAGGCCGTCGTGAGCAAGCGGATCGAGGAGATTGCGGAAACGCGGGCGCCTTACGGCCGCCGACGCGTTCACGTGCTGCTGCGACGCGAGGGCTGGCGAGTGAACGCCAAGCGGGTGTGGCGGCTCGATCGCGAGATGGGCCCGCAATTGCGCAACAAAGCGCCGAAGCGGCGCGTCCAGGCGAAGCTGCGCGAGGGGCGATCCGGCGCGTCGCCGCCAATGAAGTGTGGGCGACGGAGTTCGTCCATGACCGGCTGTTCGACGGCCGCAAGATCCGCGTGCCGACGATCGTCGACACGTTCACGCGTCTGTCGCCGGCGATCGACGTGAGACAGAGCTGCCGAAGCGCCGACGTGGTCGCGACGCTGGAACGCGCCGCAGTCGAAACCGGCCTGCCGAAGACGATCCGTCTCGACGACGGCCCGGAGTTTGTCGGCAAGGATTTGGATCTATGGGCGTTCATGCGCGGCGTCACGCTCGACTTCTCGCGCCCCGGCAAGCCGACCGACAACGCCTACACTGAATCGTTCAACGGCAAGTTTCGCGCCGAATGTCTGAACGCGAACTGGTTCCTCAGCCTCGACGAGGCGCGGCGAAATGCGAGGCTTGGCGCAGAGACCATAACGACGTTCGTCCGCATAGCTCGCTCGGCAACCCCGGCCAGCCGAGCCGCCGACGAAGCCGGAATGTCCCGGACAGCGTGGTCCAGCGTCGGGGGCAAGCTCAACTCAACCCGCGACTCTAGCCCCGGCGGGATGAATGTCGGGGGGTCACAGCAGAAGCAACGCTGAGGCGTAACTCACAGAAGCTATTGATTTTAATGGCGCGCCACTCAGGACAAAACTGCGAACACCTATGTGATTGACATAGCCCTGTAATTGCGGGCCGGCGACATTCGTGAGCGGGCCGGACGCGCGACCCCGTCGACTTTGCGTCCGGCCTCAGAGTTGCAATTCGCTCTCGCAGCGCCCTCACCAGCACTCGAAGCCGCCGTCGACCAACAGGTCGACGCCAGTGACGAACGAAGAGGCGGGGCTGAGCAGGAAGATGGCTGGTCCGACCATTTCGTCGACGACCGCCATCCGCCCCAGCGGCGTCTCTCGTTCGAAGATCTTGCGCTGTTCGGCGACCTCTGGACGCAGATTCATCGGCGTCAACGTGTAGCCGGGACTGATCGCGTTGACGCGGACGCCACGCTCAACCCATTCCATCGCCAGGCTCTTGGTCAAATGGACGACGCCCGCCTTCGACGAATTGTAGTGGGCCTGGGTCAGGCCGCGATTGACGATCGAGCCCGACATCGAGGCGATGTTGACGATTGCCCCACGTCCGTGCGCCAGCATCGCGCGACCCTCGGCCTGACATGACACGAAGACGCCGGTCAGGTTGACGTCGAGCATGTGCTTCCACTGGTCGAGCGGCATTTCCTCGGCCGGCCTGGCGTTGGCGATGCCGGCGCTGTTGACGGCGAGCGACAGTGCCCCAAGCGATTCCTCGGTCTTCTTGATCGCCGCGGCGAGCGCGTCGACGTCGCCGACATCGCCGGTGAACTTGAGCGCGCGCCGGCCCTTATCGGCGATCGCGCGTGCGGTGTCCTCGAGCCCTTTGCTCGAAGGGAGGTCGAACAACGCTACGTCGGCGCCAGCCTCGGCGAGGCCGATCGCGATGCCCTGTCCGATGCCGCTTCCTGCGCCGGTGACGAAAGCGATTTCCTTCTCCAGGCTGAACCTACGCATTTCACAAGCTCCTTGCATTCGATCACGTCGTCGCCAATTCCATGACCTCGACGCGTCCAGCCGCCTCGCGATCGAGAATGCCGCGGTTCCGCCCGCGGCTCAGCACCATCACGCGATGGGAAAGGCCAAGCACCTCGTCGAGATCGGAACTGACGACAATCACGGCCATGCCCTGGCGCGCCAGATCGGCGACGATCTCATAAATCGCGGCGCGCGCGCCGACGTCGATGCCGCGCGTCGGCTCATCGAGAATGACCACCTTCGGCTCGCGCAGAATGCTCTTGGCGATGACGACTTTCTGCTGATTGCCGCCCGACAGCTCGTTGATGCGTTGTTCGGCGGTTCCCTTGATCATAAAGCGCGCGATGCCGCGTCCTGCGAATGCGTGCGTCCGCGCGCCGGTCACCCAGCCAGACGGGGCGACGCGGGCATAGTTTCCCAGTGCGAGGTTCTCGCCGATCGTCTGCGGCAGAATGAGGCCCTGCGCCTTGCGGTCCTCGGGTACGAGCACAACGCCGTGGTCGAGCGCGTCGCGCGGCCCGTCGAGACGAATCGTTTGTCCTTTGACCTTGACCGAGCCGGCGGCAATTGGGTCGGCGCCAGCGATCGCGCGCATAAGTTCGGTCCGCCCGGCGCCAACGATGCCCGCGACGCCGAACACTTCTCCCGGGCGCACCGAGAAGCTGATATCGGTGAAAGTTCCTTCGGCGCTGGTCAGCCCTTCGACCTCGATCAGCGGCTCGCTAGGCGGCGGTGAAGAGATCGGCGGAAACATGCGATCGAGCGGCCGGCCGACCATCTCCTCGACCAGGACCTTGACGGGAACCTGCGCCGTTTCGTGGTGCGCCACCAGTTTCCCGTCGCGCAGCACCGCGATGCGGTCGGCAATCTGGGCGATCTCGTCGAGACGATGGCTGATGTAGATGAAGCTGACGCCGTCGGACTTGAGGCGACCGATCTGCTCGAACAGCCTCTCAGTCTCGTCCGAGCCGAGCGCCGCCGTCGGCTCGTCGAAGATCAGCAGCCGCGCATTGAGGGTCAGCGCCTTGGCGATCTCGACCTGCTGCTGCGCGGCGACGCGCAGGCTGCGCACGAGAGTCGTCGGCGATACGTCGAGGCCGAGACGATGGAGCTGCTCAGCGGCGCGAAAGTTCATGATTTGGCGATCGACGCGGCCGCCGCGCATCGGCATGCGGCCGACGAAGACGTTTTCGGCAATCGACAGATCGAGCAGTAGCCGCATTTCCTGGTGGATGAGGCCGATGCCAGCCGACAGCGCGTCGGCTGGCGCCTGGGGCGCGTAAGGTTCGCCGTGCCAGGTCATGGCGCCGACGGAGGGCTCGACTAGGCCAGACACAATCGATGCGACGGTCGACTTGCCGGCGCCGTTCTCACCGATCAAGGCCAAGACTTCGCCGGGCCCGACGTCGAGATTGACGTCCTGGAGGACAGTGATCGGACCATAGCGCTTGCCGACGCCGCGCAGCGACAACCCAAGCTCGCTCGCTGTCGTCGACTGGGTCGAAAGCGTCATCGCCGAATGCCTTGCGGTCGTGGGCGGCGCGTCGCCGCGCCGCCCGGTTGCGTGGTCAGCCAATCACGGATGCTTGGCGATGAAGCCTTCGACATTATCCTTGGTCGTCAGCGTCGCGGTTTGGAGCTGCTCGGCCGGCAGCTTTTCGCCGGCGACCAGCGCGATCGCCGCGTCGACGCCCATGCGACCCATCTTCTGCGTCTGCTGCGTCGCGGTGACGTCGAAGACGCCGTCCTTCAGAGCCGACAGCGCGGCGGTGTCGCCGTCGAAGCCGGCGACCCAGATGCGGTGGTCGGGACTGGCGACCTTGACCGCCTGGGCCGCGCCGAGCGCCAGCGCGTCAGCCTGACCGAAGATGATATTGGTCTTCGGATGGGCTTGCAGCAGGTCCTGGGTCAGCTTGAAGCCCTCGTCCTGGTGCCAGCCTTCGCTCCACAGCTCGCCGACGACCTTGACGTCAGGGTAGTTCTTCAGCGCGATGCCGCAGCCCTTGGTCCGGTCGACTTCCGGCGTCGTGCCCTTCTGGCCGTGGATGATCAGCATCTCGCCCTTGCCGCCGGCCTGCTTGGCGATGTAGTCGCAGACTTGCCGCGCGGATTCGACGCTGTCGGTGGCGATGAAGGTGTCGCCCGGAGCGCCTTCAGCGTTGCGGTCGATGTTGACGACCGGAATGCCGGCGGCCTTCGCCGCCTTGACGGGAACCGCAGCCGCGGTCGCGCCGGCGGGGATGTAGATCAGCGCGTCGACGTTCTGCGCAAGCAGATCCTGGATCTGGTTGACCTGTGTCGCAGCGTCGCCCTTGGCGTCGACGGTGACCACCTTGATGCCTTTCTCGCCTGCGTAGGCTTCGACCGACTCCTTGATCTGATTGAAGAAGTTCGCCTGCAGATTGGCGACCGCGAGGCCCACCTTTTTCAACTCCTTCGCCTCGGCGCCAGCTGCCGATGCGAGTGCGATCGCCGCGACGGCGGCGAGAAGCGATAACTTGCGAATACCCATACCTCGTTCCTCCTCTGCTTCCCTCCGGCGAATTGACTGCCGCCGGCTTCCTGCTTGGTCCGACCGGACCTCGAAACGCCCTCTTTCCAGAGCGGCGCCATCTTCGTGGCGGCGCTACTTCGCGCCGCAGTATTCTTCCTTCGCCGGCGCCCTGGTCAGGCGCGGCGATTGCGCATCGTGTCGGCTGCGACCGCGACCGCGATGACAAGGCCGATGACGACCTGCTGAACGAACGGCGACACCCCCATCAGGTTGAGGCCGTTGCGCAGGAATCCGATGATCAGCACGCCCGCCGCGGTGCCGCCGATGCTACCGAGGCCGCCGGAAAGACTGGCGCCGCCAATGACGACCGCAGCGATCGTGTCAAGCTCGTAGCCGATGCCCGAACTGGGCTGCGCCGAATCGAGACGAGCGGAGAGGATCACGCCAGCGAGCCCCGCGAGCGCCGCGCACAGCGCGTAGACCCACAGCGTCGCGCTGCGAACGTTGATGCCGGCGAGGCGCGCGACTTCGGCGCTGCCGCCGATCGCATACAGCGCGCGGCCGGCCGGCCGGTACTTGAGCACGACCCATGCCACTGCGGCGATCGCAAGCATCAGGCCGACAGTCACGGTGAGAAAGCCGAAGTGGCGAGTGATAGCTAGATATGAGAACCAGTCGGGGAAGCCAACGATCTGTTCGCCGTTGGTGATGATGCTGGCGACGCCGCGAGCGATCGACATCATCGCCAGCGTGGCGATGAACGCTGGCATACGCAGGCGCGTCACCATCAAGCCGGACACCAGGCCGCACAGCCCCGAAACCACTAGCGCGACAACGATGCCGATACCAAAAGGCCAGTGCAGAATGTCGCCGAGATAGCCCAGCACCATACCCGACAGCGCGAGCACCGAGCCCACCGACAGATCTATGCCGCCGATGAGAATGACGAGCGTCATGCCGACCGCCATCACCCCCAGCACCGTAATCTGATCCATCACGTTGAGGATGTTGCGCAAGGTCAGAAACGTGTCAGTCGAGAACGAGAGGAAAACGCAGAGTGCGACAAGACCGACGAGCGGTCCGGTCAAACCGCGCGCGAACCTGAACAGGCCTCCCGCGCCCGCCCTCTCTGCCAGTCCCGCCATTGCCATCGTCCCGTCCCCGATTGCGGCGGCGCGCCGTAGCGTCGCGCTCGCCCAGTCGCTCAATTGATCGGCCGCCCGCGCGCGCGGTTCACCGCGCGCGCCCACGCCGCCCGTTCGCTTCGCCGGACCTCCTCGGCGATGCGCGGCTCGAAGCTCTGACCGCCGCGATCGAGCTTGCTCAGCCGCTCGAGGGTGAACAGACCGGCGCTGACCCCGGCGAGATGCGCCACGCCCATCGCCGACAGTTCCGAGACCGTCGTGCGTTTGACGGGTACACCGACCATGTCGGCTTCGAACTGCATCAGTTGGTCGTTGCGGGTCGGGCCGCCGTCGACCAGAAGCCGATCGACCTTCGCGCCGCTCGCGCGCACAGCGTCGAGAACGTCGGCGATCTGATGGGCGATCGAGTCGAGCGCCGCCCGGGCGAGCGGCGCGCGGGTGACGCCGAAGGCGAAGCCGGTGACGGTCGCCGACGCCGACGCGTCCCACCACGGCGCGCCGAGGCCGCCGAACGCCGGGATCAGATGCACGCCGCGCGAGTCGGGCATCGTCGCGGCGAGATCGGCAAGCTCCTGCGTCGTCACGCCGAGCAGCTCCGCGGCCCAGATCAGGGTCGAACCGGCGCTGCGGATGTTGCCCTCAAAGGCGAGGATCGGGGCGTCAATTTGCCACGCGAGCGTCAGGCAGACGCCAGGCGCGCCAGCGTCGCCGTCGCGCGCGTTCGCGCGGTCGACGAGACCCATCACCGACGATCCGGTGCCGTGGGTCGCCTTGACCGGCCCGGGCGAGAATGCGCCGTGGGCAAAGAGGGCGGAATGCGAGTCCGCCATCACCGCGCCGACGGGAACGCCGTCGGGGAGAGGAAAAAGGCCGCGCGTCGTCGGGAAGGGTCCCGTGGAGGCTACGACGCGCGGCATGGCGGCGGAAGGCACGCCAAAGATCGACAGCAGCTCTTCGTCCCAGCGCGCCGCGACGACGTCGAAGAACTGGGTGCGCGAGGCGTTGCCGGCTTCAACCACAGCTTCGCCGCCGAAGCGCGACAGGAGGAAAGCGTCGATTGTGCCGATGCAGACGTCTCCCGCCTTGGCGCGCGCTTGGAGGGCCGGCTGGCGATCGAGCAGCCATCTCGCCTTGGCGGCGGAGAACATCGGGTCGAGCGGCAAGCCGCTCTTGCGGCGAATGACGGGGCCGTGTCCGGCGGCGCGCACGACGGCGCAGACGCTCTCGGTGCGCTGGTCCTGCCACGACAGAACCGGCGTCAGAGCCTCGCCGGTCCGACGATCCCAAATCACGCACGACTCGCGCTGGACGCTGAGGCCGACCGAAACGACGCGCTTCGCGGCGTCGGCGTCGAGCGCCTCGGCCACGGCGCGCCGCGCGCTCGCCCAGATCTCGTTGGCGTCCTGCTGCACCCAGCCGGGCTCCGGCGTCGCCAGCGACACCGGCGCCTGGCCCCGCCCGACGACAGCGCCGCTTTCGTCGACCAGCAGACACTTGGTCGAACTCGTGCCCTGATCAATCGCGAGGACCAGCGGACCGGCCACCTCACTGCCCCTTCAATTCGAGCGCCGCGGCGATGATTCCGTCGCGGGTCAGTCCGAAATGGCCGAACAGGAACTCTACGCTCCCGGTCGGCGCGAAGCCCGTGACGCCGAGCATGCGCATCGGCACCGGCGCGTGGCGCACGACGACTTCGGCGACCGCCGCCCCGAGCCCTCCCTCGATCACCGCCTCTTCGACGGTTACGATCGCCTTTGTTTCGCGCGCCGCGGCGATCATCGCCGCCTCGTCGAGCGGCTTGATCGTCGAGACGTTGAGAACCCGCGCATGAAGCCCACGCTCGGCGAGCGCGTCAGCCGCCGCCAGCGCCCGCGACACCATCACGCCAGTAGCGACGATCGTCAGACTTTCGCCATCGCGCAGGACGTCGGCTCGACCGAACTTGAAGGCCCGCGACTCGTCAGCGCTGACCGACGGCGCTTTAGTGCGGCCAACCCGGATGTACGCCGGCAGGCTGGCCGTCGCCGCCCAGCGAACGGCGGCGCGGGTCTGCGCCGGGTCGGCGGGGACGACGATCGACAACCCATCGATCGCCCTGAGCCAGCTCAAGTCTTCGATCGAATGATGGGTCGGCCCAAGCTCGCCGTAGGCCATGCCGGGGCTCATACCGCACAGGATGACCGGGAAACCGTTGTAGGCGACGTCAACCTTGATCTGCTCCAGCGCGCGGCCGGTCAGGAACGGCGCAGCGCCGCAGACAAACGGAATGAAGCCGCCATTGGCCAGTCCCGCCGCCACGCCGACCATGTTCTGCTCGGCGATCCCGACATTGATCAGCCGCTCCGGAAATTGCTTCTGGAAGCCGACGAGGTTGCTCGAGCCGACGCTGTCGTTGCAGACCGCGACGATCCGCTCGTCGGCGCCGGCGAGCTCGATCAGAGTCTCCGCGAAAGCGACGCGGCAATCGAAGGTCGGCGCCGTCGCGCTAACGGAGATGTCCATCACGCTAGCTCCTTCAGCGCGAGTTCGACCTGTTCTGGCGACGGCACCTTGTGATGCCACTCGACGCGGTCCTCGATGAACGAAACGCCTTTGCCCTTGATCGTCTTGGCGATCACACAGCGCGGGCGGCCGTTCATCGGCGCGACGAACGCCTGGTAGAGCGCGGCATGGTCGTGGCCGTCGCATTCTACGGTTTCCCAACCGAACGCGCGCCAGCGATCGGCCAGCGGCTCGAGGCGATTGGTGTCTTCGGTGCGCGCGCCCTGCTGAAGTCGGTTGCGGTCGACGACGGCGACGAGGTTGTCGAGCTGGCGATGGCCGGCGCACATCGCCGCCTCCCAGTTCGAGCCTTCTTGCAGTTCGCCGTCGCCAAGAACGACAAACGTGCGCCACGACGCCTTGGCCAGCTTGGCGGCGGCGGCGCAGCCGACGCCGATCGGCAGCCCGTGCCCGAGCGGGCCGGTGTTGGCCTCGACGCCGGGAACCTTGCGCCGGTTGGGATGGCCGTTCAACGCCGACAGCGGCTGCATGAACGTCGCCAGGTTCTCGACGGGGAAGAAGCCGCGCAACGCCAGCGTCGAGTAGAGCGCCGCGGAGCAGTGGCCCTTGCTGAGGATGAAGCGGTCGCGGCCCGGCGCGGCCGGCTGGCGCGGATCGACGCGCAGCACAGCGAAAAACAGTGTCGTCAGGATGTCAGTCACGGAGAAATCGCCGCCCACATGGCCGAGACGTGCGCGGCCGATCATTTGCACGACGCTGCGGCGAATCTGGGTGGCCGTTTGCCGCAGGCTAGCGGCGCGCTCGGCGGCGCTCATCGTCTCCGGCAAGGGCGACCGCAGATCGGCGAAATCCTCGACGTCTGTCAGCTGCGCAACCAACTAACCCTCCCGATGAATAAATATTCATATATGCATTGACTTCCACTCTATGCTCGCGATATGGATCGTGTCAATCGGGAATTTGAGCAGACGCCACACCGCCGGGCAAAAGACATACGAAAGGACGCATGGACCAGGGGCCGGCCCCGGCGCCGGAGGCAGCGCTCGGCGGCGTTCTGCGAAGAATGGTGGACACTTGCGCCATGTATGAATATTTATTCGAACCGATGCGCGATATTGGCGCGCGGGCGAATCTAGGCTGCAACCATGAGTCGAACCGATGAACTTCGGATGATGCTGCGCGTCGCCCAGCTCTATTACGAAGACAAACTCAAGCAGGCCGAGATCTCGCAAAGTCTGCACGTCTCGCAGGCGACGGTCTCCCGCCTGCTGAAACGCGCGGAAGAGGAAGGCGTGGTGCGCGTCACCATCACCGCGCCGCGCGGCACTTATCCGCAAATCGAGAACGGGCTGCGCCAGCGCTACGGCCTCAGCGAGGCGGTCGTCGCCGAATGCTTTGAGGACCGCGAAGAGGCGATCCTGTCGACGATCGGCGCCGCAGCGGCAAATTATCTCGAGGTGACACTATCGCAGGGAGACGTCATCGGCATCTCGTCATGGAGCGCCTCACTGCTGCGCATGGTCGACGCGATCCATCCGATGAAGCGACCGCACGCCGAACGGGTCGTCCAGATTCTCGGCGGCATCGGCAATCCCTCGGTCCAAAGCCACGCCACGCAATTGACCACGCGATTGGCCATGCTGACCGGCGCAGAGGCGCAACTCCTCCCGGCGCAGGGCGTCGTCAGCTCATCGGCGGCGCGACTCATCATGCTCGGCGACCCTTACGTCCGCGCCGCCATGGACCAATTCCGCCGCATGACCATTGCGCTCATCGGCATCGGCGCGTTGCAACCCTCACTGATGCTTTCCAACTCGGGCAACGCCTTCACCGACGAGGAATTGCAGGATCTCGCTCGGCGCGGCGCCGTCGGCGATACGTCGCTCAGGTTCTTTGATCGCAACGGCGCGCCGGTGCACGGACCGCTCGACGATCGGGTGATCGGCGTGACGCTCGAGGAGCTGAAGCAGACCCCGCGCGTCGTCGGCGTCGCCGGGGGGGACCGCAAAGTCGAGGCCATTCGCGCCTGCCTGATCGGCGGCTTGGTCAACGTTCTCGTCACCGACAAGTTCACGGCCGAGAAGCTGCTGTGAGCGCAGACGGGTAAAATGGAGAAGAGACATGTCGCGTTTCGCCGGAAAGACCATCGTCGTCACCGGAGCCAGTCGCGGGATCGGCGCCGCGCTGGCGCGTCGCTTCGCGAGGGAGGGCGGCTCGGTCGTCGCCGCGGCCAACGAGCCCGCCTGCGAGAAGGTCGCCGCTGACATTGTCGCGGCGGGCGGCAAGGCGATCGCTCAGCTCGTCGACGTGACCAAGAAGAGTGACGTCGTCGCCCTCTACGACGCTGCCGAGCGCGCCTTCGGCGGAATCGACGTTTCGGTGCAGAACGCCGGCGTCATCACCATCGCCCGCATAGAGGACATGACCGAGAAGGAATGGAACCAAGTGCTCGCGGTCAACACCACCGGCGTGTTCCTGTGCTGCCAGGAGGCGATCGCCCGCCTGCGCAAGCATAAGCGCGGCGGCCGCCTGATCAATACCGCTTCGGGCCAGGCGCGCCAGGGCTTCATCTATACGCCTCATTACGCCGCGTCGAAATTTGGCGTCATCGGCATCACTCAGAGCCTCGCCAAGGAGGTCGCGAAGGAAGGCATCACCGTCAACGCCTTCTGCCCCGGCATCATCGACACCGATATGTGGGCCTACAACGACGCGGCGTGGGGCAAACTGCTCGGAAACTATGAGCCCGGCGAGTTGATGGCTGAATGGGTACGCGGCATCCCGATGGCGCGCGCCGGGACCGGCGAAGATGTCGCCGGCCTGGTGACGTTCCTCGCCAGCGACGACGCCACCTACATCACCGGCCAAACGATCAACGTCGACGGCGGCCTGTTGATGAATTAGGGCGCCGACTGCCGATGCGGCGCGCGGGGAGGCGGAGGTTGGTGCGCGCCCACCGATCGTCGCTTTTGCACGCCGCTCAAGCCGGCTAGATGACCGGCCGCTCCGCTGGCGGACTTATGCAAAGCAGGCGCGCCATTCAGGACAAAACTGCGAACACCTATGTGATTGAAATAGCGATATGATTCTCGGAGGTTCGTCTAGCCGCTCCACCCCGCTGAGCGACCATCTGTTGAATAGCCGTCCAGCGCTTAAATCGCCCCACGTCGGACGTTACGGGGGCCGCCTTTGAGCGGCCGACGTTGTGAAGGTTTCAGACGCCGGCTGCTCTTACCGCCGCACTCGGCGCAGGAGCGTGACTGGGCTCGGTCAGCGGTTGGCGTCGCTTCCGCCAACGAGGCCTCCCACGGCCTACAACGTCGGCGCGCCCTGCGCGTTGGCATAAAGCGCGAAGAGGCCATGACCGCACGCCATGAATAGCCGATTGCGATGTTCGCCGCCGAAACAGAGATTTGCGCAACGCTCCGAGAGCGCGATGCGGCCGATCGGAAGGCCGTCCGAATTGAAAACCATCACGCCGTTCAGTTCAGGGGCGCCCATTCCCCGCCCGACCCAGAGGTTCCCGTCTATGTCGATGCGAATGCCGTCCACCGTGTCTGGCCCGGCGTCGACGAGCGTCCGCTCATTGGCGAGGCGTTGTCCGTCATTCGGCGTAGGGTCCCAACACCGATCGGCGTCGTAAACTCTTTTCGGCCAATCGACACTCTTCGACGCGAGGCGGCGCGGCCGGCCTTCCAAACCCGCTACAGAGCCGCTCAGCCGTCTCCGGCCGCGCCGATGATCACGGCGCGAAAGTCGTTGACGTTGGTCAGCGTCGGTCCGGTCACGACCTGATCGCCGAGCGCGCCGAAGAAGCCGTGGCCGTCGTTGTCGGCGAGCGCGTCCTTCGGCCGGATCCCCTTGGCCCAGGCGCGAGTGAGCGTCGTCGGCGTCAGGATCGCGCCGGCGATCTCTTCGACGCCGTCGACACCGTCAGTGTCGCCGGCAAACGCCCACACACCCTTGAGCGCGTCGAGCGCGACGCCGAGCGCCAGCAGGAATTCGACGTTGCGCCCGCCGCGGCCGCGCCCGTGCACGGTCACGGTCGTCTCGCCGCCCGACAACAGAACGCAAGGCGCGGCGAACGGCTGATCGCGCAGAGCAACCTGGCGCGCGATCCCAGCCATCGCCTTGCCGACGTCGCGCGCTTCGCCCTCGATCGAATCGCTCAGGACGTGTGCCGGCAGCCCGGCGGCCTGCGCCGCTCCAGCGGCCGCCTCCAACGCCATCTGCGGAGTCGCGATCACCCGCGTCTCGACGCCCGCGATGCGCGGGTCGCCCGGTTTCACCGTCTCGCCGCGCCCGCTCTCCAGCGCCGCGCACGCCGCCGGCGGAGCCTCGATGGCGTAACGGCGGAGAATTTCGAGCGCGTCCGCCGACGTCGTCTCGTCGGCGACCGTCGGGCCGGAGGCGATGTCGCGCGGGTTGTCGCCGGGCACGTCGGAGATGAGCAGCGTCGTCACCTTCGCTGGATAAGCGGCGGCGGCGAGCCGTCCGCCCTTGATCGCGGAAAGATGACGGCGAACGCAATTCATCTCCGCGATCGTCGCTCCGGAGACGAGCAGCGCGCGGTTGACCGCCTGTTTGTCCGCCAGCGTCAGCCCGTCGAGCGGCAGCGGTAGCAGCGCCGAGCCACCGCCCGAAATGAGGCAAAGCACGGCGTCGTCCGCGCCGGCGCCTTCGGCCAACGACAGGATGCGCCGCGCCGCTTCGAGGCCGGCGGCGTCCGGCACGGGATGCGCCGCCTCGACGATTTCGATCCGCTGGCATGGGACGGCGTAACCGTAGCGGGTGACGACCAGTCCTTCGAGCGGACCCGCCCATGCGTCCTCGACGGCGCGCGCCATCGCCGCCGACGCCTTGCCGGTCCCGACTACGATCAGACGCCCCTTCGGCGGCCGCGGTAGGTGCGGGGGAACGCAATGCGACGGCTGCGCCGCCTCCACGGCTGCGTCGAACATGCGTCGGAGAAGGCCGCGAGGATCAAGCGGCTCGCCAAGCGGGGGCATGGTCGTCACTCACAAGGGAAGCGCCAGCGATCAAGATCCTTCGCGTGACATGGCGAAGAGATCGCGCCGTGGGTCAAGCGATCTCGTGGCTGGCCAGCAGCTCGAGCGCCTTGACCATGGCGGAATGGTCCCACCCGCCGCCTCCGTGCGCCGCGCAAGCGTTGAACAGCTCCTGGCACGTCGCGGTGTTCGGCAGCGACAGCCCCATTTGCCGCGCCGCGGTCAGCGCCAGGTTGAGGTCCTTCTGGTGCAGCGCGATGCGGAAACCCGGATCAAATGTGCGCTTCACCATGCGGTCGCCGTGGACCTCGAGGATCTTGGAGGACGCGAAGCCGCCCATCAAGGCTTGCCGCACCCGCGCCGGATCGGCCCCTGCCTTGGAGGCGAACAACAACGCCTCGCCCACCGCTTCGATGGTCATCGCGACGATCATCTGGTTGGCCACCTTGGCGGTCTGGCCGGCGCCGACGTCGCCAACCAGCGTGATGTTCTTGCCCATCAGCTCGAACAGCGGCTTGATCTTCTCGAACACCGCCGGCTTGCCGCCGACCATGATCGACAGGGTCGCCGCCTTGGCGCCGACCTCGCCGCCCGACACCGGCGCGTCGAGATAGTCACAGCCGAGCGCTTCGATCTTGGCGGCGTACTGCTTGGTCTCGATCGGCGAGATCGACGACATGTCGACGACGATCTTGCCCGCCGTCAGCCCCTCCGCCGCGCCGTTCTCGCCGAACAGCACCGCGCCGACGTGCGGCGTGTCCGGCACCATGACGATGACGATGTCGCTTTTCGCCGCGACGTCCTTCGAGGAGGCGCAGACGACCGCGCCTTTGGCGACCAGTTCCGCCGGCGCCGGCCTCAGGTCATAGACGGACACCGAATGGCCGGCGGCCAACAGATGGCCCGCCATCGGCACGCCCATGACGCCAAGACCGACGAAACCCAACTTGCTCATTTCGCTTCTCTCCTGTCGTCTGCGAGTTCGATCGGCAAATGCGGATCGGATCTCAGCCCATGTACATCCCGCCGTTGACGTCGATCACCGCGCCAGTAATGAAAGCGGCCACATCGGAGGCGAGGAACGCCACCGTAGCGGCGATCTCCTCCGGCTTGCCGAGCCTGCCGACCGGGATCGCCTCGTTGATCGCCATCGTCTGCTCTTCGGTGAACCCTTTGATGATGTCGGTTTCGGTCGTTCCGGGAGCGACGGCGTTCACGGTGATTCCGTATCGGGCGACCTTCTTCGCCAGATGCCGCGTCAAGCCGACCAGCCCCGCTTTGGACGCGACATACGCCGGACCGACGCTGACGCCGCCGCTGCGGCCGGCCAGGGAGGAAATCGAGATCACACGCCCCCATCCCTGCGCCAGCATCGGCCGCAGGGCCTCGCGCGTGGCGAACATCGCCCCCTTGAGATTGGTGTCCAGAACCCGGTCCCACTCCGCTTCGGACACCTCGTCATAGGGCGTGTTGCTCAGGATGCCGGCGTTGTTCACCAAAATGTCGAGCCGTCCGAACGTCGCGACCGTTTCGTCGATGAGACGAACGACGTCCTCGTTCTTCGACACGTCGAACCTGATCGCGGTGGCCTCGACGCCCGACGCGCGGATTTCGTCGGCCGTCTTCGTGGCTGCCTCGAAATCATTGTCGGCGATGACCGGGCGAATCCCGTCTGCGGCGAACGCCCTGGCGATGGCGCTGCCAATCCCGCGCGCGCCTCCTGTGACGATCGCGATTCTGCGCCTGTTTTCCATGGCTATTTCCTGTTGTCGTTCGTGAACGTTTGGCGTCGTCATCGACCGCCAGACGCCGCAGCGCTTCCCGTTCTCCGAGCCTCGCGCGGGGAGTCCCAAAGCTTTCGCATCCGGGCTATGCCGCGCCGCGCAGCCTCCTCGCCGGACGGGGTCGGCAAGATCTCGAGGGAGACGGCGCCGGCGTAGCCGATGGCGTCGAGCACGCGCGCGACCCAAAAGAAGTCGACGGCGCCGGCGCCCGGATAACGGCGGTTGGAGTCGGAGAGATGGACGTGGGTGATCCTGCCCGCGCAACTGAGGAAGGCGGCGTCCATGTCCTTCTCTTCAAGATGGATGTGGTGGGTGTCGAGCAGCAGGCCGATCCCCTGAAGACCTGGGCGTTTCAGAAACTCCAGCGTTTCGGCCGTCGTGTTGAGGAGGTCGGAAAAATAGTAGGCGACCGGCTCCAGCCCGGTCGGCGCCCGCTTATCCGCCGCATATTCGGCGAGCGGCGCGAGCTGCCGCTCGAGCCGATCAAGATACTCAGGAACGAGCGCCTTGCGACCGCACTTGCCGCGGATCAATCCGAGGAAGACCACGGCGCCAAAGTGCGCGGCAAGGTCAATGTGCTCGCGCATGCGCCGCGAGGCCTTCTCCCGGACGCCTGGATCGTCGGACGTCAGACTGAGGCCGTTCAGGCTGTATTCGAGGCCGGTGCCGATCGCCGCGATCCGAACACCGGTCTCGGCCGAAACGCTGGCGAGCGCCTTCGGATCGAAATCGCTCGGATTGCGGATGTGAAGTTCGACGCACTCGAAGCCCAACGCCGCCGCCGCCGCCATTCCCTCGGCGACCCCGCCCTGAAGAGGCACGGACGCGCCCTCGCCGAGGACCTCCTGGGAAACGGCGACCCCGTAACTGACTCTCCTGTCCACGGCGCCCTCACAGCGCCTGGAGTTTCTGCCAGCCGGACTTGTCGAAACCGTCCAGCGTTCTCACCGTCGCGCCAAAAGCGTCGAAGTCCTCCGGTCGGAGCCCCTCGGATTCGTAAGCGAGGGCGAACTCGGGCAGCGCCTTGGTGACGCGCGCGACGGCGTCCGCATCGACCGGATCGTCGATGGCGATCCTGCGCTTGATGACGCCTTCCGCATCGGCCTTCACGATCGCGGCCTGAATCTTCGGGTGGATCGTCATATGCGCGACCGCTCCAACCAGTTCCGCGACCTGACGCGGCGCACGGAACGCGGCCGGCATAAGGAGCTGGGCGTAGCCGCGCGACTTCATGATCGCGTAGCAGCGCTTGACCACGGCTAGGGCGGCTGTTTCGAGATCCGTCGGCGACAAGCCGGCGTTGCGCTCTTGATTGATGGCCGCGAGATAATCCTGCAACCGCCCCATGACGAGCGCCGCCGTCGACGGCGCCGGCGCAAGTCCCGCCGCCTTGGCGCGAGCGGCGCCGCGCTCGTTGGCCGCCGCCGCCGCGAGAACCTGGGAAACGGAAACGCACACGGTCGGGGTCGTGGGAACTCCCGCCGCGGCGAGCTCCTCGAGCACCTGGATGCCCGAGAAGGTCCCCGGAATCTTGACCATGACGTTGTCGCCCCAGCTGGCGATCTTCTGACCCTGGCGGAGCATCGCGGCGCCATTGCCGGACTTCTTCGGCTGGACTTGGCAACGAATGAAGCCGCGGGTCCTACCGCTCGTCTCATAGATGCCGCGCAGACGGCGAGCGATGTTGCGCACGACGACGCCGAGCAATTCGACGACGCGATCGTCGCCCAGCGCAGTTGGCGGAATGGCGGCCACGCCATCCGCGTAAAGCTTCGGCTCGACAGTCAGCGCCTCGAAGGTGAGCGGCGCGTTCGACGTGCAGCCTATGGCGCCGCTCTCCAACGCAGCGTCCAAATCCAGCGTCAGAGCGGAGTCGTTGCACCATTGAGTCGGGGTGCTCTTCGCCATCCAGCTCAAGTATTCAATCTTGCTCATCATTTCCTCTCATCGCATGCAGACGCAATTCTCGATCGTCGAACACGGAGCGGCCGTGAACGGCGCCCCGTTCGCCAACCGGTCGCCCGTCGCGCAGGAGCGCGCTCGGAATGGGAATGGGTGAGTCTGGACATCGGTCAGCTCGAAGTTTCGTTGCTCTCTTTCGGGCGCAGCCGTATCGGGCCGCGGCGCCTGTTCGCCGCCGCGCCGCGCGTTTGCGCAAATCACTCTCGGGGCCGCGCGCGATGAATCCGCGCGAATGGGGACCGCTTGGCGGCGGCTCTATTCTCTCAGCGATGCGACGAACCGATCGAAGCCGACCGCCGCAACGATCATGAGGCCGACGATCACTTGTTGGATGTAGGACGACACATTCAGCAGCACGAGGCCGTTGACCAACACGCCGATCAGGATCGCGCCGATCATCGTGCCCGCAACCGAACCCGACCCGCCGAACAGACTCGTGCCGCCGATGACCACCGCCGCGATGACGGTGAGTTCGTAACCGCTGCCGGCGATCGCTTCGGCGGTGTTTAGACGGCCCATCAGAATGAAGCCGGCGAGGCCGGCGAGCGCGCCGACGATCACATAGACCGACACAAGGATGCGGTCGTTGGCGATGCCGACGAGGTGAGCCGCCTCCTGGTTGCCGCCGACGGCGTAGATCTGCCGGCCGTAGCGGGTTTGTGACAGAACCACATGGCAGATCACCGCCGCGGCCAGGAAGAGGATCACCGGCACGGGAACCGGCCCGATCAAGCCCTGCCCCCACCAGCGAATCGAAGGATCGAAGCCGGAGATCGGGCCCGCGCCCGAGACCCATAACGTCAACCCCCTGAAGGCCGACAAGCCGCCGAGCGTCACGACGAAGGGGGGAACTTTCAAACGCGTGATCGCGATCCCCTGCGCGCCGCCGCAGACGGCGCCGGTCGCCAGTGCGGCCGCCATCGCAATGCACCAAGGCGCGCCTGCGTGCGCTTCGGCGTCGAGCGACAGGGAACTGCCAGCGAAACCTTTGGCGACGATCGCAGCGAGGATGCCGGCGAGGGCGAGGATCGACCCGACCGAAAGATCAATGCCGCCGGTCAGGATCACGAACGTCATGCCGAGCGCGATGAGTCCGGTGATCGAAACCTGCCGCATCACGTTGAAGAGATTGCTGGGCTCCAGGAAGTTATGGTTCAGGAGCGAGAAGACGACGATCAGCGCAAACAGGAAGCCGAGCGGCGCCAGCTTCGCCAAAACGGCTTGGACTCGCCGTCGCGGCGGTCGCGAAGTGTCATCGCCGGAGATCAGCATCGCTGTCATTTTCTCCTCGTTCATTCTTCACGCGCCAAGAGTCATCAACGCCATGAGCCGCTCGCTCGTCGCCTGGGGACCGGCGGTCTCGCCAGTGACGACGCCTTCGCGCAACGTGACGATGCGATCTGCAATCGACATGAGTTCTGGCAGCTCCGAGGAGATGACGATCACGGCTACGCCCTGGGCGGCCAACTGATCGAGCAGCGCGTGAACTTCGCTCTTCGCGCCAACGTCGACGCCGCGTGTCGGTTCGTCCACAATCAAGACTTTCGGAGCGAGAACCAGCCACCGGGCGAGAATGACCTTCTGCTGATTGCCGCCGGAAAGCCGACGCACGGGCTGGTCGACGGCGCCCATGCGGATCCTGAGAGCCGTGCGGAATCGACCAAGCTCGAGCGTCTCCGCCCGCTTTTGCATCCACGCGAACCGGCTGAAACGATCGAGCGCCGCCATGGCGAAATTCGCCCGCACGCCCAGGTTGGGGAACAGCGATTGGCGTTTGCGGTCTTCGGGCGCCAATACGATGCCGAGCCGCATCGCGTCTCGCGGCGTACGGATATCGACCGGCTCGCCGTCGAGCAGGATCCGCCCCGAAACACGCCGGTCGGCGCCGAAAATGGCGCTCGCGAGCTCGCTGCGTCCGGCGCCGATCAGTCCAGCGAGGCCGAGGATTTCGCCCGCCCGAACCGACAGGGAAACCCCCCGGACCTGCGCGCCTCGTCTGCCTCGGCACGGCCGCGTCCGAATGTCCTCGACCGCCAACCGCACCGCGCCGATCGCATGGGTCTTGTTGGAGCGCTTGTAGAGAACGTTGGCCTCGCGTCCCGCCATCATCGAGATCAGGCGCTCGGCCGAGATTTCCGCCTTGGTGGCTTCGCCGGCGAGGCGCCCATCGCGCAAGACCGTGAAGCGATCGCACACGGCGAGCGCTTCAGCCATGCGATGGGTGACGAAGAGGATCGAGATCCCGCTGCCGCTGAGTGTTCTCATCAAGTCCAGCAGACGGTTGGACTCGCGCTCTGGGAGGGACGACGTCGGCTCGTCCATGATCAGGAGCCGCGCGTTCGCCGACAAGGCGCGGGCGATCTCCACCATCTGCTGCTCGGCGATTGAAAGATCGCGCACCCGCGCCCGCGGGTCGAGGTCGATCCCAGAGTTCAGCAACAGTTCACGCGTTATGCGCCAGAGCGCTGACCAGTCAATCAATCCGAAACGCGTCGTGGGTTCGCGGCGGATGAAGACGTTCTCGGCGACGGACAAATCCTGCACCAGGTTCAGCTCCTGGTGGATCATCGCGATGCCCAGTGCGCCAGCCGTACGCGGGCTCCAGATCTCGACGGGGCGGCCCTCCCAGAACACTTGGCCGGAGTCCGGCCGATGAACGCCGGAAATAATCTTCAGAAGCGTGGATTTGCCCGCCCCGTTTTCGCCCAGCAGACCATGGATCTCGCCGGGGCGAATGCTCAACGAGACGTCGACGAGCGCGACGGCCCCAAAATAGCGCTTTGTGAGCTTTTCGGCGACGAGCCGATATGCGCTGGCGTCCATGATTACTGACCGAAAATCCCGCTCACCCAGGTCCTTGGCGGGCGACTGCCGCGGCGATTGTTTCGTTCCGCCGAGGGTCGGTCGAATCGGCCGACCCTCGGCGAATGCGAGCTTGCTCGATTACATCTCGCCGATGCGTTCAGCCGAGGAGAGGTTCTCCTTGGCGATGAGAGTCGGGGTAAGCAGGTCGACCGCCACGTCCGGCTTCTTGCCCTCGCGCAGGAAGGCCACGGCGACGCGCGCCGCGCGCGCGCATTGTTCGGCGGGATACTGCTCGATCGTCGCCCGCATGTCGCCGCTCTTGATCAGCTTCAGCGCTTCGGGGATCGCGTCGAAGCCGAAGACGGCGACGTCGGTGATGTTGCGCGCCTGCAGCGCCGCCACCGCGCCGAGCGCCATGTCGTCGTTGCCGGTGACGATCACGTCCGGCTTGCCCTGGCCGGACAGGCCGGCTTCAGTGACGTTGAGGGCTTCCGACTGCGAGAAGTTCGCCGTCTGTTCGAAGACGAACTTGTACTTGTCCTTGTGCTGGTCGAGAACGCTGTGCATGCCCTTGCTTCGGGCGATAGCGTTCCCCGAGCCCAGCTGCCCCTGCAGGTTGAAGATCTTCGCGCCCTGCGGGAACGCGTTCATGATCGCCTGGCCCTGCACTTCGCCGCCTTTCGCATTGTCAGCGCCGACGTGATAGAGGATGCCTTGGACGCCCCGGGTCGGCCTATCGACGGTGACGACCGGGATGCCGGCGGTGATCGCCTGGGCGAGCACCGGCGACAGTGCGTCGACGTCGCTCGGCGCGATGAGAATGGCGTCGACCTTCTTGGTGATCGCGCTCTCGATGTCGGCTGTCTGCTTCGCCGCCGAGTTCTGGCCGTCCAGGCCGATGAGCGTGATGTCACCGAGCTTCTTCGCCTCGCTCTGGAACCCCTCGTTCATGTGCACGTACCAGGGGAAAGCCAGGCTCGGCAGCGAGGTGGCGATGACGAGCGGCTTGTTGGCGGCGAAGGCGGACTGCCCCGCAACAAGTCCCGCGACGGCCAGAGAGCCTGACGCGAACAACAGGCGACGCCGATCAATGATGATGTTCATGGCTTGTCTTCCCTCCCATCGCGCTCTGCATGAGCGCCAATCCAGGCGCGCGGCGCCTTTTCGAGTAGAGCGCTTCGGCCCCTTCCCGTTGAAGAGCTATGCTGATTGCCATGGATGCGGGTAGCGAATTAAATTTGGCTATCGATTACGAAATGGAATACCTCTCATGGGCTCCACCCCGCATGTCGCGCACGCGTTCAGCCGGATCCGCTTCAAGCATCTGCAGATCGTGGACGCGATCACGCACTACGGCAGCGTTCATTCAGCAGCTCGCGGTTTGAACATGACGCAGCCGGCCATCAGCAAGATTCTGCGCGATCTCGAGGACCAACTCGGCGTCGAACTGTTCGAACGGCTGCCGCGTGGCGTGAGGCCGACGGCCATCGGGCTCGAGGTCGTCGCTTACGCCCGGCGCACGTTGAGCGAAACCACTCGTTTCTTCGACGCTTTGGCGAGCCTTAGACAAGGCGGATACGGCAGTTTGTCGATTGGCGCCGTGATGTCCGCTGTCGCCGACCTTCTGCCAGACGCGCTGGCGGCGCTGAGGGAGCGCCACCCGCGCATGACGGTCCGCATCCTTACCGGGACGAGCGACGAACTGCTGGCAGCCTTGGAACGGCGCAGCATCGAGGTCGCAATCGGCCGTCCCACCGAACCGCGACACCACGCGATATTCAGCTACGAGCCGTTGTTCGAGGAGTCGGTTTCCGCGTTTTGCGCGCCGGACCACCCGCTCGCCGGGCGCAGCAAAATAACGGCCGCCGACCTCGCGGGGCAAACGTGGGTCCTTCAGGCGTCGACCAGTCCGCTGCGTCAGGTCCTCGAAGCTTCGCTAGCCCATCTGGGCTGCGCTCCCCGAACCGCCGCAATCGAGACGGCTTCGATTTTCGCCACCGTCAACCTGGTTCGCCGCGCGAGAATGCTGTCAATCTTGCCGCGCAACGTCATCGCCAATTGGGTCGCGCACGGCGACATCGTTGAACTGCCGGTGCCGTTGAACGAGCGCCTTCCCGATTGCGGCCTTGTCACGCGGCGCGACGAGATGCTCGGGCAGAACGCTTTGGAGTTGGTGGAGCTAATCCGGGCTTGTTGGCGACCTTCCGCGTCCGAAGCGGGCCCGTCCGCATAGTCTTCAAATCGTTCAAGAACGCCGCCCTGAGCTCCATGCGTTGAGCCGCGCCGCTGTCTTTTGCACAGCGACGCCGCGGTTTTTCCCGAATGTGGGAGACGCGCTTGTTCAAATTCCGCGTCCACCGATAACCGAACGATATCGACAGCTCGCCTATTTTCATTATCCGTCGATCGCGCGCGCATCTAACCTTTCGCCTCGCGGACCCTTGCGCGCATCGTTCGGGCCGCGGGAGGATTCTGATGAAACCGCCGCGTTTTGGCCGGCCCGAAGGCGATCGTTCGGGCCCCTGTGACGCGCAGAGGCGGATTGCAGCGAATGACGCGGGGCTCGATCGCGTTGCGCCGCTCGCGGGCTTCGGGATCGCAGGCGATCGGCGGTCCGCGCTCGCCGCGATCGAGCGGCGAGCGATCGAGAATGCGCCGTTTCGAAACCATCGGACCGCCGCGACTCGACGCCGCCTCCGTCAGAAAAGCAGCTTTGAATCCGAAATCGATTCCTGTCTCGACAGCCGTCAACCCGGCGTGACGGCAGCGCCGCCGTTCCCGACGAGCTAAGAAGGACAATCCTAGCAAGGACGACAGCCATGACGAACAGTTCAACGAAACAGAGCGCGCCCTCCGCTCCAAGCGAGAGCGAGCGCCTTGTCTTCGCGTTTGGCTCTGTCGAGGCGCCCGCTCGACCTCGTGCCATGTTGGCGGGGCCGATCGTCGCGGCGATCGACGGCGGCGCGCTTCGCAAGATCTGTTTCGGAGCGGCCGAGCTCGTGCGGCAGATCGACTTTCCCATCCGCGATCAAGACTGGGTGACGCTGCCGCCGCGCGTCATGTTCGAAAGGCTCGAAACGCGAAGTGGCGGATTCCATTACGAGCGCCGCTTCGAAATCGCAGACGGCGCTCTGGATTGCCGCGTCGTCTACGAGGGCTCGCCCAACGGCGTCGTTACAGCCATCGGCGAAGCGACCGCAAGGCGCGATTTCGCCACCAACCGCACCGGCTTCACGCTCCTGCACCCGCTCGCCGGCGTCGCGGGGCGTCCGGTCGACGTGACGTCGCCGTCGGGCGTCGTCCGTCGGTCGACGATGCCCGATTTGATCTCGCCTGCCCAGCCGATCAAGGACATCGCCAAGCTCGCGTTCGACATCGACGGCGTGAAGTTGGACATCGCGTTCTTGGGCGAGGTCTTCGAGATGGAAGATCAGCGCAATTGGTCGGACGCGTCGTTCAAAACTTATTGCCGTCCGCTAGTCGAACCGTTCGCCTACACGATTCCGGCCGGCTCGACCGTCCGACAGGAGATCCGCATCCAGGCCGAAGGGCGCGCGCAGGCGGCGACGGCGCCCGCAGAAGCGTCGGTTCGACTCGGCACCGAGCTCGCGGAATCGGCGCCGGCGATCCTTCTCGCCGCCGAAGCCGGGTGGCTGCCCGACCGCAACGATGCTCGCCTCCTCACAGGAAGCGGGCTGAAAACGCTGCTGCTGCGCGTCACGCCCGACAACGTCGCTCGCCTGATGGCCGAAGCGAAGCCATGGTTCGACGCTGGCGGTTCAATCGACATGGAGATCGTGCTCGACGATAATGCGTCGGCCGCTCCCCAGCTCGAACGCGTCGTGCGCGTCTGCGCCGAACTCGGCGCGACGCCAAAGCATGTCGTCGCTCTGCCGGCTGCTTATCTGCTCAGCTACCAGCCAAACGGGATCTGGCCGACTGGGCTTTCGCCGCGGGAAGCCTGTCTAGGACTACGTTCTGCATTTCCCGGCGCGCGCATCGGCGCCGGCGTCCTGACGAACTTCACCGAGTTCAATCGCTGTCGTCCCGAGGGCGTCGAATCGGATTACGTCACCCACGGCAGTTCGGCGATCGTCCACGCCGCCGACGACGGCAGCGTCATGCAGACGCTCGAAACCGTGCCGCACACGTCCCGTAGCGCCCACGCGATCGCCGGTCAGCGCGCCTATCGCCTCGGCCTGACGGCGATCGGCATGCGCTTCAACCCCTACGGGGCGTCCGTCTCCGCTAATCCCGATCAACTCCGCCTCACCATGGCGACTTGGGACCCGCGCGCCCGTGCGCTGTTCGGCGCCGCTTGGGCGGTCGGAGCGCTTTCGGCCACTGCGGGCCACGGCGTCGAGGCGATCGCGCTCGCCGCGCCGGTGGGGCCTTTTGGCGTCCTTGCGCGGTCCGGGCCGGTCGCCCGCCCGTGGTACGACGAACATCCTGAAGCCGAGGTCTATCCCATCTTCCATGTCTTGAAGGCCTTGGCTGCGGCCGAGAAGCGCCTGGCCATCGAGGGACTGCCCGAAGGGCTTGCAGGCATCGCCGTGACTCGACCCGGCGGAACGCGCCTGGTCGTCGCCAATCCGAACCGAGAGACGCGGTCGTTCTCTCTCGGCGGCGCCGGACGCTCGGCGACGCTCGACGCGGCGACTTTCGCGACGGCGGCCGCCGACGCGGATTGGCTTGATCGCGCTATGCGCCCCCTGAGCACATCGCGAATCTCGCTCGAACCTTTGGCGACATTCTTCTTCGAGCCGGCATCGTGATCCGGCGCCGCCGGCGACATCTGACGTCGCGCTCGCGAATCTGACAACGCCGAGCCTGATCGCTGCGAAGCGATTGGCGTCGTCTGCTGGGCCGCCGCGGCGCCGGAAATGGTTTCAAATCCGTCGAACTGCGCCTGATTCGCCGCGAGCGCTCAACCGCCTTGTCTCCGCTTCTGGCCGCTCTACGGCGATCGAAACCGAGGTGGTCGAGAAATTCGGCCGCTTGCGGGAGAATCTCTCCTCCGGCGCCATCCCTTTTCGCAAGGCCTAAAGTCAGTCGCACGTTCACCAGATCGAGGTCGACGACGGCGCTGTCCGCATAGTCGGCGACGAAGCGACGCTGGAACCCGCTGTTGCGACCCGCTTGACCGCGTTCCGCGGTGTTCGCAGACGTTTGCCGAAGTGGCGCGCCCGGAGAGATTCGAACTCCCGACCCCCAGATTCGTAGTCGAGTGAGATGACCCCTGTGGCGACTTCTTGTAAACCTAACTCGAGTTATGTTTCCCATACCCATCAATCGGTTGCACGAAAATCGATTGCAGCCCGTGAAAATCCCGCTATTATCGCCATCGGTTCAAGGTCGCCCACAGGTCGCCCACACCGATGCCCCCTCCCCTGACGCAGCGAGCCGTCAACAAAGCCATCGCCGACGCTAAGTACGCCGACGTCCGCGACGGGCGAGCGCGCGGACTCGTGTTGCGGGTGCGTGGGCCGAACAAGTGGGAATGGACGATTCGGCGCGCTTGGCGCGGCAAGGATTACCGGTTCGTGCTTGGCGCCGAATGGAGCCTCGACGAGGCGCGCGACCTCCTCGCCCACTTCGACCTGCAATGCCGCACCGACGATCCTCCGTTCAGCCACTGGTCACGGCAATGGCCCGCGTTCCTGGCGAAACGCCGCTCGGAAAAGCTTGGCGTGGAAGTCAAGCCGGCGCCCCCGCCGCCGCCGAGGGTAACGCCACCGCAATCCCTCATGTTCAAGCACGCGATGTCCTCGTGGCTTGACGACGTCAAGCGGACGCGGCGCGAGACGACGGCCGACTTTTATCGATGGGCGCTCAACACCGCCGAAATCAAGCCGCTGCATTCTCGACTGGTGAATTCGATCACGCGGCTGGAACTTGCGGAAGCCGTGGCCGCGATCTCCAAGAGGGGCGCCGAACGTCAGGCGGAATCGTCGACCATCGCATTGCGCCGACTGTTCAAGTTCCTCGGCTCGGACGCCATGCAGAGGAAGACCAACGTCGAGCCGGGAATCATGGACAGCCTCCGGGCGCCCGAGCGCTCGCTCGATGAAAGCGACGATGGCGCCAACGCTCTCAAGGTCCCGAGCGCCGACGATGTAGCGCGCATCATGCAGTGGCTCAACACCGGCAGCGCGCCCGAGCGCGACCGCCTGGCCGGCAAGCTGCTCGTCTACAGCGTCCAGCGCCGGCGCGCCGTGGCGCTCGCCAGACGCGCGGAATTCGAGCCCGCAGGCGAGTTTGGCGGCTTATGGAAAATACCGCCATTGCATCGCAAGACGGCCGCAATGCGTGCCCGCCGGGGCCTCGACCCCGGCTCGCACGTGGTGCCGCTGCCGCCGAACGCCTGGGCTGTCGTCAAGCGTGCCATTTCGCTAGCTCGCGATTCAGAGTTCTTATTCCCCGCGATGCAGAACCGGCGCAATGCTTCTCCGGCGGCGACCATCCACCCGAGTTCGCTGACGCACTTGTTCGCTTCGATCCCCGGGAACGAATCCTCGCCGCACGACATGCGCCGGGCATTTGGCACTACCTACGCGCAGGTCGCTCGCCTGAAGCTTTACGACATCAAGCAGATCCTCGATCACAGCGAAGGCGTAAACTCGGGCGACGTGACGCGCGAGCACTACTCGTTTTTGACGGGCGAGCACGAAAAATGGCCAACGATTCGAGGATGGGTCGAATGGGTTGATACCGCCGTCGCGCACGGATCAATTTGATGTCCGATCGGCGTGGGCCGCGCGGTTACAAGACGTCGCGATCGGGCATGCCATCAGGCATATGGTTGTCGGACCGCGCGTGAACCCGGCATTGCTGTGCGTCAAACCGCACTGTCTCAATCGAACAGGTCGAGGCTGATCACAAGAAAACCGGCTGCCCGGAGGCGGCCGGCTTTGGCACGAGCGTTAGGCGGCTTCGGCCTGGCGCTTCGCGGCGCGCGACCAAATCGAGATCGCACCCTTGCCATTCTCGGCGGGCATGAGCGCCGCGCTCATCGGATGCATGAGCGCCGGGTCGTCGAGGCTGACCGACAGGAACTCGCGGCCCTGTTCGGAGGTGCGCTTCCAGGCGGCCCCGAGTTCGACCGAGCCGTGCGCGCCCTCGATGACGACGCGGTAGCTCGGAAGCGCCCACGTCACGGATATAGTTGCGCTGGGTCTCGGGCGAGAACCGGCACATGTTCATGTCGTCGATGAGGCGCTGACGCAGGCTGCTGCCGCCGGCCGCGGAAGAAATGGGCTTGTTCATGGACCGCCCCCTTCGAATGGAAAGGAGCCATTTTGGTCAGGGCCAGCCGACGCTCTCAAAAGGCAAGCGGAACGCCGGGGTCGTAGTCACACTCTCAGCCCAGAGACCTCCCGCGAAGCGGGTTCGTTCTTCGGCCATCCTCGGTCATTCAGGCGCGGTCGACGGAGGGTCTCGTTTCGGGTCGCATTGCGCCGGTCAACAGCGCGCCCACGACTTGTCGCTCATAAACGCGAAGTGGTCAGACAAGGTCTTAAGAATCCTATCGGTATTTCAATCACATAGGTGTTCGCAGTTTTGTCCTGAGTGGCACGCCAACCCTTCAGAGGATCGCTGATTTAACTTGGCTTTTTGCCCCTATTTGTCCCACTGTCCTGTACCTCCTCGGAAGGTGGGCGTCATCCGTGTCGTCCGTCAACGCTCGCCGAATTGCGGCTCCGGATTTGCGTCGAATCGGGCCTCGTCTGTGACGCGCGCGGCCGGTGCCGTTAGGTCGCTCGCATGCGCCCGAAGCTGCCCGCGCCGACGGCGATGATGATGATCGAACCCGTGATCATTTCGCGAACGTAGCTGTTGACATTCATCTGCGTCAGGCCGTTGGCGAGCACGCCGAGCATCAGTACGCCCACCAGCGTGAACAGGACGCGCGGCTGTCCTTCGTCGCTCATTGTCGTCCCAAGAAAGACCGCCGCGATCGCGTCGAGCATGAGTCCGGCGCCCTGCGTCGGATTGGCGGACGCCACCCGGCTCGACATCATCAGGCCCGCCACCGCCGCGCCAAGACCCGAGAGCCCGAACGCCACGCAGCGCAATCGCTTGATATGAATTCCGGCGAGTCTGGCCGCCTCGGCGTTGCCGCCGATCGCGTACAGACGGCGGCCAAAGATCGTCTGTTCCAGGAACGTCCAGGTGAGAAACAAAGTCGCAATCGCTACCAGCGTCAGATTGGGCATGGCAACGCCCGCCGGACCCAACGGCACGCCGCCGCGCGCGAAGCCGGAGAAGGATTCGGGGATCGCCGCGCCGAAGATCGTCTTACCGTCCGAAATGCGGAACGCGAGGCCGCTGAACACCGTCAGCGCGCCCAGCGTCGCAATGAACGGAAGGATGCCCACATAGGCCACCAGAACGCCATTCGCCAAGCCGCCGATCAGACCGACCGCGAGCGCCGCGGCAATGGCGACCCCGGGTGAGAATCCGGCGACGAACGCGGTGGCGGCGACGATGCCAGCGAGACTCGCCATCGAACCGACGCTGAGGTCGAAGTCGCCCATCGCCATGACGATCGTCATGGTGAAGGACACGACCGCCAGCATGCTCACCTGTTGCGTGATGTTGAGAAGATTGCGGGACGTGACGAAGGTGTCCGGCAAGGACGTCCAGAAGAAGATAAAGATGACGGCGAAGCCAATCAGCGTGCCGTACTGGCGAACAGCTTTCAACATCGGAAGATCAACTCTCCGTCTCGCCGTAGCAGAGCGCCAGCAGCCGCTGGGGCGTTAGACCGTGGGTTGGAAGAATGGCGCAGACCCGTCCCTCGCGCATGACGGCGACGCGCGCGCAGAGGTGCAGAATCTCCTCGTGATCCGAGGAGACGACCAGAACGCCGGTGCCGCCCGCGGCGAGTTCGCGCAGGAGCGCGTAGATGTCGAATTTTGCGCCGACGTCGACCCCGCGCGTCGGCTCGTCGAGCAGCAGGATTTTCGCCTCGCCGGCCACCGCGCGCGCAAACATCACCTTCTGCTGATTGCCGCCCGACAGCTCGCGCACCTTCTGCCGCAAGCTCGCCGCCTTGAGGCGGACCTGTCGCTTCATATCCTCGGTCCGGCGGCGCTCGGCGCTGCGATCGAGAAAGACCCCCCACCGCTTCATCCGGCTCAGATGCGGCAAGACCACGTTGGCCACGACGTCCTGCGCGAGCACCAATCCTTCCGCGCGGCGCTCCCGCGGCGCCGACGCGACGCCGTGCGCCCAAGCGCTCGCAGGATCTCGATCGTTCCAAGGAACGCCCTTCAGCGCCACGCGCCCCCATCCCGCACGGGAGATGAGCGAGCCGATCAGCCGCTCCGGCCCCGCGCCGGCGAGGCCGACGAAACCGAGAATCTCGCCTTCGCGCAGCTCGAATGACACGTCCTGCAACGCCTCGTTGGTCAGACCCTGGACCGACAGCGCGACCGGCCCGGCCTCCGACGCCGGCGCAGCGGGCCCCGACGCCGCAGCCGTGCGGCCGGTCATCAGTTCGATGAGCTGCGACTTGCTGGTTTCGTTGGTCAGCACGGTGGCGCGCGTCGCGCCATCGCGCAGCACGCTGATCCGGTCGCTGATCGACAGCACTTCGTCGAGACGGTGCGAGACATAGATGATCCCGCAACCGCGGCCGCGCAGCACGTCGATGAGGCGAAACAGGCGCTCGGATTCCCGCCCGCTCAGCGCCGCGGTCGGTTCGTCGAGCACGAAGATCCGCGGCGGATGGCTCGCGTCCACGTCCTCCAGGAAGGCGGCAGCGATCTTGACCAGCATACGGTCGCCGACCGAAAGCTGCCCGACGCGGACGGAAGGAGCGATATGATCGACGCCGAGCATCGCCAGCGCCGCGCACGCCTTGGCGTTGAGGGCGCGCCAGTCGATCAGGCCGAAGTGGTTTGGGTAAGATCGGCCGAGAAAGATGTTCTCGGCGACGCTCACGCCCAACACCGTGTTGAGCTCCTGGTGGATGAAGCGCAGCCCGCGTCTCTGCGCTTCGTCGGGAGCGCGGATCGCCACGACGGCGCCGTCGAGGCGGATTTCGCCGTCGTCAGGCGCCACTGCGCCGGCGAGGATCTTGATGAGCGTGCTCTTGCCGGCGCCGTTCTCTCCCATGAGCGCGTGCGTCTCGCCCGCCCGCAACTCGAGCGACGCGTCGGCCAGCGCGACCGCGCCGCCAAACGACTTGCGCAAGTGCGAGACGGCGAGCAGGCTCATTGCGTGCGACCCGAGCGACCCGAAACGCTTGTCCCGGGCCGCCGAGACCTCTCCGTCTACTGTTTGGCGTTTTCTTGGGTGATCAGCTTCGTCGGGACATAGATCACGCTCTGCTTGATCTTCTCGCCCGCGAGATACTTCTGCACCGTCTCCGCGACGGTCTTGCCGATGCCCTTGAAGTCCTGCGCCATCGAAGCCTCGAAAGCGCCGCCCTTGGCGATCGCTTCACGCGCCTGAGGATTGGCGTCCATTCCGGTGATGACGATGCCTTCGTCGGCGCGGCCCGCCGCCTCGATCGCCTGGAGGGCGCCGAGCGCAGGCTGATCCCACGCCGCCCAAACCGCCGCGATCGAGCCCTTCTGCGGATGCGCGGCCAAGATGGCTTCCATCTTCGCGCGCGAGTCCGCGATGCCGCCGTCCTGCACGTCGGGCGTCACGCGATCGATGATCTTGACGTCGGGCGTGTTCTTGAAGATCGCGTCGGCGATGACGTCGCGCACCTGGACGGGCGGGAACGCGTCGAAGACGAATTCCACAATGCCGCCTTTGCCGCCAATCCGATTGACCACATAGGTCGCGGTGACCGCGGCCATCTCGTAGCCGTTGCTTGTGACGTTGGCGACGAGCAAGGGGCTCATCCCGGCGTCCATGCCGAAGACCGGCACGCCCGCCTTCTT
>JBEKVR010000042.1:0-31306 GCA_049513815.1 Roseiarcus sp. | reverse complement strand
GAGCTCGGCCGCGTCGACGCCGTCGGCGATCAGGCCGGCGAGCGCGCGATCGACCTCGACGTCGAGATCCGGCAAGGCGACCCCAGTGGCGGGAACCGCGTAGAGGAAGAAGCGCGTGTCGTCGAGCGCCGAGCCCATGTAATAGGCGCCGGCTGCGAGCGCCTTCTTTTCGTCCAGCACCAGCTTGCGATAGAGCAGCGCGGTCTGGCCGCCGCCGAGAAGATGGGCGAGAACCTCGAGCGCGTCGGACTCGCCGGGCGCCGCGGTGCGGTAGGACGGGGCGAGGTAGCAGCGCTGCCAGCTCGGCTGCTCGACCTTCTCGTCGTTGACGACGACGAGGCGCCGCGCGACCGGCGCCGGCTCCTTCGGCCGGTTGCGCTTCGGCGCGTCGCCGCGCGAGCGGACGGGGCCGTAATAGCGCTCGGCGAGGACGCGCGTCTCAGCCGGATCGACGTCGCCGGCGACGATCAGAATCGCGTTCTCGGGCGTATAGAAGCGCGCGTAGTAGGCGAGCGCGTCCTCGCGCCCGAGCCCCTCGATTTCGTGCGCCCAGCCGATGATCGGCGTGCCGTAGGGATGATGGGTGAACAGCGTCGCCTGCATCGCCTCGTTGAGCTGCGAGCCGGGGTCGGCGTCGCAATGCATGCGCCGCTCCTCCAGCACCACGTCGCGCTCGGGCGTCACCACCTCGTCGGTCAGCGTCAGGCCGGTCATGCGGTCGGCCTCGAACTCCATCAGTTCGGCGAGGTGCTCCTTGGCGACGCGTTGGAAATAGGCGGTGTAGTCGTTGCCGGTGAAGGCGTTCTCCTGGCCGCCAATCTCGGCGATGCGCTTGGAGAACTCGCCCTGCGGGTGGGCTTTGGTGCCCTTGAACATCAGGTGTTCGAGGAAATGGGCGATGCCCGACTTGCCTTGCGGATCGTCGGCCGAGCCGTTGCGATACCAGACCATATGGGTGACGACCGGGGCCCGGCGGTCGGGAATGACGACGACGGTCAGGCCATTGTCGAGCCGGAAGTCGACGACGCCGCCGGTGGGCGCGCGCGCGGCCGTCGGATTGGCGACGGCGGGACTGGGCTTGGCAGGGGACAGAGGCATCGCGACCCGGAGCGGCAGGAGACGGCGACCGCCGGCGGCGGCCCCCTTTTCGTCAGGAAACCGACATATAGGATGCATTCTCCGCCGCCGCCAATAGGCCGCGGCCGTCATGGTCAAGAGGACGGCCGCTGGCGGCTGATCTCGGCGCTCTTCCACTCGGCCAGCAGCGCCCGGCGCCGACGCGGGGTCCGCTCGGGCCTTTCCTTGGCCGTCTCGATGCGATCGACGCGGAAATGGCGAAACGCCGCGCGCGTCTCGCACCAAGCGACGAGGATCAGCGCCGCCTCGAAATAGGTGATCGCCATCGGCCAGACGACGCGCTGGGTTTTCGCCCCGCCGGCGTCGACGTAGCCGAGCGCGAGCTTGCGCTCGCCGCGGATCGCGGCGCGGATTGGCTTGAGATGCGCGTCGCCGAGCCCGCTGCGCCCGCCGGGAGCGACGAGCGACGACGGCGCGGCGACGAGTTCGGCGCGGTCGGGCGGCATCACGGCGGCGAGCTTGGCCAGCGCGCCCTCGGCCGCCTTGGCGAGTTCGGCGTCGGCGCGCTCGCCGACCCACAGCGCGCCGAGCGTCAACGCCTCCACTTCGTCGATCGACAACATCAGCGGCGGCAGCGTGAAGCCGGGTTTGAGCACGTAGCCGAGCCCCGCCTCGCCCTCGATGTCGGCCCCCTCCGCCTGCAAGGCGGCGATGTCGCGATAGAGCGTGCGCAGGCTGACGCCGAGCTCTTCGGCGAGCGCCGCGCCGGCGACGGGTCGGCGACGGCGGCGCAGCGCCTCCATCAACGTCAGCAGGCGGGCGGCGCGCGACATTGCGCTAGCCGCCGCCGGGCATGGCGAAGATGGCGATCTGCGTGTCGCCGTAGACGCGCGCGTCGATTGGTTCGAGCGGCGCCGCCGCGGCGATCTCGGCCTTCGCCGCTTCCTCGACGACGACGAGCGCGCCGGGCTTGAGCCACTCGCCCGAGACGAGCGAGGCCAGCGCCGGGCCGGCGAGACTTTCGCCATAGGGCGGATCGAGGAAGGCGAGATCGAACGGTCCGCCCGCCGGCGCTTTGCCGAGCTTGGTCGCGTCGGCGCGCCAGATGCGGGTGAGGCCGCCCAGACCCAAGGCTTCGACATTGGCGCGCAGCAACGCGCGCGCTTCCGATCCGTTGTCGACCAGCAGCGCGAAACCGGCGCCGCGCGACAAGGCTTCGATCGCCAGCGCGCCGGAGCCGGCGAAGAGGTCGACGACGCGCGCCCCTTCGACCGCGCCGGCATGGCGGTGGGCGAGAATGTCGAAGATCGATTCGCGCAACCGCTCCGAAGTCGGGCGGATCGCGCGGCTTTCCGGCGTCTTGAGAACGCGGCCTTTCAGCCGGCCGGCGACGACGCGCATCGCGTCACGGACGCCGCGGCGGACGCTGTCCGCCCGGCCGGCCCGGACGCGGTCCGCCATGGCCCTTGCCGCCGCCCAGCGGCCGCTTGGCGAACGGCTTGTTCAGCCGCGGCTTGCGCGGGCTGTGGTCCTCGCGCGACGGCGCATCGCCGACTTTGCGCTCAGCGCCGGGCGCGGCGGCGAAACGCTCGCCGGAGCGGCGCGGCGGACGCGGGCCGCCTTCGTTGCGCTCGCGCGGTTGGAACGGCTTGCTGGCGCGCGGACCGCCCTCGGCGCGATCGCGCGGCGCGAACGGCTTGCCAGCGCGCGGCGGGCGCGGGGCGCGATCATCGCGTGGCGTCGCTTCGCCGCCACTGCGCCCTTCGCTGAAACGCGCGGCGGGTCGGCGCGGCGGACGTTCGCCGCGCTCGGCGCGGTTGCGGGGCTCGTATGGTTTGCCGGCGCGCGGCGGGCGCGGAGCGCGATCTTCGCGCGGCGCCGAATCGCCGCCTGCGCGCTGTTCGCTGAAACGCGTGTCAGGTCGCCGCGGCGGACGTTCGCCGCCCTCGGTGCGGTTGCGCGGCTCGTATGGTTTGCCGGCGCGCGGCGGACGCGGGGCCCGATCTTCGCGCGGCGCCGCTGCGCCGCCGCTGCGCTGTTCGCTGAAGCGCGCCGCGGGTCGGCGCGGCGGACGCTCGCCGCCCTCGGCGCGATCGCGCGGCGTGAATGGTTTGCCGGCGCGCGGGGTGCGGCCCTCGCGACGTTCTTCGGCCTTGCGACGCGCGAGTTCGCGGCGGCGCTCTTCCTCGCGGGTCGGCAGCACGCGCTCCACCGCGACGACGCGGCCCTTGCGGTCGCTAGTCGCCGAACGTTCGATCCGCTTGCGCGTCCCCGCCGCGGCGGCGGCGCTCTCGGCTCGCAGCGCGTCGATGTGCTTGCGCTTGCGCTCCGGGCCGGCCGAGCGCGGCGGCTCGCGGCGCGGCGCGTCTCGCGGAGGGGCCTCGTCACGCCCGGGACGCGGCGGTCCGCGCAGCGCGGAGGGCGGCGGGCGGCGCAGCGCGGAAGGCGCCGGGCGGCGGGTCTCGGTCTCCGGCGCCGGCGGCGGTTCGGGCTCGGCGCGTTCGATGAGCGGCGCGTCGAAGTCGACGCCCGCCTCGCGCGCCAGCCGCGGCCCGAGCTGGTCGCGCAACACGCGGGTGCGCGCCTCGACGACTTCGCCCTCGGCGAGGTCGGCGAGCTCGAACGGCCCAAAGGAAATGCGGATCAGCCGGTTGACCGACAGGCCGAGCGACTCGAGCACGCGCTTGATCTCGCGGTTCTTGCCTTCGCGCAGACCCATCGTCAACCAGACGTTCGAACCCTGCGTGCGCTCGAGCCGCGCGTCGATGCCGGCGTAATGGACGCCCTCGATCGTCACGCCTTCGCGTAAGCCGTCGAGCGCCGCCTGATCGACCGCGCCATGGGCGCGCACGCGATAGCGCCGGAGCCAGCCGGTCGCCGGCAATTCGAGCACGCGCGCCAGGCCGCCGTCGTTGGTCAGCAGCAGCAGGCCCTCGGTGTTGATGTCGAGCCGGCCGACCGCGACGACGCGCGGCAGGTCCTTGGGCAAAGCGCCGAAGATCGTCGGCCGCCCTTCGGGATCGCGCGCCGTCGTCACCAGCCCGCGCGGCTTGTGGAACAGGAACAGCCGCGTGCGCTCGTGCGCCTTCAGCGGCTCGCCGTCGACGCGGATGTCGTCGCCCTCGACGACGTTGAAGGCAGGGCTGGCCAGTTTTTCGCCGTTGACGCTGACGCGGCCAGCGAGGATCCACGCCTCCGCCTCGCGGCGCGAGCACAGGCCGGCGCGCGCCATCGCCTTGGCGATGCGTTGGCCCGGATGATGCGGCTGGTCGGCGTTCGTTTCGGTCATGGCCTCGGCTTGCGTTGCGCGCCGGGCTGTCCTAGCAGCTTGCCGCGCCGCTGTCGCGAGACTGTCGCGCACCCCCTCTCCCCGCAAGCGGAGAGAGGGGGCGCCGCAACGATGCGAAGCGCGAAGCGTCGAGGGCCCATGCGTTCCAACGACGACCCGATGAGCGTCGCCTTCGCCGAGGCGCGCGAGGCGGAGCGGCGCGGCGAAACGCCGATCGGCGCGGCGCTGGCGCGCAACGGCAAGGTGATCGCCAGCGCCGGCAACCGCACCCGCGGCGACTCCGACCCGACCGCCCACGCCGAAATGGTCGTTCTGCGCCAGGCCGCCGCCAGGCTCGGCGAACATCGGCTGACCGACTGCGATCTCTACGTGACGCTCGAACCGTGTGCGATGTGCGCCGGCGCGATCAGCCACGCGCGCCTGCGCCGGCTCTATTACGCCGCGCCTGACCCAAAGGGCGGCGCCGTCGAGCACGGCCCGCGCTTCTTCTCGCAAGCCACCTGCCTGCACGCCCCCGAGGTCTACGGCGGCATCCGGGAAAGCGAAGCGGCCGCGATGCTGCGGGCGTTCTTCGCGGCGAGACGGTAAGGCGCCCTTAACACCAAACCGTCATGGCCGGGCTTGACCCGGCCATCCACGCCTTTCAGCAGCCGGCGCACTTAACGCCTGGGGCGAGCGGCGGCGCAAAGCCGCTCATTAACTGCACGGCGGCGATGATGCGCTAGCGAACTTCAAACTCAAGGACGGCCCGAAGGGCCGCCGCCGGAGGCAGTGCGTCTTGTGACGCATCCTTGACTTTGAAGTTCGCTGGCGCCCCGCTCCGCCAAGCAATCAATGGGCGAAACCTGAGTTCCGAACGGCAAGAACCGAGAGCCGGCCACGCATCGTCTGCGCGTGGATGGCCGGGTCAAGCCCGGCCATGACGAGTGGGTTTGCTTTCGATGCAAGCCGGCAAGCAACAGTCACGCCGGCCTGCGCGCCAGCGACAGCCAGACGCCGCCGCCGATCAGCACGGTTCCTGACAGCCGCGCCAACAGCTTGGCGCGCGAGGGGCGCATCAACCAGGCGCGGCCGAGCCCGGCGGCGACCGCCCAGGCCGTGTCGGTCGTCCCCGCCATCAGCGTCGACGCGACGCACATGACCGCGAGCTGGCGCCCCGCCGGCAGCGACGGGTCGACGAACTGCGGCAGGAAGGCGGTGAAGAAGACGATCGTCTTGGGATTGGTCAGCGCCACCGCGAGGCCGCGGGCGAAATGGACATGGTCGGCGACCGGCAGGGCCTCGGTCGCCTTGGCGGCGCCGCGCCAGGCCTGAACGCCGAGATAGACGAGATAGGCCGCGCCCGCCCAGCGCATGACCTCGAACAGGATCAGCGCGTTGGCGAGCACCCACGACAGGCCGAGCGCGATCGCGGTCAGCAGCAGCGCGTTGCCGAGCGTCGTGCCGACGACCGTCGCCAGCGCCGGACGGACCCCGCGCGTCGCCCCGGTCGTGACGACGAGGGTGACGATCGGACCTGGCGCGATGACCAGGACGAACGTGATCAGCAAGTAGGCGGCGAAGAGCTGCGGGTTCATCTCAGTCCTCGAGCCGGCGCGCTTCGTCGGGCAGCATGATCGGGATGCCGTCGCGGATCGGATAGGCGAGCTTGGCCGCGCGCGAGATCAACTCTTGCCGTTCGGCGTCGTAGCTCAGCGTCGCGCGCGTCAGCGGGCAGACGAGCATTTCCAGCAGCTTCGGGTCGGCGCCGGCGGCGCGCCGGTCCGCGGTCTCGGTCGGAACGAGGGATTGCGACTCGGGCTCGCTCATGATCGTCGCCTCGCGCGGGCATGCGCCCGAGCCCTGAGATAGCGCAGGCCGGCCGCGAGCGCCATCGCGGCGGCGCTTCAGCCGCCGTCGCGCGCGTGCGTCGCAGCGACCGCATAATGGCTCGACTTCGCGTCAAAGCGCGCCAAATGCCGGCGGCGCTCGGCCGGCACGATCGCCGTCTCGACGTCGGGTCCGGCGAGCGCGCGGATTGCGTCGAGGCTATCCCACAGCATCAGCGTGACGAACTCGGTCTCCGCCCCCGCCTCGCGCCGCAGCAGCCAACTCCGCTCATAGCCCTTGGCCTTGCCGACGCCGGGCAGCAATTCGGGCTTCAGCATCGCCTCGTAGGCGTCAGCGGACCCGGCGTGGGCGAAGCCGCGCCACAACCGCATGACCATCGGCGCCGGCGGGCTAACGGCGACGGCGTCGAGCGCCCCCTGCATCGCCGCCATGCCGTCGTCCATCGCCGTGGCGAGCTGCGGCGCGAGCGCGTCGGGCAGGACGTCGACGATCCAGACGATGCGCGCGCCGCCGGCGGGCACGGCGAAAGCCTGCACGGCGGCGTTGTAATGGGTCGCGCGCCCGCCTTCGGACGTCCAGGCGAGCCGCCGCGCCGTGGCGTCGCGCGAAACGATCGGCTCGCGCACGGTCGCGCCGTTGGCGAACGTGACGACGCGCGCATTCGCTTCGAGCGTCGTCGCGACGACGAAGCCGGGGACGAGCCGCGTGTGCAGAGCGCCGATGTCGGCGATCGCGTCCCAGGCCTCGTCGACCGAAGCGTTGACGATGATCTCGCGGCGAAGCGAAGCCATGACTTACGCCTCCTTGTCGCACAGCGCCTCGAGCCGGTAGCCGTCGGGATCGACGACATAGGCGGCGTAATACGTCGGGCCGTAATCGGCGCGCAGGCCCGGCGCGCCGTTGTCGCTGCCGCCCGCCGCCAATCCGGCGCGGTGGAATTCGCCGACTGCGGGGCGGCTCGGCGCCTTGAAACAGAAATGCAGTCCCGAACGCGGATCGGCGGGGACCGGGCTCGCACTCAACGAAAGCCACAGCGCGACCGCGTCCTTGCCGTAGCCGAGCGAATCGTCAGCATCGCTGAGCGCGACAAAGCCGAGCGGCGCGAGCGCCGAATCGTAGAAGCGGCGTGAGCGGGCAATGTCGCGAACGCCCAGCGAAACGTGGTCGAACATCGAAGTCTCCTGGAAGGCGGCGCGCGGTCCGCTGCGGACGCGTCGCCGACGTGAGCGGGAGATTGCGCGCGCCGCGGTTCCGCCGCCTGGGGAAAATTGCTATTTTTCCCGCCATGCCGATCTTGGCCGACGACGGCGCAACCGCCGCGATGCGCAAGCGAACGATCGCCGCCGGCGACGGCTGGAGCGTCGGCGAATTCGTCTGCGACGCCGGACAGGGCGACCGGCCGTTCGAGGAGCGCCACGAAAGCTTCGCCATCGCCGCGACGCTCGCGGGCTCGTTCACCTATCGCGGCGAGAGAGGCGAAGCGGCGCTGTTCCCTGGCGCGCTGCTGCTCGGCAACGCCGGCCAATGCTACGCCTGCGGCCACGCCCACAGCCGCGGCGATCGCTGCGTTTCGCTCGCTCTCGCGCCGGAAGCTTTCGCTGAGATCGCCGCTTCGGCCGCCGGGTCCAGCCGCTACCGATTCGCCGCCGACGCCGCGCCGCCACACGCCGCGCTGACGCCGCTGGTCGCCGGGCTCGAGAGCCTGGCGCGCCAACGCTCGCCGCTGCGGATCGAGGAACGCGCGCTGGAGGCGGCGGCGCGCATCGTCGCGCTCGTCGCCGGCCGCGCGCTTGCCCCGCCGCGGGCGTCGGCGCGCGAGCTCGAGCGAATCGCCGAGGCGGCGCGCGCGATCGAATCCTGGAACGACGACGAAGCGCTCGACCTCGCGGCGCTGGCGCGCGTCGCGCGGCTCTCCAAGTTCCACTTCCTGCGCGTCTTCCGCCGCGCCGTCGGCGCGACGCCGCATCAATATCTGATCGCCACTCGGCTGCGGCGCGCGGCGGCCCGCCTAAGCGAAACGTCCGAGAGCGTAACGGCGATCGCTTTTGATTGCGGCTTCGGCGACCTGTCGACCTTCAACGCGCGCTTCCGCGCCGCTTTCGGCAGGACGCCGTCCGACTATCGCCGCAGCGGCGGCGCGTGAGACGAAGCAACATCTACGGTTCGTCATGGCCGGGCTTGACCCGGCCACCCAAGCCGTGTCGTCGGAAGAAAGCCAAAGTTCTCCTGCGGCGATCTTCTGCACAGAGCGTCGCCGCTTGGATGGCCGGGTCAAGCCCGGCCAAGACGCAGGCAGGGACGAGCGCCGCGCTTCAGAACTTCAGCCCCCTCGCCTGCTTGACGCCGGCGATCTTCTCGACCTTGGCGAGCACCGCTTCCGGCGCCGGGCTGTCGATCGAGACGAGCGCGATCGCCGAACCGCCCTCACGGTCGCGGCCGAGGGCGAAGGTGGCGATGTTGACCCCCGCCTCGCCGAGCAGGCTGGCGAAGCGGCCGATGAAGCCGGGCTTGTCCTCGTTGGTGACATAGATCATCGACGGGGTGAATTCGGCGTCGACCTTGATGCCCTTGATCGACAGGATGCGCGGCTTGCCGTCGTGGAACACGGTGCCGCCGACGCTGCGCTCCTGCTTGGCGGTGGTGACCGAGAGCGTGATGAAGCTCTCGTAGTCGCTCCGCGCGGCGCGGGTCGCCTCTTCGACGACGATGCCGCGCTGCGCGGCGACCGCGGGCGCCGAGACGACGTTGACGTCGACCAGCGACGGCCTGAGCACGCCGGCGATCGCCGCCGAGGTCAGCGCCTTGGTCTTCAGCCCAGCGACCCCGCCTTCGTAGGTGATCGTCACCTTCTCGATCGGATCGTCGGTGAGCTGGCCGGCGAACGAGCCGAGTCCTTCGGCAAGCGCGATGAACGGCTTCAGCTTCGGCGCCTCTTCGGCGGTGATCGAGGGGAAATTGACCGCGTTGGTGATAGCGCCTTGGATCAGGTAGTCCGACATCTGCTCGGCGACCTGCAGCGCGACGTTCTCCTGCGCCTCCGTCGTCGAAGCGCCGAGGTGCGGCGTGGCGACGACGTTGGGATGGCCGAACAACGGGTTGGCCGTCGCCGGCTCGACGACGAAGACGTCGAAGGCCGCGCCCGCGACATGACCGGAATCGAGCGCCGCGCGTAAGCCCGCCTCGTCGACCAGCCCGCCGCGCGCGCAATTGATGATGCGCACGCCCTTCTTGGCCTTGGCGAGGTTCTCGGCCGACAGGATGTTCTTGGTCTGCGCCGTCATCGGCGTATGCAGGGTGATGAAGTCGGCGCGCTTCAGCAGCTCTTCGAGCTCGACCTTCTCGACGCCGAGCTCGGCGGCGCGCTCGACGCTGAGGAACGGGTCGAACGCGATCACGCGCATCTTCAGGCCGAGGCCGCGCGAGGCGACGATCGAGCCGATGTTGCCGCAGCCGATGACGCCGAGCGTCTTGCCGGTCAGCTCGACGCCCATGAAGCGGTTCTTCTCCCACTTGCCGGCCTGGGTCGAAGCGTCGGCGGCGGGGAGCTGGCGCGCCAGCGCGAACATCAGCGCGATCGCGTGCTCGGCGGTGGTGATCGAATTGCCAAACGGCGTGTTCATGACGATCACGCCTTTGGCCGTCGCGGCGGGGATGTCGACGTTGTCGACGCCGATGCCGGCGCGGCCGACCACCTTCAATTTCTTGGCGTGCTCGAGCAGCTTGGCGGTGACCTTGGTCGCCGAGCGGATCGCCAGGCCGTCATAGTCGCCGATGATCTTGGCGAGTTCGTCCTTGTCGAGGCCGGGCTTGACGTCGACCTCGACGCCGCGCGCCTTGAAGATCGCCACCGCGGCGGGAGAGAGTTTGTCGGAGATGAGAACGCGGGGAGCCATGGGGGGTGTTCCTGTGACCCTTCTCCCCTTGCGGGAGAAGGTAGCGCGAAGCGCCGGATGAGGGGTCGGCGCCGTTCGGCGCCGTGATCATCGAATGTCGTGGATTGCGGGAAGCGGGAACGCGCCTTGCGGCGCGCCCTCATCCCCGACCCTTCTCCCGAACGGGAGAAGGGAGAGGCGTCAGGCCGCCTTGGCGAGCTTGGCTTTCTCCTGGGCGAAGGCCCAGTCGAGCCAGAGGGTCAGCGCCTCGATGTCGGCCTTCTCGACCGTCGCGCCGCACCAGATGCGCAGGCCGGGCGGGGCGTCGCGATAGCCGCCGATGTCGAAAGCGACCTTCTCCTTCTCCAGCGCGCTCGCGAGCGCCTTGGCGAAAGCCGCCTGCGCCTCGGCCGGCAAAGTCGTCACGTCTTTGTCGACGACCTTCAGGCAGACGCTGGTGTTGGAGCGCGTCGCCGGAACGCGGGCGAGAAAATCGACCCACGGCGTCTTGGCCGCCCAATCGGCGATCGCCTTGGCGTTGGCGTCGGCGCGCGCGAACAGGCCTTTCAGCCCGCCGACGCTCTTGGCCCACACAAGCGCGTCGATGTAATCCTCGACGCACAACATCGAGGGCGTGTTGATCGTCTCGCCCTCGAAAATCCCTTCGATCAGTTTGCCGCCCTTGGTCATGCGGAAGACCTTGGGCAGCGGCCAGGCCGGCTTGTAGGTCTCGAGCCGCTCGACCGCGCGCGGGCTGAGAATGATCATGCCGTGCGCCGCCTCGCCGCCGAGCGCCTTCTGCCAGGAGAAGGTGACGACATCGAGTTTCGGCCAATCGAGGTCCTGCGCGAACGCCGCCGACGTCGCGTCGCAGATCGTCAGGCCCTTGCGGTCGGCGGCGATCCATTTCGCGTCGGGAACGCGCACGCCCGATGTCGTGCCGTTCCAGGTGAAGACGACATCGTGATCGAAATTGACTGCCGTGAGATCGGGCAACTCGCCGTAGGGCGCCTTCAGCGTGCGCGCGTCGGCGAGCTTGAGTTGCTTGACGACGTCGGTGACCCAACCTTCGCCGAAGCTCTCCCACGCCAGCATGTCGACCGGTCGCGCGCCGATGAGCGACCACAGCGCCATTTCGACCGCGCCGGTGTCGGAGCCGGGCGTCACGCCGATGCGGTAGTCGGCCGGAACGCCGAGCACTTCGCGCGTCAGGTCGATCGCCAGCTTGAGTTTGGTCTTGCCGACCTTGGCGCGATGCGAGCGGCCAAGGGGGGCGTCTTTGAGGGCTTCGGGGGTCCAGCCGGGCCGTTTGGCGCAGGGGCCGGAAGAAAAACGCGCGTCATGTGGCCGCGCGGCGGGCGTCGTCGTCATCGGTAGCCATCCTTTCAGATGGGCGCCTCTCGTTGGGGAGAGGTGTCCCGCCGCCGCTGCTAATCGAGACGGCGGTGGATGGCAAGCGGAAAATGGCGCGTCCGCCTATCCGCGGCGTTTGCGACGGCCGCCGGGGCCGCCGACGCCGCCCGATCGTGGCGCGTCCGTGTCGCCGCCTTCCATACCCACGGTCGGTTCGGGCGCGCGCTGATAACGGACGCCAGTAAAGAACAAAATCTGCGCTGCGTCGCCGCGTTCCGCGCTCTCCTTGCGCGGTCCGGCTGCAGGTCGAAACAGGATCAGTTCGCCCATGGCCCCAACCCCGACGGCGCCTCCCCTGGCGCCTCGCGCGCTCGTGCGCCGGACCATTACGCGGACCGAAGGTTAATACTTGGTCAACGAGATGCGGCTAGTCTGAATGAAGTTTCGCCGCCGCAGAAGGAAACGCGACGCGTGGTTTCGGATCTTTCGCCGATCGGCCTGCCGTTTCTCGACGCTTTGGCCGCCAGCCCGCGTCCCGCCGACCGCGATTTGTGGTTGCGCGTCGCCGCCGATTGCCTGGTCGCCATGCCCGCCGGCGCGCCGCGCCGCCAGGCCGTTCTCGCTACGGCGGCGGCGGCGCTCGGCGAAGCGGACGAAGCGACGCGCTCGGCCTTCGCGCGCCGGCTCGCGCCCTATCCCGTCGCGGCTGACGCGCTCGCCGCCGTCGAGGCCTTGGGCGGCGAGGCGGCGCTGGTTGCGCTCGCCGAAGCCGTCACGTTGCCGCGCGAGCGACTCATCGCCGCAGTTGACGGCGACGCGGCGCAAGCCCGCGCCGTTGCGCGCCGCGCCGATCTCGACCCGACGCTGGTGACGCGGTTGGTCGAGCGCGAAGAGATCGAGGTGGCGCTGGCGCTGGCGCGCAATCGTCGCGCGCCGATCGACGCTTCGCGTTTCGCGGCGATGGCGCGCCGCGCCAAGGCGCGCATCGAAGCGGCGGGGGACCGCCGCCTCGCCGACGCGCTGCTCGAGCGCGCGCCGGCGACGATCGAACAGGCGGCCCTGTTCTTCGAGGCCGACGCGGGGCGCCGCGGCCGCATCGTCGCGGCCGCGCAGCGCGCGACCCTCGGCCGGCGAGATCCCGCTTTCGACGGCGGCGAGGCCGCGCGCGTCGCCGCGCGACTCGAGCAAGACGCCATGGCGGCCGACTGGACGCAGTTCGAGGCCGAGCTCGCCGAGGCGTTCGGCTGCCCGCCGGCGTTCGCTGCGCGCATCGCCGGCGACGCCTCCGGCGAGCCGCTCGCGGTCGCGCTGGCGGCCCTCTACGCGCCCAACGACGCGACGGTGCGCATTCTCGCCGCGCGCGACCTGCTCGACGGCGGCAAGTACCGCCGCATCGCCGCCCTCGCGCGATTGAAGGACGCGCTGAGTCCGGCGGCCGCACGCCTGACGATGGCGGCGATGATCGGCGCGCCGCAACCGACGCCGACGCGCCAGCGGCCTCAATACGACCCGACCGCCGCGGCGACGCCGAGTCGGCCCGCCGCCGCGATCCGCAGCGCGGTTCCGACGCCCGCCGTTCTGCGCCGCCGCCGCGCCTTGGCGCTGGCCGCCGGCGCGCGCGGCGGCGACGAACACGCATGAACGAAGCCGCGGGCGCGCGTCATCAATTTGCCTTACGAGGCCTGCCTAGTCGCCGGCCGAATTTGAAGCGAGGAAAGACCGGTCATGAAGAGATTGATCTCAGCCTTCGCCGTCGCTGCGACGGCGCTTGTCGCCGTTGCGCCGACGACCAGCGCCCGCGCCGACGACGGCGGTCGCGTCGCTGCGGGAGTCGCCGGCGGCTTCCTCGGCGGGATGCTGCTTGGCGGCGCGCTGGCGCCGCGTCCGGTCTATCCGCCGGACGGGCCGCCCCCGCCGCCCTACGGCCCGCCGCCGCCCGGTTATGTCGACTACGGCCCAGGCGGCCCGCCGCCGCCGCAGCATTGCTACTGGACCCGCGGCCAGCCGGTCTGGGACGACGCCTACGGCGTCTGGCGGCGGCCGCGCGTCCAGGTCTGCGACTGAGGCGCGGCGCTCAGCGCGCCACGATCGCGGACGGCGCGTCGCCGACCACGACTTCGCGGTCGGCCGGCCACTTCATGCGGTAGGCGAGGCGCACGTCCTTGGCCTCACCCGGCTTGAGATCGAGCGTCCAGCTCATCACCCCGCGCTTGTCGCCGACCTGCTTGTCGGTCGGCGGGGTGGTCGCGGGCGCGAGCTCGACGACGATCGCCGCATTCTCTGAAACCGGCGCGCGGTCGATCAGCTGCACCTTGACCGGGAAGGCGTGCAGGTTCTTCACGCTGGTGACGAACTCGCGCGTCTCGATCTTGGTCTGATTGTACCAGGTCGGCTCGTTCTCCTTGCGGTTCACCGGCGCGCGGTCGACCCTGACCTTGTCGTCGCCGCCGAAGCCGAGATCGACGCCGTCGCCAGGCGCGACGAAGCCGACGCGACCTTCGCCGACGAAGGCGCCGTCGCGAATCAGCGCCACCCGGCCGGGCAGAATCGGCGCGTCTTCCGCATCGACGAAATGCGCTTCGACATAGGCGACCGGATCGACGCTCGGCGCGGTCTTGACGCTCACGATCGGCTGGACGACGACGCGGCCAAGCACGAACGACTTCTGCGAGCCGTCGCTCGCCAGCGTGACGCGGCCCGCCGCCTTGAACGCGGCGGTATAGGCGCTGGTCCGCAATTGCGCTGCGGCGTCTTGGGCCACAATCGGCTGAGGCGCAGAACCGTCCAACGCAAAGGTCGGCGGGGCCGGCGGCGCCTCGGCGAGCGCCGGCTTGTCCGCCGGCGCGGCGGCGCGCTTCGCCGCCGGGCGAGCGGCGGCCAATTCGTTGATCTCCGGCTGCCAGAAGTCGATGCGTTGTCCCCGCAGATCGACGACGTCGACGGCGCGCGCGACCCGCGCCGTCGACACGGTCAGCGCGACGTCGCTCCAATCCTCGCCGGTCGATTGCGCGATGGCGGCGCGGCGGGTCAGCGTCATGCTCGGCCCGGCCGCATCGTCGGTCTTCAACGCGGCGTCGTAGAGCGGCGTCCAACCGACGTCGGCGACGCGGTACGAAAGCGACAGCGATAGGCGCGCGGCGGCGGCGGCGTTGACGGCGACGGTGACGACGCGCCCCGCCGCCTGCGGCCGCGGCGCCTGCTGCTGCGCTTCGAGGGCGGCGATCTGATCGTCGAGGATGCGCGCCTTTTCGAGCGCCGGCGTGAGATCGGCGCTGACCTTGGCGAGCGCCGTTCCGACGGCGTCCCAGGCGGCCGACCAGTCGGCGACGTCGAGCGGTTTGGAATCAGGCGAGAGCTTCTCCGGCCCGCTCTGCGAGAAACGCACGATCATCGCGCGCTTGCCTTGCAGCGAGTCGATCGTCGTCTGGGTCGCGGCGCGCTGCTGGCGCAAATCGGCGAGTCTTGTCGTCAGCGCGTCGTCGCCTGGCTGGGCTTCGGCCGGCGCGACATGCGTCTCGACCGAGCCGATGGTCAGCGCCGCGATCGCCGTCCCCTCGACGCGCAGCGAATCGGGATCGAGCCCGAGCGGCAAATTACGGAACGTCAGCACACTGTCGCCGGCCGGCGCGTCGACTTCGGCGAGGCGAGTGACGATCGCAGCGTCGGGATAGATGGTCACCGCGTCGATGCGGGAGACGACATCGGTCTCGCCGGCGACGGCGGGAAACGCGACGGTGAAGGCGATCAGGGAGATGGCGGCTGCGCGCATGGGGGCGCCTCGAGTTGCGGCGGGAATCGCCAAGCAAAGGCGCACACATCGCCGCGCCGGCGCGGCGAAATTACGGTCGCCGTCTGGCGTTTCGGCGGCGAGGCGCGAACAGAAGGCGACCGCGGCGTTCGGTCGCGTCAGCGGCGCCACGGTCCGAGCGAGCGCGCCAACTCGTCGTGGCCGCCCTCAGCCGAAGAACGGCAGCAGCGTCGGCGCGAGATGGCCGAAGGCGAGCAGCGCCGCGCCGATCAGGCCGAGCCCGCCGGCGATCCAGGCAAGCGCCGCTACGCCGGTGATGATCGCGGCCGAAGCGAGGACGACAGCGATCTGCAGCGAGCCGCTGGCGTATTCGTAGTGTTCGAGCTTGCGGTTGGAGAGCTCGCGTCCTTCGCTCGCCTGTTTGGCGCGCTCCTGAATCGCGTCGAGGCTGTCCTCGGGAGTCTTCGGGTCCTTCTCGAACTTCGCCACCGTCGCCTTGAAGCTGGCGATCTGCTTGTCGATCGCCGCCTGGACCTGCGGATCGCTCGCCGCGCCGCGCTCCGCCTCGAGCGATTCGGCGGCGGTCTCGGCGATCGTCGAGCGCACCTTCTTGGCCTGGTAGAAATTGTAGAGATCGGAGGACTCGATATTGAGCTCGGTGGCGCGGTGCTCGGCGTTCTTGGCGCCGGACTCGGCCAGCGCCAGGAACAGCGCGAGGACCGCAATCAGCAGCGCGACCTTCTTGTCTTTGGATTCGACGGCGTCTTCGAGAGGTTCGGCCATGACTTTCCTTTGCGCGCCAGCGCTGCGCCGCCGGTCGGCGCCAGCGAATTATGCACGTTCATGAGTCGCTGAAAAGCGGCGCTAACCCTCGCGCGCCGCTGGCTCGCTGTGACGGATCTTGCCGGCGGGCGCAGGATGCAACGGCGCGGCGTGATTGATCGACTCCGCTTCGGCGACGCGCCGGCGCCCTTCGAGGCGCGCGACGTCGCGGCCGATGCGGGCGATGGCGGCGCGCAGCGCCTTGTCGCGATCGGCGCGTTCGCTCGCCTCGGCGTTCGCCGCTGCGCCGCCGCGTTCGGCGACGCGCTCGAGCTGGCGCCGGTTCTCGAGCACCGCCTCTTCGCGCGCGGCCTCGCTGCGCGCGAGTCGCGCCTCGGCGTCGGCGAGCGCCGCTCTGAGCCGGTCTTGCTCCGCTGCGGCGCGCTCGGCGGCGGCGGCGGCGGCGCTTTCGGCGTCGGCGAGGCGAACTTCGACCGCCGCGAGCCGGGTCTCCAGAGTGGCGATCTCGCCGCGTCGCTCCTCGGCGAGCGTCTCGGCGTACTCGAGCCGCGTTTCGACGTGATCGCGCTGAACGTCAATGTCGGCCAGGGCGCACTGAACCGCGCCGAGTTCGCCGCGCAATTCGTTGGCTTCCCAGCGCGCCGCTTCGAGATCGCCGACGCCCGTCGTCGCCGCCTCCTCCAGCGCGATGAGGCGCACGAACTGCCGTCCGATCTCGACCTTGCACGCCGCGACCGCCTCTTCGGCGGCGCGCAGCCGGCGTTCGAGCCGGACGATCTCGATCGCATGTTGGGCGCGCAGCGCGTCGCGGTCGGCGATCGCCTGCGCTTCGCTCAGCGGCGCGAGCAAGCGGGCGCGCGCTTCCGCGAGCCGGCGCGCGCGGCGCGCGACCGCCGGCGCTGCGGCCAACGCCAGCAGCGTCGCGGTCAGAAACCCGACGGCGGTAAAAATCGCCTGCTCGATCAATTTCGTCTCGTTGCCGGGGCGACGTGGCGCGGCAATATCGCACGCCCGCCCCGGCCAAGCAAAGAGGCAGACGGCTTAGAATGGATTCCAGGTCGCGTGGGGGGTGAACTTCAGATAGCCGAGGTTGACCCCGAGCCGAGCGCCGACGCCGGAGCGGATCGGCACGACGACGACGTTGTCCGCTGCCAGAGCGGTGAAGCCGAAGCCGCCGACGAAATAGGCTGAGCCGTCGATGCCGCCGAATCGACTGAAAATCGCTTCGGTCGCCGGGAGATTGTAGACCAGCATCATCGTCCGGTCGCCGTCGGCCCCCGCGTCGAAGCCGAGCGAGGGACCCTGCCAGAATATTTTCTGGTCGCCGGCGTTGCGGGTGTACATCTTGCCCTCGCCGTAGCGCAGACCGCCGACGAACGCCCCCGAGGCCTCCTGACCGAGGATGTAGGCGTTGGGCAGGCCCCAGCGGCGACCGGCCTCCTGCACGACCTCGGCGAGACCGCGCGACACCGCGCCGAAGAAATGATGGCCGCTGCTTATGACCTCGTCGAGCGAGTAAGGGGCTGGTTGGTCGGCCAGCGCCGGGCGGGTGAAGGCGAGGGCCCCGACGGCGAGGGCGCCGCCGAGCCAGTCGCGCCGCGTAATCGTCGACATGTCGCTTTCCTCCAAGCGCGTCCGGCGCGCGGACCGCGTCGGCAGAGGCTTCCCGGCAAATCGTGTCGCCGTGATGGCGAATCGCCAGCCACGACTATCGCTGCGGCCGATTGACGGTCCATTAACGATGAACGGCGGCGCGCGGGTCGCCCCAGGCGACGAAGCCGCCATTGCGCAGGCCCACGGCGATCTTGCCGTAGAGCAGCGGCCCGCCATCGACCGAAAGCGTCGTCCCGCCCGCGGCGCGCAGGACCGCGTCGCCGGCGGCGGTGTCCCACTCCATCGTCGGCCCAAAGCGCGGATAGACGTCGCCGTCGCCCTCGGCGATGACGCAGAATTTCAGCGACGAGCCGGCCGATCGGCGCTCGGCGATCGGCAGACCAGCGAGGAAAGCTTCGGTCGCGGGGTCGCAATGCGAGCGACTGGCGAGCGCGGTCAACGCCGGCGGAGCGGCGCGAACCTTCAGCGCGCGCCAGGCCTGCGCCGACGGCAGGTCGGCGCCGACCGGGGCCGCGCAGGCGAAAGCGCGCGCGCCGGCGAACCACAGCCGATCGATCGCCGGCGCATAGACCGCGCCAGCGATCGGCTGGCCGCGTTCAATCAGCGCGACGTTGACGGTGAACTCGCCGTTGCGGGCGATGAATTCGCGCGTCCCGTCGAGCGGATCGACCAGGACGAACCGCTCGGCGACGACCATCGGCGCGCCGGCCGCGGTCGCCTCTTCGGCGACGATCGGGATCGGCGCCGCCCAGGCCGCCAGACGCTCGCGGATCGTCGCCTCGGCCCGCTCGTCGGCAGCGGTGACCGGACTGCCGTCGCTCTTGGCGCGCGCCGGGCCGCCGTGGGCGTATTCGGCCATCACCGCCGGACCGGCGGCGAGCGCGACGCGGGCCAGCAGGATCGCCGCCTCGTCGCGACCGGCCGTCGCAAGATCGAGCCGCCCTGTCGTCGCCGAATCGGTCAAGCAATCTTCCTTTCTTCGCTTCCGCTCATCGCCCAGTCGCCGCGCGGCGGCGAATCAAATACGATCGCGCCGGCAGCCCACCGCGCTTCGTCCGCGCCGCCCTCGGCGGCGACAGCCACAGGAAAAGTCGAATGACAATGGTCGCCCTCGCCCCGATGGACCTCGCCGCGCTGCTGTGCTCGCGGGTTTGCCACGACGTGATCTCTCCGGTCGGCGCGATCGTCAACGGCCTGGAAGTGCTGGAGGACGAAAAAGACCCCGAGATGCGGGCTGTAGCGACGGAGCTGATCAAGAAGAGCGCCGCCTCCGCTTCGGCGCGGCTGCAGTTCTGCCGGCTCGCCTTCGGCGCGGCGGGCTCGTTGGGGGCCTCGATCGACACCGGCGACGCGGAAACGGTGATGCGCGGCGTCATCCCCGGCGATCGCACCATCTTGGCGTGGAATCCGCCGCGCCAGTTCGCCGCCAAGAACAAGGTCAAGCTGCTGCTCAATCTCTGCCTGATCGCCCAGTCGGCGATCCCGCGCGGCGGCGTCATTTCCGTCGACCTCAGCGGCCAGGACGAATCGCTGGCGATGCGGGTCGAGGCCAAAGGCCCCAATCCACGGCTGGCGAGCGGGACCACCGACCTGATCGCCGGCCGGCCGGAGAGCGGGGCGGTCGACGCCCACAGCATCCAGCCTTTCTTCACCGGCCTGGTGGCGCGCGAATGCGGAATGGAGGTCGCGATCACCGTCGAGGCGGAATCGGTGACCTTCGAAGCGCGGCCGACGGGCGTGAAAGTGTGAACCAAATCGAACCGGTTCAATTCTTCTTAACGTCGCAGCGCCAAGATCGGCGAGCCGCCGGTTGCGCTTTGACGCGCGGCGGCGCGATGGGATCCAGGCTATGAAACAGGTGCTGGTGGTCGACGATTCGCCGGTGATCCGCAAGATCGCCCGCCGCATTCTCGAAGGGATGAACCTCGGCACGTCGGAAGCGGCCGACGGCCGGCAGGCGCTGGCGGCCTGCTCGTTCTTCATGCCAGACGCGATCCTTGTCGACGGCGCGATGCCAGTGCTCGACGGATACGAATTCCTGCGCGAGCTGCGGGCGATGCCCGGCGGCGATCTGCCGAAAGTGGTGTTCTGCACCAGCGAATACGACGTGGCGCAAATCGCCCGCGCGATGCACGCCGGCGCCGACGACTTCCTGATGAAGCCGTTCGACCGCGAACACGTGCAAGCGAAGTTCGAAAGCGTCGGCGTCGGCTAAACGGCCGCGCCGCTCACTCGGAGACCGGAGCGTCGCTGGGCGGAACCGGGCCTTCGCTCTCGTCGTCCTGATTCGCCGACGGATGGAAGCCGTAGGGCGAGCGCAGCCGGCGACGACGCGCGCGGCCGGGGAAGCGCGGGTCGCCCGACGGCTCAAAGCCCGCGTCGGCCGACTCGACCACTCCATTCGCCTCGACGGCGTTCTCTTGCGGCGTCGGAACCTCGGCGTCCATCGGGCCGGGCACGCGCGGCGCGGCGGTGATGAACGAGGGCAGCGCCGCGGCGCCGTCGGCCGCGGCCGGTGGCGGATTTTCGCGCGGCGCATTGGGATCGCGATAGGGGCGGAACTCGCGCGGCTTGAAATCGCGGCGGCCTTCGCGGAACTCGCCGCGGTCCTGCCGATCGCCATAGGGCCGATCTGGGCGCGGCCCGCGGTCCTGCTGTTGCGGGCGCGGTCGGTCCTGACGCTGCTGGTAGCCGCCACGCTGGTCGCCGCCCTGCTGCGGCTGACGCTCGCCTTCGGCGAAGGTCGGCTGCGGGCCGACGCCCGGCGCATTCGGCTGGCCTTGCACGTAGGGCTGCGGCGCGTACGGGGCGGGGTTGCGTTCGACGGGGGAAGCGAACCGGTCGGCGACGCCGCCGAAATCCTCGTCGTCCTCGATCTCGACCGCCTCGCCTTCGCCCGGCGGCCGGCCGCTCTGGGCGTGCGCCTGGGCGGCCTGGGCGGCGGCGATGAGGCGGAAATAGTGCTCGGCGTGCTGCAGGTAGTTCTCAGCTGCGACCGGATCGCCGCTGGTGTGGGAATCGCGCGCGAGCTGCAGATACTTCTCGGCGATGTGATGGGCGTTGCCGCGGATCTTCACGTCGGGCCCGTTCGATTCGTACGAACGAGTCAGCGGATTGGGGCCGCGCCGATTGTTGGAAGGGCGGTTGCCGCGCATCCGCTTGTTGTTCTGACCAGGTCTCATCGAATGTTCCTTGATTGATCTCGACGTTCGCGACGGCCGAACGCGCGTTCGCGCCGCCGGGCGGAAGATCCGCGCGGCGCGGCGAAATGAAGAACGGCCCTTTCAAGCATCGGCGGATAGCGTTCTCACAGGAACGACTGCCTGTTCCCGCTGCGTCTCGCGCGCCAATCGCCGCATCGATCGGCCCGCGCGGACGGCGCGAAAAGAAGGCGGTTTGGCTTCACAGTCCCTAGCCGGTCGCGAACCCCCTCAGGTTGCGTCCGCAAGCCGGCTCATTCTGGGAAACCGTACGTCGTCTAGACTCAAGGCTCGACGACGAATCTAATTGCTATGTAGCGCCTTTTTCACGCCCCGCCAAGAGGGAAGTTGTTGACCTCGAGGGCGGCGCCCGGCGCGGCGCCGATTCCCGCCTGCTTGAGGATCGCCCAGGCGTCGGCGCCGTTGTGGGCGAATTCGAGCAGGCCGAGGTCCTCGGCGCTGACCATGCCGTGCTCCTGCAGCGCCCGCCAATCGATCACCTTTCGCCAATAATCCTGATCGACCAGGACGATCGGGATGCGCGCCGTTTTTCCGGTCTGCGACAGCGTCAACAGCTCAAACAGCTCGTCGAACGTGCCGAAGCCGCCGGGAAACACCACCAGCGCCTTGGCCCGCATCGCGAAATGCATCTTGCGCATCGCGAAATAGTGAAAGCGGAAGGACAGCGCGGGGGTGGTGTAGGGATTAGGCTCCTGCTCGCGCGGCAGGGTGATGTTGAAGCCGATGGTCGGCGCGCCCGCGTCGTGTGCGCCGCGGTTGGCGGCTTCCATCGTCCCCGGTCCGCCGCCGGTCGCCACGACATTGGCGTAGGGAGGCCCGCCGCGCGCGGCGCCGCCCTCGAGCGAAGCGATGCGGCCGAAGGCGCGCGCTTCGGCATACCAAAACGCCTGACGGCCGGGACCGTTTTCGCGCGCCCGAGCCGAGCCGAAGACGACCAGCGTCGAAACGACCCCGTAGGCGCGCAGCGCCTCCTGCGCCTTCTGATATTCGAGCTGGAAGCGAACGCCGCGGGTCGAATCGCCCTGCAGGAATTCCTGATCGAGCGACGCCAGGCGATAGGCGCTGGAGGCGGCCTGCGCGGCGTTGGAGACGGAAGAATCGGTCATTGATGTCGCTTGCGCCCGGCCGCTGCGCGCGAAGCGACGGCCTCTTTCACAAAGAGGGCTAGTTATTGTCGACTTTCACGCCGGCGCCCTCGGCGGGGGCGCGAAAGCCGGGCGGCGGGTCGGTCAGCGACGTGCGCGCAGGCTCGGGCCCGAGCACCGTCACCGGCTTCGGCTGGACGCCGACCCAGGTCAGCGGGTTCCAGTTGAGCGTCGGCGACGGCGGGCTGTCGCACGATTGGCCGGGGCCGGCGGTGCATTTGCCGCGCGCGCTGGGACCCATGCCGGCCGTGTAATTCGTGGTGACGACGCCATTCGTCGGAACTGGCGTGTCTTCCGGGCCCGTGCGCATGCGGGCGCCAACAGTGTGGGTGTGCGGTCGATCTTGCTCCGCCTTAAGCTTCTTGAAGTTCTCGACATCGGGATCGCGTGGCCAGTTGGAGGCGCCGGCCGAAGGCAGGGCGGCGGGTGGCGGCAGATCCAACTTAGGCGGAACGACGAGGCGCGGGTGGTCGCGATATTCGATGTCCGGCGTGACATTGTCGTCGCCGAAGTTGAGCACCGAGCCCAGACTGGTCCAGATCGGCGCCGCGCCGTCGTCGCCGGCGGTCGCCGGCTGGCCGGCGCAGGCGAGCCACAACGCGCCTGCGGCTGAAATCGCCAAGCCGCCAGAGCGGCCGCGTCCAAGCCCGATCCTCGTCATGACCGAAAACCCCTGTCCTTATCCGCGCAGGGCCGGTTCGCGACGCGCCGGCCATCAGATTGGTAGCCGCGACAATCCGGCGATTCCAAGGCGCGGAAAGAAACCCAGCGTCCGGTCGCCAGCGCGGCGGAACGCCTTCCGTACCACGGAATTGCGGAAAATGGGATTCGAAGCCGCAGCGGCAGAACAGAAATCGATTTGCAGGCCAGCGACTCGGCGCGCGTCGCGCGGAGCTCGCCGTGTCATTTCGCCGCCCTCGATTGAATTCCCGCCGCCGCAGCGGTAATCCCGCTCGCGTGAACCCCGCAGCTTTGGCCGAGGGACCCGTGGCGCGACCCGCAGGCCCTGAAGCGCCACCCCAGGTCGCGCTTCTGCAACTCATCACGGCGGGATTCGCCGCTCAGGCGGCGCAAGTCGCCGCCCGGCTCGGCGTCGCCGATCGAATCGCCGCCGGCGTTGCCGACACGCCGGCGCTCGCCAAAGCGCTGGACGCCGATCCTGCGACGTTCCGCCGGTTCCTGGCTACGCTCGCTAGCCTCGGCGTGTTGCGCCAAAACGGCGAGGACCATTGGGAACTCACCCCGATGGGCGAGTGCTTGCGCGGCGACGCGCCAGGATCGTGGCGCGACTTCGCCCGCTGGTTCGGTTGCGACGCCCATTACGCAGCATTCGGAGCGCTGGAGCACAGCATCCGCACCGGACAGAGCGGATTCGCCAAGATCTTCGGCGAGTCTAGCTGGTCATACATGGCGCGCGATCGCGAGACTGGCCTGTGTTTCGACCACGCCATGAGCAGTGTCGCTGCGGCGGCCCATCCGCTGATCCTCGGCCAGTACGACTTCACCGGGGTCGACGCGCTCGTCGACATCGGCGGCGGCCAGGGCGAGCTCTTGTCCGCCATTCTCGCCCGCTATCCGGCGATGCGCGGGATTGTTTTCGATCTTCCTCACGTTGTCGAAGCGGCCCGGACGCGCATCGCCGCGCACGGACTTGGCGAGCGGCTCACGGCCGTCGGCGGCGATTTCTTCACCGCCGTTCCACCGGCCGACGCTTACATCATGACCAATGTGCTGCACGACTGGAACGACGCCGACTCGATCGCCATTCTGCGCAATTGCCGGGCGGCAATGCGGCCTGGCGGGCGCCTGCTGATCAGCGATTTCGTGCTGCGGCCGGTCAACGAACCCGACATCGGGCGGCTGTTCGATCTGGAGATGATGGTCCTCACTGACGGCGGCAAGGAGCGCAGCGAGGCGGAATTCGTAAACATCCTCGCCGCGTCCGACCTGTGTCTGACCCGCGTCGTTCCGCTCGCCGGCGTCTGCCTGATCGAGGCGCGCGCGGCCTAAGCAGGTTCGCCGCCATGCCGCGTCCCGCCAAACAGGCCGTCGAGGATCAGCAGCGCGACGCCGAGATTGATCGCCGCGTCGGCGAGGTTAAAAACGAAGAAGTGGCGGCCAAGCGCGTGCAAGTCGAGGAAATCGACGACCGCGCCGCAGACGAGGCGATCGTAACCGTTGCCGATCGCGCCGCCGACGATCAGGCCAAGGGCGAGACCGACCAGCGGCGCGCGCGCGCGCCACAGCCACAGCGCGATCAGCGCGGTGACGATCGCGGTCAGCGCCAGCAGCAGCCAGCGTCCGGCCGCCGATTCCTGCGCGAACAGGCTGAAGGAAATGCCGCGGTTCCAGCGCAAGGCGAGGTCGAGGAAGGGCGTCAACGGCGCCGGGGCGGCGGCGGTCGCGGCGAAATCGGCAAGCACCAGCGCTTTCGCCGCGCGGTCGAGCGCGACGACGGCGACGATGGCGATGGCGCCGATGGCGCGCGCGCGCATCACGCCCGCCGCTGGACGCCGAGCTCGCGCAACGCCGCCGCGTCGCGTGGGCTGACGTCTGGGTAGTCGGGATCGGCGGTCGCGGGATCGAAATAGCGCCAAGAGCGGGCGCATTTGACGCCCGGCGCGCGCTCGACGACGACAGCGACGCCGGCGACGTCCGCCAGGCGGAAGGCGTCGGCCGGCGCCGATTCCCCCGAAGCAAAGACGAGATCGGACGTGATGCACACTTCGGCGAAATCGACTTCGTCGAGCGCGGCCTTCAGCGCCGGATCGTCGACGTAAACGCGCGGGCGCGCCTCGAGCGACGAGCCGATCGCCTTCGCCTCGCGCGCCTTCTCCAGCGCGCCGGTGACGACCGAACGGGCGCGGCGGATCGCGTCCCAGCGCTTGGCGAGCGCGTCGTCGCGCCATACCTCCGGCGCGGTCGGGAACTGCTCGAGATGGACCGAGCCGGCGTTCGGATCGCGCGACGCCCAGCCTTCTTCGCAGGTGAAGACGAGGATCGGCGCGAGCCACACCGACACGTAGCGGAAGATGCGTTCGACGACGTCGAGCGCCTCGCGCCGCGTCTCGCTCGACGGCGCATCGCAATAGAGCGCGTCCTTGCGGATGTCGAAGTAGAACGCCGACAGATCGACGTTCATGAAGCTCGCCAGCGAAGCGACGACCTTGGCGTAGTCGAAGTCGGCGTAAGCCTTGCGCACGATCGGGTCGAGCTGGGCGAGCCGATGCAGCATCAGCCGCTCGAGCGGCGCGCGCGGCAAGGCGTCGCTGGGCGGCCCGAGCGGCCGGTGAGCGAGCGTGCCGAGCATCCAGCGCAGCGAGTTGCGCAGCTTGCGGTAGTTGTCCGAAACGCTCTTGAGGATTTCCGGGCCGATGCGCTGGTCGTCGGAATAGTCGACGCTCGCCGCCCACAGCCGTAGGATGTCGGCCCCCGATTGCTTGATCACATCCTGCGGGAAGGTCTGGTTGCCGAGCGACTTCGACATCTTGCGACCCTTCTCGTCGAGCGTGAAGCCGTGCGTCAGCACGACGTCGAAGGGAGCGCAGAAGCGGGTGCCGCAGGATTCCAGTAGCGAAGACTGGAACCAGCCGCGGTGCTGGTCGGAGCCTTCGAGATACATCACTTCGTCGACGCCGCCGTCGCGCTTGCGCACGATGCCGGCGAGGCCGGGGAAGTGGCGCGCGTCGCCGAGCACATACGAATGGGTGGAGCCGGAATCGAACCAGACGTCGAGAATGTCGTCGATCTTCTCGTAATCGGCGGGATCGTGATCGGGGGCGAGGAAGCGCTTCGCCGCGCCCTCCTCGTACCACGCGTCGGCGCCTTCCGTTTCGAACGCCGCGGCGATGCGCGCGTTGACGCGATCGTCGATCAGGATTTCGTGGCCGCCCTTGTTGACGAAGACGGCGATCGGCACGCCCCAGGCGCGCTGACGGCTCATCACCCAGTCGGGCTTGGCGCCGACCATGCCGCGGATGCGGTTCTCGCCCGAGGTCGGCACCCAGCGCGTCTCGCCGATGGCGGCAAGCGCCGTCTCGCGCAGGCTCGCGTCACGGCCGGCGATCGGCTTGTCCATGGCGATGAACCATTGCGGCGTGTTGCGGAAGATGATCGGTTTCTTCGACCGCCACGAATGCGGGTACTGGTGCTTGAGCTTGCCGCGTGCGACCAGCGCGGCCGCCGCGATCAGCGCCTTGATGACCGCCTCGTTCGCCTCGCCCTTCTCGCCCTTGTCGGTGAGCACGCGCTTGCCGGCAAAGCCCGGCGCTTCGTCGGTGAAGGCGCCGTTCTCGTCAACCGGATGGGGGATGCGCGTGTCGACGCCGCGCTCAGTCAGCAAACGGGTCGACGCCATCCACAGCTCGAAGTCCTCGCGGCCGTGGCTCGGCGCGGTGTGGACGAAGCCGGCGCCGGCGTCGTCGGTGACGTGCTCGCCTTCGAGCAGCGGCACCGGGAAATCATAGCCCAACGCGCTGAGCGGATGGGCGCAGACGAGGCCGGCGAGCGTTTCGGCGCTCACCTCCTCGACCAGCCTGAAATTGGCGACCCGCGCCGCAGCGAAGACCTCGCTGGCGAGCGGCCTGGCGAGCACGAAGACGTCGCCGGGCTTGGCCCAGTTGTCGGCCGGCGCGTCGGTCACGCGATAGAGCCCGTAAGGGATGCGCGCCGAAAAGGCGATCGCGCGATTGCCAGGAATTGTCCACGGCGTCGTCGTCCAGATGACGACCTTGGCGTTGCGCCACGCTTCGCCCCGCGGCGCGGCGATCAACGGGAACGCCACATAGATCGTGTCGCTCGTATAGTCCTCGTACTCGACCTCCGCCTCGGCGAGCGCGGTCTTCTCGACCACGCTCCACATCACCGGCTTGGAGCCGCGGTAGAGCAGGCCGTTGGCGGCGAACTTGTGGATCTCGCGCGCGATCTGCGCTTCTGCGGGATAGGTCATCGTCAAATAAGGATGGTCCCAGTCGCCGACCACGCCCAGCCGCTTGAACTCCTCGCGTTGCACCGAAACCCAATGGTCGGCGGTCGCGCGGCATTCGCGGCGGAAGGCGACCATCGCCTTGGCGTCGCTGAAATCGGGCTTGGCCTTGCCCTTGCGGCGGTAGTTCTCCTCCTCGACCTTCCACTCGATCGGCAGGCCGTGGCAGTCCCAGCCGGGCACATAGTTGGAGTCTTTGCCCGCCATCTGCTCCGAGCGGACGACCAGGTCCTTGAGGATCTTGTTCAGCGCGTGGCCGATGTGGATGTTGCCGTTGGCGTAGGGCGGGCCGTCGTGCAGCACGAATTTCGGCCGGCCAGCGGCGGCGCGGCGCAACTGGCCGTAAAGGCCGTCGCGCTGCCAGCGGGCGAGAATTTCCGGCTCTTTCTGCGGCAGGCCGGCCCGCATCGGGAAATCGGTCTTCGGCAAATAGAGCGTGTCGGAATAGTCGGGGCCTTGGGCGGACGCGTCGGTCATGGCGAACGTTTCAACATGCGGAAAAAGCGGCGAAGCTCCGGGCTTCGCGGCGCACGGATTAGATGATTTGGCCGGAATCGCCAAATGGGCGGGCGGCGACGACCGCGCGCGCGCCGGCGAGATCGCGCGCCATTTGCGCCTTCAGCGCGTCGAGCGAGGCGAATTTTCGCTCTTCGCGCAGCCGGGCGAGGAACGCGACCTCCATCTGTTGGTCATAGAGGTCGCCGGAAAAATCGAACAGGTGAACCTCGAGCAGCGGCGCGCCGGAATTGATCGTCGGACGCACGCCGAAGCTGGCGGCGCCGCCAAAAACCTTGCCGCCGACCGCCGCCCTCACCGCGTAGACGCCGAAAGCGAGCCGATTGGTCGGCTCGAGCGCCAGATTGGCGGTCGGAACGCCGAGTTGGCGGCCGAGCCGCTGGCCGTGGGCGACGCGCCCGGCGACGACGTAGTCGCGGCCGAGGCCGCGCGCCGCCGCCTCGACGTCGCCGCGTTCAAGCGCCCGGCGGATCGCCGAGGACGAAACGACTTCGGCGCGGCCGTCGATCGGCGCCTCGACCTTTTCGACGACGTCGACCGCGAAGCCGAGCCGCGCGCCGCCGCGGACGAGATCGTCGGGCGCGCCGCCGCGCGCGCGGCCGAAGTGGAAGTCCCAGCCCACGACGACCGCGCCGACGCCGAGCCGCGCCACCAGCGCCTGCTCGATGAATTCGTCCGCCGTCAGGCCGGCCAGCGCGGCGTCGAAGGTCAGCGCCGCCACGCCGGCGAGACCAAGCGAGCGGAGGATGCGCGCCTTGATCGGCAGCGGCGTCAGGCGAAAAACGACCGGCCGGCCAGCGAAATAGTCAGCCGGATGCGGCTCGAAGGTGAGGACGGCGGCGGGCGCGCGCCGTTCGGCGGCAAGCGCCAACGTGCGGTCGATGACCGCGGCGTGGCCGCGATGAACGCCGTCGAAATTGCCGACCGCGTAGACTGCCCGTTCGAGCCCCGCCGGCGGCCGCGTCGGGTCGATCGCCAGCGCGAAGGATCTCGTCGGGGCTTGAATCAAGGCTGCATCCGGCGCCGCGGCGCGAATTTGGTTTGAGGCGCGCGGAAACTGCCTCGCCGCGCCGGCAGGGTCAAGACGCCGGCGCGTGGGCCCTCGGCACGCTCAACACGCCCTCGCCGTCGAGCACCACCTTGCCGTCGACCAGGCACTCGCACTTCAGCCGCACCCGGCGTCCAGTCTCGACAAGCTCGATCACTTCGACACTGACCTCAATCACATCGCCGATCTTGACCGGCCCGCGAAAGTTGAGCGTCTGGGAAACATAGACCGAGCCTGAGCCAGGCAGGCGCATGCCGATCACGGCCGAGATCAGGCTCGCAGTGTAGAGGCCGTGGACAATGCGCTCGCCGAAACGCGTCTTGCGGGCGAAATGGTCGCTGAGATGGATCGGATTGTGGTCGCCGGTCAGTTCGGCGAAGCCGACCACGTCCTCGCTCTCGACCGTCTTGCGCAGGGATTCGCGCATGCCGACCCGGAGGTCTTCGAAACAGAGGCTCTGCAATCCCAGAGGCGGCATAGGGGCGCGCTCCTCACGCTGGCGGCTTGGCGCGACTATGCCCGCTTCGCGGCGCAGCGGCCATTCGACATTGGCGCCGTTGACCTTGGGCGCCGTTGCGCCTCGTCTCTAGGGGACGAGCGCGCGGATGGCGGCGACCGGCCGCGGCGCCGGCGGCGCGAGCAGCCGCTGCAGCGCGTCGTCTGCCGCGCCAGGGCCGTAGAGCTCGTTGCGATGGATGCCGTCGGCGACGAACAAGGCGTCGAGCCCCGCCGCGACGGCGCCGGCGAGGTCGGTGCGCAAGGCGTCGCCAATCGCCAACGCCCGCGCCGGCGCGACCGGCGCGCCGCGCAGCGCTGCGATCCTCTCCAGCGCCGCGGCGTAGATCGGCCGATGCGGCTTGCCGGCGTAGATCGTCTCGCCGCCGAGCGCCTCGTAGAGCTCGGCGAGCGCGCCGGCGCAATAGACGAGCTTGTGGCCGCGATGGACGACGAGATCAGGATTGGCGCAGATCATCGGCAATCGGCGCTCGGCGAAGGCCGCAAACCGGCCGGCGTAATCCTCGGGCGTCTCGGTCGAGTCGTCGAATAGGCCGGTGCAGAGCAAGTAGGTCGCCGCTTCCGGCTCGACCAGGGCCGGCGCGACGCCGCCGCGCTCCTTAACCGCCGCGATCAACGCCAGATCGCGGGGCGGACCGATGTGGTAGAGCGGCGCGCCGCCGCGCGCGGCGATCATGCCGATCGAAACGTCGCCGGAAGTGACGACCCCGTCGAAAGCGTCGGGCGCCACGCCAAAGGCGAGCGCCTGGTCGCGAATGATCGGATTGGGGCGCGGCGCGTTGGTGATCAGGACGACCGTCCCGCCGCTGCGGCGAAATGCGGCGAGCGCCTCGGACGCGGGCCGGAAGGCGTCGCGGCCGTTGTGCAGCACGCCCCAGATGTCGCACAGGATCGCGTCGTAGCGGCCCGACAAGGCGCCGAGCCCGTCGATGATCGGGATGGGGTCGGCGGCGATGTCGGAAGTCATGGCGGAAGCGGTTAGGTTGCGCGGAGGACCGCGTCAAGCGGGCTGATCAAGCGGCGCGCAGCCGTCGCTTCCGCCCTCGGTCGTCTTGACGCTGCCCCAAGGTGTTCCTACGTATTGGGAAATCTGTCAGGGCGCGAATTCGCCCGCGTTTGCCCGGAGTGCAGTCATGTCCGCCAACACCTCGAAAGTCACCGACGCCAGCTTCGACGCCGACGTTCTCAAGTCCAGCGAGCCGGTCGTCGTCGACTTCTGGGCCGAATGGTGCGGCCCCTGCCGCATGATCGCCCCGGCGTTGGAGGAAATCGCGGTCGAGATGCAGGGCAAGGTGAAGATCGCCAAGTTCAACGTCGACGAGAACCCGAAGATCGCCTCCGAACTGGGCATCCGCTCGATTCCCACGCTGATGGTGTTCAAAGGCGGCCAGCGAGTCGCCGTCAAGACCGGCGCCGGTCCCAAGAGCGAACTGTCGCGCTGGATCAACGCCTCGGTCTGAGCGGCGGGCTCTGCTCCACATCGTACAACGCCGGCGACGAGCCGGCGTTCTGCGTTTCCGGCCGAGTCGCCGCTTCTGGGAGAGGGCGCCGACCGATCCTCCTCATCGTGAGGAGCGCCGCGTGAGCGGCGCGTTTCGAACGACGTGGAGGATCGGCTGACCGCAGGCGCCTCGTCCTTCGACTCGCCTGCTTTCGCAGGCGGCTCAGGATGAGGGCGGCTTCTCGCGCAGCAACGGATTGACCGGCGGTCGCTCTCGGCCCACGCTCGGCGTTCGTTAAGCGATTCGCGCATTTTCCGCAGCTGGAGCCCGCCATGACCGCCCTCGACGTCACTGACGCGAGCTTCGAGGCCGAGGTGACGCGCGCGGGCGAGCCGGTCGTCGTCGAATTCTGGGCGGAATGGTGCGCGCCATGCAAGGCGATGGCGCCGGCGCTCGATCAACTCGCGGTCGAACTCCGCGGCCGGGCGAAGATCGCCAAACTGCAGATGGACGACAACCCCAAGGTCGTCGGCCGGATCGGCGTCCGCTCGGCGTCGACGCTGATGATCTTCAAGGCCGGCGAACCGATCGCCATGCGCGTCGGCGCCGTCTCGAAGCCCGAGCTGGCGCGCTGGATCGCCGCGTCGATCTGACCCCTGAGAGCGACCTTCCAATTTTCCTCGTCGTGAGGACCGCCGCCCAACCGAACGCCTCCTCGCCCTTCGACTCGCCCGCTTCGCGGGCGGCTCAGAGGCTGTGACTTTTTTCTTTCGTGGGGGCGTTTTGACTGATTCACTTTGCTTGGGGGCAGCGAAGGGGATGAGTCGTGGCGGACCTTTTCGAAGATGTGGGCGATGAGGGCGGCGGG
>JBEKVR010000041.1:0-32226 GCA_049513815.1 Roseiarcus sp. | reverse complement strand
ATCATGATCTCCGGCGACGGCATCACCGACAACGAGTTCGCCTCGATCGGCGGCCCCGGCGTCGAAGGCACGCTGATGTCGTTCGGTCCCGAGCCGCGCAACAACCCGAACGCCAAGGACGTCGTCGCCGAGTTCAAGGCCAAGGGCTACGATCCGGAAGGCTACACGCTCTATTCCTACGCCGGGATGCAGATCATCAAGCAGGCGATCGAGAAGGCGAACTCCACCGACCCGCACAAGGTCGCCGACGTCATGCATTCGGGCATGACGTTCAAGACCGTGCTGGGCGACATCGCCTACGACGCCAAGGGCGACCGCACCACGATGGACTACGTCTGGTACGTCTGGCAGAAGGACCCGGACGGCAAGATCACTTTCCATCAGATGTGACAGCGGCCAGCCCGCTTTAAGGGTCAGGTTCAAGACATCGAAGCCCGCCGCGACCCGGCGGGCTTCTCTTTTTTTTGGGCGACGGACGTCGGGCGCGCCGACTCACCCCAATTGCCCGAGCCGGGGGAAGGTTTCGATCAGCCATGACGCGGCGCTCTGCATGCCGCCGGTCAGAAACAGCACGCCGGTGACGACGAGCAGCGCGCCGGTCGCCTTCTCCAGCCGCGCGAACTGACGGCGGAAGCCGTGCGAAAAGGCGAGGGAGCTCTCCATCGCGATCGCCGCGACGACGAACGGCGCGCCGAGGCCGAGCGCGTAGACGAAGAGCAGCAGAGCCCCCTGCCCGACCGTCTCCTGCGCCCCGGCGACGGCGAGGATCGCCGCCAAGATCGGCCCGATGCACGGCGTCCAACCGAAAGCGAAGGCGACGCCCATCAGATAGGCGCTCCATAGGCCCGGCGGCTTCTCGACCTCGATGCGCGCCTCGCGCAACATCGCGTTGATGCGAAACAGGCCGAGAAAATGCGCGCCCATGACGATAATGCCGAGCCCGGCGACGATCGACAGCGCGTGGCTCCACTGACGCAATAGCGCGCCGGCCGCCGAAGCGCTTGCCCCGAGCGCGACGAATACGGTGGCGAAGCCGGCGACGAACAACAGCGAAGCGACGACGATGTCGCGCCGCGCGCGGCCATTCCCCTCGTCCGCCAGCGACTCGATCGACGCGCCTGCGAGATAGCAGAGGTAGGGCGGCGCGAGCGGCAGCACGCAGGGGCTGAGGAAGGAAATCAGTCCCGCAGCGGCGGCGGCGGGCAAGGAAATGTCGGTCATCCCCCCTTTTGACGGCGGGCGCGCCTGCGATCAAGCCGTTTCGAGGACCACGGCGCCCCTCAATCGTTCTTCGGCGGCCGATAGAGGATCAACACATTGAGATCACGGATCGGGGTGAAATTGGCGTGGCGGACCTCGAAGGTCGTCGACCCGGTTTTCTTCACCCCATCGGCGCAGAAACTGACCAGCGAATCCGGCTCGCCCTTGTCCACCGTCAGGCGGAAATCGCCGATCGGTCCGGCCCAGTTTGCGCCGGTCGTCAGCACATAGGCGATGCGCCGCTCGAACAGCGGCGCGGTGAAAAAGCCGTCGGCGCCAGGCCTCTGCGCTTTGCGCGCGCCCGCGATGAAGTCCTTGTCGACGCAGTAGAGCGTCGCGTAGCGCTTCGCCTCTTCCGGCGCGATCATCGTTGAACCGATTTCAGTGCCTGTCGTTTCGCCGACGCTCGGGCGGTAGCGATGCTCGACCGCGATCTCGTGACCAGCGGGAAACGTCTGGATCCAAAAGAAGCTCGACTTCAGCGTCCAGTTCGGCGCGAGGTGATGCTCCCAGCCTTTGCCGGCGTCGTAGTCGTCGGGGATGGCGATCTCCGCTTTCACCAGCGCGTCTTTGTCGGCCGGCTTCAGCGCGTCGAGCGCTTTCCATGCTTTGTCGCTCTGCGGCGCGAGCGGCACGCCAAGCGCGGCGAGGCGCGCCGTGATGTCGACGCCTTTGGCGAACGCCTTCTGCTCGTTTTCGGCCGCGACCGGCCGGCCGTCGATCGTGGTGCGGAAATCGAGGAAGTTCGGCGAATCCGGCGCCGGCACGGCAATGTTGGTGTCCGGCCCGTCCCAGACGATGTCAGGCATCGGGAAGGCGACGGTCGTCGTCACGTCACGGTCGGCATGATTGAAGAACCGGTAGTGGACGACGATCTCCTTGGCCGAAATCGCCAGGTCCTCCGACCGCATCTCGATGTCGGCGCTCTTGGCGAGGACGAGTCCGCCGGTCGTCAACTCGGCGCTCGAATCGTTGGCCAACGCTGGCGCAGCGGCCAACAGCGTAAGCGCGCCGGCGAGCGCGACGGGCGCGCCAATTCCGTCATATCGTCGCTTGCATTCGTCGCGCATTGGTTCGCGCTCCCCTTCGCCGCGCTGCGCTCGTCGAGCGCGACCGTCTTCGACCAAAGAATTTACCAGCGTCGCCCGGCGATTTCTACCGGCGGCAAGCGAAATCGCTATAGTGCGCGGCAAGGCGCGGCGTCCGCACGGACGCACGCATGTTGAGGGAGGCCGACCATGTCGCAGCGCGCCGCGCCGCACGACGAATCCGAGCGTGACGCCCTCGATCCCTATGGCGCCGCGACGCACGCGGTCTTCAACCAGCCGACCGAACTCGTCGATTTCAATCTCTTCAGCGGCGACGCGGCGCTGCAGGACGGCGTCGCGCGCGAGGGCACCGGTTGGGCGAGCAACGAACTGGCCGCACTCGGCGCCCGGCTCGGCTCGGCCGAGACCCTCGAACTCGGAAGCCTCGCCAACCGCAACCCGCCCGAGCTCGACACCCACGACCGCTACGGCAATCGCGTCGATCTCGTGCGCTACCACCCAAGCTATCACCAGCTCATGCGGCTCGCCGTCGAACAGGGCCTGCACGCTTCGCCGTGGACCGAGCCGCGACCGGGCGCGCATGTCGCGCGCGCCGCGCGCTACTACATGCAGGCGCAGGTCGAGGCGGGCCACGGCTGCCCGATCACCATGACCTTCGCCGCGACGCCGAGCTTGGCGAAGGAGCCTGACCTCGCGCGGCATTGGCTGCCGAAGATCCACGCCCGCGTCTACGACCCGCGCAACATCCCCGCCGCCGAGAAGCAGGGCCTGACGATCGGCATGGCGATGACCGAGAAACAGGGCGGATCGGACGTACGCGCCAACACCACCCGCGCCATCGCGCTCGGCCGCGACGCGATGGGCGAGGCCTACGAGCTCGTCGGCCACAAGTTCTTCGTTTCGGCGCCAATGTGCGACGCCTTCCTAACGCTCGCCCAGGCGCCGGGCGGCCTCACCTGCTTTCTCGCGCCGCGCTGGCGGCCGGACGGAACGAAGAATCCGATCCAGATCGTGCGGCTCAAGCGCAAGATGGGCAACGTCTCCAACGCCTCGAGCGAAACCGAATGGCGGGGCGCGCTCGCCTGGCGCGTCGGCCCCGAGGGGCGCGGCGTGGCGACGATTCTCGAGATGGTCGCCGCGACGCGCTTCGACTGCATGATCGGCTCGTCGGCCGGCATGCGCATGGCCGCCGCGCAAGCGCTCGACCATTGCCGCCAACGCAAGGCGTTCGGCGCGCTGCTGATCGACCAGCCGGCAATGCGGGCGGTGCTCGCCGATCTCGCGCTCGAAGCGGAGGCGTCGTTGGCGTTGACCTTGCGCGTCGCCCGAGCGCTCGATAATCGCGCCGCCGAGCCGCGCGAGGACGCGTTCGCCCGCATCGCCGCGCCGCTTGGAAAATACTGGATTTGCAAGCGCACGCCCGCTCACGCCTACGAAGCGATGGAATGTCTCGGCGGCTCGGGCGCAATGGAGGATTCGCCGATGCCGCGCCTCTATCGCGAGGCGCCGATCAACGCGATCTGGGAGGGCAGCGGCAACGTGCAGTGCCTCGACGTGCTGCGCGCGATTTCGCGCGCGCCGCAAGCATTCGACGCCTATTTCGCCGAGATCGATTCCGCGCGCGGCGCGAACCGCGCGCTCGACGCGCATGTGGCGGCGTTGAAAGACGACATGCGCGACCTCGGCGATTTCGAGGAACGCGCGCGCGATCTCTGCGATCGGCTCGCGCTCGCCCTGCAAGCGAGCGTCATGGTCAGGAACGCGCCGGCCGCCAGCGCCGACGCCTTCTGCGCTGCGCGCCTCGAAGGCCGCGGCGCGCGCAACTGGGGCGCGCTGCCGAAAGGGCTCGACCTCGCGGAGATCGTCAAGCGCGCGCTGCCGAGGTAAGAGCGCGCCCTTTCAGCAGGGTTCGACCCGATGCGCCTCCGTGCGCCCGAACGCCTCGTGCGCGGCGCCGCCCAAGAGCGGCGAACGCGACGCCCGATGCACTTCCCTCTCCCATCCCGCTTTCTCGCCGCCGCCTGGCGCGCCCTCGGCGGCGACGAAGCCTAGTTCGGCCGTGTTGAAATCTCCGGCCAAGGCGACCTGTCCTCGGCGGTCGAGGGCGCGCCGATGCTGTGGGCGCGTCCCGCCGGTGGGTGGGGCGCCGCGCCGCCGCTCTGGCGACGTCGCGTTTGTCTCGCCCGCACGCCGCCGTTCCGTTTCGTTCAAATGCGGCGGAACGCCGCAGAATGTGCTATGGGGCTTCCGCCCCGCGCGCTCAAGCGGGGCCGAACCGGCGTGCGACAGGCCGGATCGCGTTGGGGCCGTAGGGCGTTGCGGGCGCCCCACTCGGTCGGGGGGAGATGGACAGGCGAACACAGGCGCAAATCGACGCCGCGGTCGCCGAATTGTCGTCTTTTGGGCTCGTCGGCGACATCGCCGGCGCGCTCGAAGTCGTCGATCGGCTGATTAAGATTGCTTCGGGTTCGACATTCGTCTGGGCGCAGCTCCAGGCGCGGCTGCTGCACGCCGCGATGGACGACCCGCGCATGCCCTCCGAACTTTTGGCGGCGCTGATCGAACGGTTCCGCTGGGCCGAGCCGATCAGCGCGCTGAGCCGCTTCCACCCCGACCTACGGGCGCGGGTCGCAGCTCGGCTGGCGACCGCCCAGGCCTGGTACGACGACCTCAAGGCGGCGGCGCGGCGCCTGGACGACGCCGGCGCAGCGGCAAGACTGACTTTGCGGCCGCCGGCGCGAATGATCGACCCCAAGACGCTGTCCCCGGGCGTGCTGCAGGCGTTGCACGCCTGCGTCGCCGGCGCGCAGCGGTTTGGGCCGCTGCTCGGCGGATCGATCGACCCCGAAGCGATCGAACGGGTCGCCGAGGCGGTGCGCGTCGAGGCGACGCCGATCAACCCACTCGCCTATGTCGGCGTCGCCGGCTCGCGCCTGCCTGACGGCGCGCGCTGGGCGATCGCGCTCTCGGCGATGTACACGATCGCGCAGCGCGGGACCGACGCGACCCTCGCGCCGTTCGCGCCGGCGCGACCAGCCCAGAGCCTGGCGATCCTGCGCGATTACTGGGGCGTCGACGGCGAAACGCCAGAGGCGCGGCGAACTCAGACGATCGACCGCCTCGAATGGCTGCTCAACCAAGGCGACCGCGCCGATCCGCAATGCGCCGAGCCCGGCGACCCCGAGGCGCCGGCCGACCTGCTCGCCTGGGACCTGGCGCGCGCGGCGATGACCGCGCGCCACGCCTGCGTCGCCGAATGTCTTAGCGAACCCGAGGCCTGGACCTATCTGCTGACGATCGCGGTCAAGGCGCAGGAGGCCTTCGAATCCTGGCGCGACTTCGGCGACCGCTACCGCCGCGGGCGCATCCGCTGGTCGAACGCAACGCACGACTGTTTCGACGACATTCTCGCCTTTCTCGTCGGCGATCCGCGCTCGCCCTGGCAGTCTCTTCCCTGGCGCTTGCGCCTCGACGCGAGCAATGTGCGCGACGCGGCAGCCGAGAACCCGGCGTTGGGAGGGGGCGACTTCGTCTTCGCCTTCTGGCGGCAAGGCCGCCTGCGGACGCAATTGGCGGCGTTGTTCGCCGTCGCCTTGGTTGTCGCCGGCTGGGAGGCGGCGCGCCTGATGCGCCCTCAGCCGATCGCCGTGGCGCAAGCGCCGGCGATCGCGGTTTCGCCGGTCGCCGATCCGCCCGACGACCCCTCCTCGGCGCGCGGCGAGTTCGATCGAATCCTGGTCGTCTTCGTCGCCAACGGCGAGGGCGCGCGCGCCCAGTTCCGCAACGCGCCGGCCGCCCACCCGCTCGCCGATTTCCGCTACGGCGTCGACCATGCGGCTCCCGACCGCGCCCTGACGCCCAAGCTGCTCGAGAAGGCGAACAGGGGCCTGCCGCAGGCGCTCGATCTGCCCCCCGGCGCGCATTTCCTCACCATCCAGGCGCAGCTCGACAGCGGCGCAATCTCGCCGGTCCGCCGCTTCGACGTCCCCGCCAACCTGCTCGCTCCGCGCCGCTAGAGCGGCCGGCGCGTCACGGACCGCGACCCCGGCGCGCTTGATCCGTTCGATCGGTAAGGCTACACGCCTGCCGACCGGAGGATTTGCATGGGGGCCCGCGACCCGTTGATCGAACGCTTTCGCCGCAATTTCGGCGGCGAGGCGCGACTTTACCGTGCGCCAGGGCGGGTCAATCTGATCGGCGAACACACCGACTACAACGACGGCTTCGTGCTGCCAGCGGCGCTGCAGCAATGCACCTGGATCGCGGCGGCGGCGCGGCCGGAGCCGCGGCTGCGCGTCAGTTCGCTGCGCGCCGCCGAGACGCTCGAATTCGCGCTCGACGACCCCGATCCGCGCCCCCGCCGCGACTGGAGCGATTACGTCCGCGGCGTCGCGATCATGCTGCAGCGCGACGGCTATCGCCTGAGCGGCGCCGACATGTTGATCGACAGCGACGTGCCGGTCGGCTCGGGCCTCAGCTCCTCGGCGGCGCTGGAGGTCGCGAGCGGCTTCGCCCTGCTCGACGGCGCCGGCCAGGCGATCGATCTCACCCGCCTCGCGCTCTGCTGCCAGCGCGCCGAAAACGAGTTCGTCGGCATGCGCTGCGGCGTCATGGACCAGTTCGCTTCCTGCCGCGGCGCCGCCGACCGCGTCCTGCTGCTCGACTGCCGCAGCCTCGAATTCCGCCTGTCGCCGGTCGACCCGTCGGTCCGTCTGGTGATCTGCAATTCGATGGTCCACCACGAACTCGCCGGCAGCGAGTACAACCGCCGTCGCGAACAGTGCGAGGACGGCGTCGCGCGCCTAAAGACAGTTCTGCCCGACATCCGCGCGCTGCGCGACGTGACTGCCGCCGATCTCGCCCGACACGGCGCGTTGTTGTCGGAGCTGGTGTTGCGCCGCTGCCGCCACGTCGTCACCGAGAACGACCGCGTCCAGCGCGCCGCCGCGGCGCTCGAGGCCGGTGAGGTCGACGAGGTCGGCCGGCTGATGAACGCCTCGCACGTCAGCATGCGCGACGACTACGAGATCAGTTGCCGCGAGATCGACGTCCTGGTCGAACTCGCTGGCCGCGCCGATGGCGTGCTCGGCGCGCGCATGACCGGCGGCGGTTTCGGCGGCTGCACGATCAACCTCGTGCGGGTCGAAGCGGTCGACCGCTTCGCCGACGAGGTCGGCCGGGCCTATAAAGAGGCGACCGGAATCACGCCGCAGTTCCTCGTCTGCCGTCCAGGCGCCGGCGCTGGCGTCGCGAATTAAGCCGCCGCGCCGCGGCGTTTGCCGAACGAGGACATCCGTGACGCTGCTCAACGACGCTTCCCACCGCCGTTTCAATCCGCTGACGCGCGAATGGGTGCTGGTGTCGCCGCATCGCACTCAGCGCCCCTGGCTCGGGCAAACCGAGCGCGCAGCGCGACCGACCGAGCAGCGCTACGACCCCGACTGTTATCTCTGTCCGGGCAATCGCCGCGCCAACGGCGAGGTCAATCCGCCCTACTCCCAGACGCTGGCGTTTCCCAACGACTTTCCTGCCCTGCAGCGCGAATCGGGCGGCGAAGCGATCAACGAGAGCGGGCTGATTGTCGCCGAGCCCGAGCGCGGCGTCGCCAAGGTCGTCTGCTTCTCGCCGCGCCACGATTTGACGCTGGCGCGCATGTCGGTCGACGAGATCGAGCCGGTGGTCAAGGTCTGGACCGAGGAGTACCGCGCGCTCGGCGCGCTCGAGGAGATCCGCTGGGTGCAGATCTTCGAGAACCGCGGCGCCATGATGGGGGCGAGCAATCCGCATCCCCATTGCCAAATATGGGCGACCGAAAGCCTGCCCAACGAGGCGGTCAAGGAACTTGCCGCCCAGCGCGCCTATCTCGAGGAGCGCGGCGGTTGTCTGCTGTGCGACTATCTCGCACTCGAACTCGACGCCAAGACGCGCATCGTCTGCGAAAATGAAGGGTTCGTCGCGCTGACGCCGTTCTGGGCGGTGTGGCCGTTCGAGACTCTGGTGCTGCCGCGCCGGCATTTCGGCGCAATGGACGAAATGAGCGCTGGCGAGGCGCGCGGACTGGCCGACATTCTGCGCCGACTGACCATCCGCTACGACAATCTGTTCGAGATCTCTTTCCCCTATTCGATGGGCTTCCATCAGTCGCCGACCGATGGCGTCGCGCATCCCGAGCAGCATTTCCACGCCCACTTCTATCCGCCGCTGTTGAGGTCCGCCTCGGTGCGCAAGTTCATGGTCGGATTCGAGTTGCTCGGCACGCCGCAGCGCGACATCACGCCCGAGAGCGCGGCGGCGCGCCTGCGCGACGCGCCCGCGGTCCACTATCTCGATCGACCGGCGAATGGAGCCGGCGACTGACGCCACTGCGAACCGCGGCATCGGCTGCATGCGACGGCGCGCGTTGATAGAGATCAAGGCGCAACGCGCGCGGGCGTTCCTTAGTGATCAATTGTCAGACTGTTCGGGCCAGCGATTGCTTGGCGTTTTCCGAACGCGTTGATCATCGACGAAGACCGGACGCAGCCAGAGCGCGTCGGCGGAGGTCTTCGCGTCGGCCGCCCCCCAAGAGCCCGAGGCCAGAGGGGCGCCCAAAGGCAGCGCGACTACGATGATCGCGGATTCGTGACACGACGGCGATTGCGACTCGCAGGATGCAGGGAGGCTCCTATGGGTAAAACGCAGAAGCGAAGTTTCCTGTTCACGGCGGCCACGTTTGCATTGATCTGCGGCGCGGTCTCTTCGGCATACGCGCTCGATCCGACTGCGAAGTGGTGCGCAGGCGTCAAGATCGCCGCCTTCCCTGGCGGACCGCAGGGCGGCGTCTTCGCTAACAACGTCTACAACGGCTACCGTCAGGCCGAACTCGATCTCGGACCGTCGGTCACCTACTACTTCTCCAACTGGGATCCGAACCTGATGATCACCCAGTTGCAGCAGGCGATCGCCACCAAGGTCGACGGCATTGCGTTCATGGGCCATCCCGGCGACGCGGCGAGCGATCCGCAAATCGACAAGGCGTTCGCCCAGGGCATCATCTTCACCACGGCGAACACCGCGCTACCCACGGCGCAGGCGAAGTACGGGCCGGCGGGCATGGGCTACGTCGGCGCGCCCAATCATCTTGCGGGCCTCGCCTTGGGAGCCGAAGCGGCCAAGCGCGCCGGCCTGAAGGCGGGCGACTCGGCGTTCGTATGGGGCCTCAAGGGCCAGGGCGGCGACCGTGGCTCGCGCACGGTTGGCGTCATCGAGTCGATCGAAAAGACCGGCGCCAAGGTGATCTATCAGGAGATCGACAAAGCGACCGACGCCGATCCGAACGCCGGCACGCCAATCTTTGTCGGCGTGATGAAGGCCAACCCGGGCATCAAGCTCGTCGTCACCGACCACGGCGCTCTCACCGCCAACGTCGGCGTCTTCGCCCGCGCCGCGTCGCTGAAGCCCGGCGAGGTGTTCTTCGCCGGCTTCGACATGTCGCCGGCCACCGCGAAGGCGGTCAAGGAAGGCTATCAGGAGCTGGTGATCGACCAGCAGCCCTACCTGCAGGGCTACCTGCCGATCCTCAACATCTGCCTGACCAAGAAGTTCGGCTTCTCCGGTCTCGACGTCAACACCGCCGGCGCCTTCGTCGACCCCAAGAACGTCGACGCGATCGCGCCGCTCGCGGCGCAGGAAATCCGCTAGCACAGCGGGGCTCGCAGGAGCCCGAACCGGGGCGCCGCTCGAACGCGGCGCCCCGACCGAAAGAGGGAGGACGCAAGTGACTCAATCTGCGTCGCCGAACGCCGACTCTCCGCCTGTCATGGAGCTTCGCAACGTCTCCAAGACCTTCGGCGAAGTGCGATCGCTCGTTGGCGTCGATTTCCAAGTCAATCCACGCGAGATCGTCGGCCTGCTGGGCGACAACGGCGCCGGCAAGTCGACGTTGATCAAAGTTGTGATGGGTTTCTACAGCCCCGATTCCGGCGGCGAGATCTACTTCCACGGCGAGCGAGTTCACGACTGGTCGGTGGCGAGAGCGCGCAGTCTCGGCATCGAGACCGTCTATCAGGAACGCGCGCTGTGCGAGAAACAACCGATCTGGCGCAACATGTTCATGGGCCGTGAACTGCGCAATCGTTTTGGCCTGCTCGACGTCGCCGCGATGCGCAACGAATGCTCGCGGCTGATGAGCGAGCACATGGGCTTCACCTCGGCGGCGGTGCACCCCGACAATGTCGTGGCGACGATGTCGGGCGGCGAGAAACAGGGTGTGGCGATCACCCGCGCGCTTCATTTCGAAGCCGAGCTCGTCATCCTCGACGAGCCGACGATGGGTCTGTCGCTCAGCGAGACCAAGAAGACGCTCGACTTCGTCCGCTCGATCAAGGCCGCCGGCAAGTCGGCGATCTTCATCGACCATAACATCTTCAACATCTATCCGGTCGTCGACCGTCTCTACGTGCTCGATCGCGGCAAGGTGGCGGGGGTATTCAACCGCGCCGACATCACGATGGATCAGTTGATCGAGCGGCTCTACCACGTCGCGCGCACCGGCTCGATGGAGTTGTCGTCATGACCGAAGAAGCTGCGGGGGTCCGCACGGTCGGCCACAAAGCCGCGCCCCCATCGCTGCTGACGCGCTACGGCAGCCAGATGGGCATCGTCGGCGTCGGCTTCGCGATGTGGCTCGCCTTTGTCATCGCCGCGCCGCGCGTGTTCACCGACGTCGACATCTATCTCGCCTTCGCTGAAACGACGCCCCTATTCGGCATCGTCGCGCTGTCGTTGACCTTCGTCGTCATCACCGGCGAGATCGACCTGTCGTTTCCTTCCGTGATGGCGCTCGGCACGGCGGTCTTCTGCCTCGTCACCTATTACGGCGGCGCGCCGTGGTGGCTCGGCCTGATTGCCGCTGCGGCGACCGGCGTCGCCTGCGGCTTGCTCAACGGCTTCCTGGTGGCGAGCCTCAACATTCCCTCGCTGGTCATCACCATCGGCACGCAGTTCCTGTTCCGCGGCCTCGAACTGGTGCTGATGAACGGCACCGGCGTGCCGCTGCTCGTCGACAAGTATCCGCAGATGCACACGCTGTTGCGCGAGCCGCTGTTCGGCGTGCCGGTTCAGACGCTATGGATGATCGGCATCCTGATCGTCGAATGGATGCTGCTCAACCGCACCCGGTTCGGCGCGCATGTGTTCCTGGTCGGCGACAACCAAACGAGCGCGCGGCTGATGGGCGTCAACGCCGGGCGGGTCAAGATCAAGGCGTTCGTGCTGGTCGGCGTCACCGCCGTGTTCTGCGGGCTGCTGAGCTCGATCTACGGCTACTATTTCTGGCCGAGCACCGGCGACGGTTCGCTGCTCAACACCATCGCCTCGGTGTTCCTCGGCGGCACTTCAGTGTTCGGCGGCACCGGCTCGGTGATCGGCACCTTCGTCGCGGCGTTCATCATCGGCGCGATCAACGCCGGCATCGTCTCGGCCGGCGTCAACGCCTTCTACACACAGCTCGCCTTCGGACTGGTGATCGTCGTTTCGGTCGTGCTGCAGACGCTGATCGACCGCCGCATCCGCCGCCAGTCGCTGACCGGCAAATGACGAAATCGGGCGCCGCGATCGGCGCCCGCCTCAACTCGCGTTCAGCGCTTTCTCGATCTCGTCGAGATCGGACGGCGCGAGCGGCGGGCCGGCCACGGCGTCGAGGCTGTCGTCGATCTGCGCCAATGTGCGCGCGCCGACCACGGCCGAAGTCACCCGCTCGTCGCGCAGCGCCCATTTCAGCGCCAGATGGGCGATCGGCAGGCCAAGCCGCTTGGCGATCGGCCGCAGTCGCCGCACGATCGCGATCCTCTCGTCGGTGACGCCCTCGCGTCCCATTGAACCGCCGCGGCTGCCGCGCTGCGCGCGCGAGTCTTCTGGGATTCCGTCGAGATATTTGTCGGTCAAGACGCCCTGGGCGAGCGGCGAGAAGACGATGCAGCCGACGCCCTCCTCCGCCAGCGCGTCCAACAGGCCGTCTCGCTCGACCCAGCGATCGAGCATCGAATAGCGCGGCTGATGAATGAGACAGCGCACGCCGAGCCCGCGCAACGCCGCGAACGCCTCGCGCGCCTGCGCGGCGCGGTAATTGGAGATGCCGACGTAGAGCGCCTTGCCCTGCTTCACCGCGTCGGCGAGCGCCGACATCGTCTCCTCGATCGGCGTGTCGGGGTCGGGGCGGTGATGGTAGAAAATGTCGACGTAGTCGAGCCCGAGGCGCTTCAGGCTGGCGTCGAGGCTGGCGAGCAGGTTCTTACGCGAGCCCCATTCGCCGTAGGGCCCGGGCCACATGCGGTAGCCCGCTTTCGACGAAACGACGATCTCGTCGCGGTAGGGTCGGAAGTCGGTCGCCAGCAGGCGACCGAAGACTTCCTCCGCGGCGCCGGGCGGCGGACCGTAGTTGTTGGCGAGGTCGAAATGGGTGACGCCGCGGTCGAAGGCGCGGCGCAGGATCGCGCGGCCGGTTTCGAACGAATCGAGGCCGCCGAAGTTCTGCCACAGACCGAGCGAGATCGGCGGAAGCGACAAGCCGCTCCTGCCGCAACGACGGTATGTCGCGCGCTCATAGCGGTCAGAACGCGCGACATAGGGATCTTCTGACAAGTCGAGACCTTTCGCCCCCGCGGACGCCTTGCGGCGTCCGCGGTCTCGCACGTCGATATCAGCGAATGCCGGCGTCGATCAACTTGGTGAGGTCGCCGATCGTCTTCGGGGTGACGACGCCGGCGCCGGTGTTGAGATACAATCCCGGCATCTTGTACTTGGCGGTCAGCACGCACTGCAAGACAGGGAAATAGCCCTGCATGTAGAGAAGCTGGTCGAGCGTGGCGCTGATATAGCCGGCCTTCAGTCCATCGATCGTCGCCGGGGCGAGGTCGATGCCGCCAAGGATGATCTCGCCGGGCTTCTTGCCAGCCTTCTGCAGCGCCGCAGGCATGACGCCGGTCACGCTGCCGTGCTGCAGGCCGATGGCCTTCAGATTCGGATGCGACTGAATATAGGCGGCGAACTGCGGAATGCCGAGCGAGGCGTCGCTGTTGACGTCCTGCGGGATGTCGAGCCGGTCGACCTTGAGGCCGGCCTTCTCCAGCGTGTCGGCGAGGGACTTCTCCGAAACGCCGCGCTCGGCCTGGCTGAAGATGCCCCAGACCACCGCCTGGTCGCCCGCCTTCAGGCCCTGCGCGATCATCGCGTTGGCGGTCAGGGCGCCGCCTACGGCGAGATCGACGCCCGCGTAGCCGAAGCCCTTAGGCCCGAACTCGTTCATCAAGGGCGTCAGGGGGGCGTTGCCGCTGGTGACGACGATGCCCTGGTCGACGGCCTGCTTGACGAGATCGTGGAACGCGACCGCGCCGGGATGGCCCATGATCTCGATGCAGTCCGGCTTGGCGGCCATCGCCTCCTTGAACTGGGCGATCATCGTCTCGGGCGCCCAGGAGGAGAATTGCGCCTTGAGCGTGACGCCCAGCGCTTCCGCCGCCTGCGAAGCGCCAGTCTGCCGGGCGAGCGTCGTGCCGTCGCCGGCGTTGCCGCCCATCTGCATGTACATCACTACGCCTTTGCCGATCGGATCGGCCGAGACGGGTCCGGCGGCCATAGCCAACGCCGCCGCGGCGACGCCGACAAGAAGATATGTCGAAAGACGCATGTTCGTTGCTCCCTATCTTCCCGTCCCCGGCCGCCGGCGAAGGCGAACCGGAGACCTTCATTCGGAAGCGCTGGACCGCGAGGCGGGCGCGCCGCCGAATCCCGACAATGAGCGGAGTCGAACCATCAGCGCCGCGCGGCGCTGCGGTTCGTCGACATACAGGTAGAAGAAGATGGCGGCGAGGAAGATCAGCCCCTGCACCGTGCGCACCCAGGCGCCGGTGAGGCCGGTGGCGACGAGCCCGGCTTCGATCATGCCGATGATGAAGCAGCCGAACACGGTGCCGATGACCGTCGCTGAACCGCCGAAAATCGAGGTGCCGCCGATCAGAACCGACGCGATCGCGGTGAGCAGATAGCCTTGCCCCTGGTTGCCGAAGAAGTTCTTGTTCTCCAGCGTCAGCATGATGGCGGCGACGGCGGCGAGGAAGCCCATTAAAGTGAAGATCTTGATCTTCTCGCGGTCGACGTCGATGCCGACGACGCGCGAGACATCGTTGGAGTCGCCGATGAACAGGGTGTGCTCGCCGAAGCGGTGGCGGGTGAGGATGAGCCAGAGAAAGCCGACGATCAACGCCGTCCATAGCGCCTGAATCGAGAACGCCTGCAGCCAATCGATGTTCGTCGTCGTCGCGAAGGGGCGGCCGACGATCCATTGCCACACCGAAGTCTCTTCGGCGCCGCGCAAAGCGTAGGACTTGCCGCCGGAGAGCACCGTCGCCATGCCGGCCCAAAAGAACTGCGTCCCCAGAGTCGCGATGAACGAGGGAATGCCGACCTTGGCGATGATCCAGCCGTTGACGAAGCCGACGAGAACGCCGGAGGCGAGGCCGGCGACGACCGCGATCCAGCCGAGGTCGTACTCCTTGAACAACACCGCGAAGATGAAGCCGGAGAAGGAGATGATCGAAGGGAAGCACAGATCGATCTCGCCCGCCCCGATCACGAAGGTGAGGCCGGTCGCGAGCAGGATCAGAGGCGGCCACGACGACAGAAAGATCATGTAGATGTAGGGCCTGACGAACACCTCCGGCGCCTCGATCATGAACAGCGCCAACAGCAGCGCGAAGACGATGATGATCGGCAAAGCCTCGACCCGCCGAAAGATCGATGCGCCATGCCGCTCTGCCATCGCGCCCCCTCCCTCAACCTTTGTGCTGTAGATCGATGAGATATTCGGTCAGTTCGTTGACCGACATCTTCTGCGGGTTGATCTCGGAAACGATCCGACCGCGGTCGAGCACGACAAGCCGGTCGGCGACTTCGTGGACGTGGGCGAGATTGTGCTCGATATAGATGCAGGCGCGCCCAGAGCTCTTGATCAGGCGCACGAAGTCGATGACCTTGCGCACTTCGGCGACGCCCAGCGCCGCCGTCGGCTCGTCGAGGACGATGAGGTTGGCGTTGTAGTGCATCGCTCGGCCGATGGCGATGCCCTGCCGCTCGCCGCCGGAAAGATTGGAGACGGTCGAATCGACGGTGATGCCGACGCCGCGGAAACCGATCACGTCGATCAGGATGTTCTGCGCGAGCTCTTTCTCGCGCTTGATGTCGATGAAGCCGAAGCGGTTGGTGATCTGCCGGCCGACGAAGAAATTGCGCCACAGCGGCTGTTTGTCGGCGAGCGACTTGTCCTGGTAGACGGTCTCGATCGACAGGTCGTGCGCCATGCGGACCGAGTATTCACTCTGGTGGATTTCTCGGTCGCGAATGAAGATCTTGCCGGCCGTCGGCGCCAGGACGCCGGTCATCACCTTGATCAGGGTCGACTTGCCGGCGCCGTTATCGCCGATCAGTCCGACGATCTCATTGCGGCCTATGGCGATATCGATGTCGCGTAGCGCGTGAACCGCGCCAAAATACTTCTGTACGCCGACAAGGCGCACGACCGAAGCGAACTCTTGACCTCCCGGCGCCATCGTCGTTCCTCCCCCGCTCTTTCGGCGGTCGAACACGCGCGCGTACGTTATAGTGGCGCACCGCGCCGCGTTCGGCAATTGCGCCGCATCAATCGGTAGCGAAAAATTCATACTTTTTTTCGCGTGAGGCGCGGCCGCCGCAAACCCGAGCGAGAACGGACCGATCGTCCTTGCGCCGGCGCATCGCTCTCGGCCTTCCGGCTCGGTTCGGCGCCGGGCGGCTTCGAGCGGCCTCGACAAGCCGGGCGCCGCGCCGGCACAATGCGCGCGCCAGCCGGAGTCGTCATGGATTCGTCGCTCGTCAAAGCCGTCGGTTTTGTCCATCTGCGCGTCCACAGCGCCTACTCGCTGCGCGAGGGCGCGCTGACCATCGAAACGCTGGCCAAGCTCGCCAAAGCCGATTCGATGCCGGCGCTGGCGATCACCGACACCAATAATCTGTTCGGCGCGCTGGAGTTTTCGGAAAAGCTGGCGAAGGCCGGGGTGCAGCCGATCATCGGCGCGCAGATCACCGTCGACTTCGGCGACACGCCGCCCTCCGCTTCCCGCCTGGCCGAGGCCAGGCTCGCGCGCGCGCGGCTGGCGCTCATCGCCAAGGACGAACAGGGCTATCGCGCGCTGATGCGGCTCGCCTCGCGCGTCTGGCTCGACCCCACAGACGGCGACGAGCCGCATGTCGACTTCGCTGCGCTCGCCGAAGCTGAGGGCCTCATCGCGCTGACCGGCGGGCCGGCGGGCCCGGTCGACCGGGCCCTGACGCTCGGCCTGCCAGAACTTGCGGAAGCGCGGCTGAAGCGCCTCGCGCCGCTGTTCGACGGCCGGCTCTATGTCGAACTGCAGCGCCACGGGTTGGAGAGCGAGCGCCGCGTCGAGCCGGCTCTGCTCGAGCTCGCCTATGCGCAAAGCCTGCCGTTGGTCGCCGCCAACGAGGCCTATTTCGCCGCCGCCGCCGACTACGAGGCGCAGGACGCGCTGCTGTGTGTCGCCGAAGGCGCGCTGATCAGCGCCGCCGACCGCCGCCGCCTGTCGCCGGAGCATCGCTTCAAGACCCGCGCCGAAATGCGCGCGCTGTTCGCCGATCTCGAGGAGGCTCTCGACAACAGCGTCGAGATCGCGCTGCGCTGCGCCTACCGGCCACTGACGCGCAAGCCGATCCTGCCGCACTTCACCGCGGTCAATGGCGCGCGAGTCGACGAGGAGAGCGAGCTGCGCCGCCAGGCCGCCGAAGGGCTCGAGCGGCATCTGGCCCAATACGGTTGCGCGCCCGGCCATGTCGAGGACGACTACCGCCAGCGGCTCGAGTTCGAGCTCGGCGTCATCGCGCGGATGAAGTTTCCCGGCTACTTCCTGATCGTCGCCGACTTCATCAAATGGGCGAAGTCGCAGGGCATCCCGGTCGGACCGGGGCGCGGATCGGGCGCCGGCTCGGTCGTCGCCTGGTCGCTGACGATCACCGATCTCGACCCGCTGCGGTTCGGCTTGCTGTTCGAGCGCTTCCTCAATCCCGAGCGCGTTTCGATGCCCGACTTCGACGTCGACTTCTGCCAGGACCGGCGCGACGAGGTCATCGCCTACGTTCGCCGGCGCTACGGCGAGGACCGCGTCGCGCAGATCATCACCTTCGGCTCGTTCCTCGCCCGCGGCGTGATGCGCAACGTCGGCCGGGTGCTGGAAATGCCGCTCGGTCAGGTCGACAAGCTCGCCAAGCTGGTGCCGCAGAACCCAGCCAAGCCGGTGACGCTGAAGCAGGCGATCGCCGACGAGCCGCGGCTGCGCGAAGCGGCCGAAGCCGACCCGAAAGTGGCGACCATGCTGGCGATCGCCCAGCGGCTCGAGGGGCTCTATTCCAACGCCTCGACTCACGCCGCCGGCGTCGTCATCGGCGACCGGCCGCTGGTCGAGCTGGTGCCGCTCTACCGCGACCCGAAGTCGGACATGCCGGCGACCCAGTTCAACATGAAATGGGTCGAACCGGCGGGGCTGGTGAAGTTCGACTTCCTTGGCCTGAAGACGCTGACCACCCTGCGCAAGACCCAGAACCTCTTGGCGCAACGCGGCATCGAGGTCGAGCTCGGCAAGATCCCGCTCGACGACTTGACCACCTACGAAATGCTCGGGCGCGGCGAAACGGTCGGGGTGTTCCAGGTTGAAAGCGCCGGGATGCGCAAGGCGCTGGTCGAGATGCGCGCCGACCGCTTCGAGGACCTCATCGCGCTGGTCGCGCTCTACCGCCCCGGCCCGATGGCGAACATCCCGACCTATTGCGCGCGCAAGCTCGGCCACGAGAAGCCCGAGTACATCTACCCCAAGATCGAGCCGATCCTGCGCGAGACCTTCGGCGTCATCATCTACCAGGAACAGGTGATGCAGATCGCGCGCGAGCTGTCGGGCTATTCGCTCGGCGAAGCCGACATGCTGCGCCGCGCGATGGGCAAGAAGATCAAGTCGGAGATGGACGCGCAGCGCGCGCGCTTCGTCAGCGGCGCGCAGGAGCGCGGCCTGACCAAGGCGCTGGCCGACGAGATCTTCGACCTCTTGGCGCGATTCGCCGACTACGGCTTCAACAAGAGCCACGCGGCCGCTTACGCGCTGATCGCCTACTGGACGGCGTGGTTCAAGGCCAACCATCCGGCCGAGTTCATCGCCGCGTCGATGACGCTCGACAAGTCGAACACCGACAAGCTGGCCGAGTTCCGCACCGAGGCGCATCGGCTCGGCATCCGCGTCGCGCCGCCGTCGATCAACGGCTCCAACGTCGACTTCGACGTGCGCGAACATGCCGCCGGCGTGCTGGCGATCGCCTATGCGCTGAGCGCAATCAAGGGCGTCGGCGAAGGCCAGGCGGCGGCGCTGGTCGCCGCGCGCGGGACGCGGCGGTTCGCCTCGCTCGCCGATCTGGCGCGGCGGATCGACCCGCGCGCCGTCAACAAGAAGACGCTCGAGAACCTCGCCGCCGCCGGCGCCTTCGACGAACTGGAGCCCGACCGCGCCGTCGCCTTCGCCGCGATCGAGTCGATGCTCGCGCTCGCCCATCGCGCCGCCGACGAGCGCCAGGCCGGCCAGAGCGGCCTGTTCGGCGAAGCCGAGGCCACAGCGCCGATCCGGCCGCGCGCCGAAGCGTGGTCGACCGCCGAGCGGCTGCGGCGCGAATACGAGGCGGTCGGCTTCTTCCTCTCCGGCCATCCGCTCGAAGCCTATGACACGGCGCTGAAGCGGCTGCGCGCGACGCGCTGGGCCGACTTCGTCCGCGCCGTGCGCGGCGGCGCGACGACGGGGCGTCTCGGCGCCAGCGTCATCGACCGCTACGAGCGGCGCACCAAGAACGGCAACAAGCTCGGCGTCATCCAGCTCTCCGACCCCAGCGGGCAGTACGAAGCGATCATCTTCCAGGAGGGCCTCGGCCAGTATCGCGACCTGCTCGAACGCGGCGCCGACGTGCTGGTGACGCTGCAGGCCAACGTCGAAGGCGAGGACGTGCGCGCGCGCATCGTCCAGGTCGAGTCGCTGACGGAGGCCGCCGCCAAGGTGCAGAAAAGCCTGCGGGTGTTCGTGCGCGACGAGGCGCCGCTCGCTTCGATCGCCGAGCGCCTGCGCGGGCGCGGCGAAGGCGAGGTGTCGCTGGTCGTCATGCTCGGCCCGAAGGAGGGCGAGGTCGAGATCCGCCTGCCCGGCCGCTACGCCGTCACCGGCGCGGTGGCGGGGGCGATCAAAGCGGTGGCGGGCGTGGTGGCGGTGGAGCACGTGTAAGGGCCGCCCCTCTTCTCCCGCGATGCGGGAGAAGGTGGCGGCCGAAGGCCGCCGGATGAGGGCGACCGGCGCCGTCAAATCTTCCGTCAAGCCGGCGCAACTTCCGTCAAGTTTCGTCAAGCGGCGTCAAGTTTTGTCAAGGGTTGTCAAGCTTTTCCTTGACGGCCTCTGCTGCAATTTCAAGGGCTTGGCGCGCCAAAGCTTGACAAACGCCGGTCGGGTGAAGCGCTTCCGCCTGTCACGTCCTTTCGTCTCGCGGCTAAACGCGTGGCGCCGAATTGGCCACGAAGACAGGATAGCCTAACTTCTGCAAATCAGAAAGAGATTGTCGGGCGCGGCGCCGCGCTCGATCCCGGCTGCCTGATCCGTGCTCGGCCTCAAGGCCAAGCCGCTCCGCGGTCGCTTCGCGAGCCTTGACCCCTGCGCGCGGCTCAGGCCGTTGGCTTCCATGGTCTTTGGTGAGCGAAGCCGGCCTGCGGGCCGGCTCGTCTCACCAAAGATCATGGAGGCAAAAGCGCCGAATCGGACCGGCGCTGGCGCCCCGAAGGGGGAGAAGCAGAGCGGAGCAGCCGCGTGAGCGGCTTGACGACGACGGGCCGATGTGACCGGCGGATGCGTGAACGCGATGTAGGATGGTGCCCGCCGCTGACCTGCCTCACCCCCGCGAGGCTCCGAGCACGGAGAGGTTCGCACGCGCCGCCGCCGTCCACGGATGATCGGGTCCGTAACTCACCTCGAAAATTGCTAGCGCGCGGCGAAAAAGCGGCTCGGCCTCACCGAGGCGGTTCGTATCGCGGAGCAGCGCTGCAAGATTATTGAGGTCTCTCGCCACGTCAGGATGATCTGCCCCTAAGCTCGCCTCAGCGATCGCCAGAGCACGGCGAAAAAGCGGCTCGGCCTCGCCGTGGCGGTTCGTCGCGCGAAGCAATTCCGCGAGATTGTTGAGGCCCGTCGCTACGTTGGAATGATCCGGCCCATAGGTCGCTTCGTCGATCACCAGTGCGCGTCGATAAAGCGGCTCGGCCTCGCCGAAGCGGTTCGTGCTCTGGAGCAGCGCCGCAAGATTGTTGAGGCTGTATGCGACGTTGGGATGATCAGGTCCCAGGCCAACCTCATCGATCGCCAGTGCGCGTCGCATTAACCGCTCGGCCTCGTCCAGCCGTTGTGTTGCGCGGAGCAACAGTGCGAGATTGTTGAGCGTTGTCGCTACGACCGGATGATCCGATCCCAAGCGCGCCTCCTGGATCAATAGCGCGCGGCGAAAAAGCGGCTCAGCCTCACTGAGAAGGTCTGCGTCCTGGAGCAAACCCGCGAGATTGTTGAGGTCTTTCGCCACCCTCGAATGATCAGGGCCGAAGGTCGCCTCGTCGATCGTCAGCGCGCGGCGATAAAGCGGCTCGGCCTCGCCAAGGCGGTCCGTATTGCGGAGCAAGCCCGCGAGATTGTCGAGGGCTGTAGCCACGTTCGGATGATCCGGGCCATAGCTCGCCTCAACTATCGCCAACGCGCGCCGATAAAGCGGCTCGGCCTTGCCGAGACGACTCGTGTCTTGGAGCAAACCCGCGAGATTATTGAGATCTCTCGCTACATCGGGATGATCCGGCCCCAAGCTCGCCTCGTCGATCGCAAGTGCGCGGCGATAAAGCGGCTCGGCCTCATCAAGCCGGTGCATGTCGCAGAGCACCAACGCGAGATTATTGAGGACAGTTGCCACGATCGGATGATCCGTTGCCAGGCGAGCCTCGTTGATCGCCAGCGCACGGCGAAAAAGCAACTCGGCCTCGCCGAGGCAGTTTGTGTCCTCGAGCAAACCCGCGAGGTTGTTGAGGCCGATCGCCAGCTTGGGATGATCGGGCCCATAGCTCGCCTCGTCGATCGCCAGCGCGCGGCGAAAAAGCGACTCGGCCTCATCGAAGCGATTAGTCGCGCGCAGCAGGGTCGCGAGATTGTTTATGTCCGTCGCCGCTTCCGGATGATTAGACCCGAAGCTCACTTCGACTATCGACAGCGCACGCCGGCAGAGCGACTCGGCTTCAGTGTATCGTGCCTTCACTTGGAACAGCACTGCGAGACGACTGAAAAGCCGCGCAGTCGGTTCGGCGATTTGCGCCGAATCCGCCTGCCTCGCGACCGCGAGCGCGTGCGGCGCGAGCGGCTCGAGGACTGGCCAATTTCGGACATCTTGCCCATCACCGACAAACGTCGATTCTACCCAGACTAGCGCCTCTCGCAACGCCTCACCGCGCCGTTCTTCCGTCATCGCCCGTCGCGCAAAATCCTGCACCAGCCGATGCACGGCGAAACCGTCCTGCGCCGTCTTGCCGGTCTCGACCGACGCGCGCGAAACGAGCGAATAGGCGAAGAGATCGGCGAGCGCGCTCCTGGTCAAACCAGCGGGCTCGCTTCTTAGGGATGAAAGAAATCTGTCGAGCAGATTCCTCCAGAAAGAGGCTTCTGGTGCTGTTGTCGGCACCGCTTCGAGCAGACTGATTGGAACCGGCTCCGGCGCGAGGAAGGCGAGGCGTTCGAGCAGGCGGCGGGCGTCCGGCGTCAGGCGGTCGACCGACGTCGCCCAGGTCGCGGCGAGGCCCGCATCGTGGTCGTAGCTCATCAGCGTCTTGTCGAACCAGTCGAGCACGGTCGCGCGCTTGTCGCGCCAAAGCCTGAGATAGCGCGCGAAACCGATGCGCTCGGTGGCGATATAGGCGCCCGCCTGTTCGAGCCCGAGGGCGAGGCCGCCGAGCTCGCCGGCGAGCTCTTGCGCCAGCTTTGCGTCGTCGGACGAGTGCGCGCGGTCCGCGTCGGTGCGCTCCATCAGGAAGGCGACCGAGGCCGCCTCGTCGAGCACGCCAAGTTCGAGCTTGCGCAACGAAGCGGGAAAATTGCCGGCGCGGCCGGTGACGACAACCTTGCCGCCGCTGAGGCGCGCCAGCAGCTTGTCGACGGCGGCGACGGCGTCCTGGTCGTCGACGTTGTCGACGATCATCAGCCAGCCGGGATGGGCTGCGAGCCAGCCGAGCGCGGCGGCGATCTTCGCCGCGTCCTCGCGCGCGTCCTTTTCCGGCAGATCGAGAATGTCCGACCCGGCGAGCGCGGCGAGGCTCGTGTCGAGCGCGGCCGGCGTGTCGGCGCGCACGAACAGCAGCGCCGAATGCTCGCTCTCATGCCGCAACGCGTATTCGACCGCCAGCCGCGTCTTGCCGATCCCGCCCAGCCCATGCAGCGCCCGCCCGACGATCGCCGTCGCCCTGCCCGAGTCGGCCGTCAGGGCTTGGTGCAGCGTATCAAGGTCTTGCTCGCGGCCCTTGAAGAGGGAGCCGAGCGAGGCGAAGGGGAGATTTTTCGGGCGACGCGGCGTTCGTTCGGCGCGTGCTTTCGCCAAGAGATCAAGAATGACGCTGTAGGCGATTTGATTGGCGAGATTGTCTGGGCTGGCGAAGGTGCAGCCGGGATAGCGCTTGAGCGCCTTCAACCGCGCCAGATGCTCGGCCTGCGCGGCGCGCGAAGTGTCCGTCGGCGCATAGGTTGGTCCCCGCACGGCCGTGTCGGCGGCCTTGGCGATCAACAGCGGTTTGCGATGATAGAGCGCGAGCCACGCCTCCCACTGTGTGTAGGAGACGTCGACGCCGTCGCGCAGCGCCTCGCCGAGCGGCGACAAGTCAACGACGAGATCGGGACATTTCGCCAGCAACGACTCGACGTCGCGCTTGAGCGGCGCAGAGCCGGTCATGTCGCCGACGAGATGCACGACGCAGTCGCAATGCGCGATATAGACGTCGAGTTTGTCGAGCGTGTCGCCGCCGAGGTCGACAAAGTCCTCCTGCACCTTCACTTCGACGTCGGGCCGCGTGAGGTCGGCGCGGAGCTGATCGCGATAGGCGCGGAACTCGTCGGACACCGTCGAGAGAAAGACCTTCACCGATTCCGGCATGGGCGCGCCCGCCGCGGACTTTTTCCGCCCAGCGGTTGTGGCATGCCTGAACGGCGACCGGAAGCGCGCCGCCGTGACGACGGCGTGTGTGACGCTGCATTGGCGGGTCGAGGAAAACGAGCCGTGCGAGACCTCGGCGGCGGCGCTCTGGAGAAACCGCTGGCGACTTCACGACGTCATGGCCGGGCTTGTCCCGGCCATGACGATGAGAGGGGACGACGACAGTGAGAGCCGGCGCGCCCCCTCTGTAATCTCGCAGCAACGCGCCTGACGGCGCGCCCCCTCATCCGTCACGCTACGCGTGGCGCCTTCCCCCGAAAGGGGCCGAAGGGAAGCTCGCCGCCAACCCGCGTCACCGCCGCGGGCCTTGACGGCTGCGCCGCGGCGCCCGCGTTCGTCAGTCTGCGGCGATTTCGTCGACGACGTCGCCGCTTTCGTCGCCGCCTTGTTGGAGCGCGAGTTCGCGGACGCGAGCAAAGTCGACTTTCCCTGACCCCAGCAGCGGAATCTGCGCCACGCGGATGATTTTGCGCGGCAACGACAGTTCCGTCAGCCCGTGCAAGCGGAAGTGATCCGGCAACACGCCGGCGTCGACCTCGTCGGATTCCGTCAGCAGAACGACGACCTCGCCTTTGCGGGCGTCCGGCGCTCCCACGGCCGTATGGCGCGAATCGGGCCAGCGGGCGGCGACGGCGGCCTCGACCGCGGCCAGCGAAACCATCTCGCCGGCGATCTTGGCGAAACGCTTGGCGCGTCCGAGAATCGTGACGAACCCGCGCTCGTCGATCGAGACAATGTCGCCGGTCTTGTACCAACCATCCTTCACCGGTTGGATCACGCCGGGCGCCGTATGACGGATATAGCCAAGCATGACGTTCGGGCCTTTGACGACCAGCTCGGCGCCGTCCTTGACGCCTTCGACCGGATCCAATCGGACCTGCATGGCGGGGACGACGCAGCCGACGCTTCCCGCCTTGTAATACATCGGCGCGTTCGCCGAGATGACCGGCGACGCCTCGGTCGTGCCATACCCCTCGAACAGCCTGACGCCGAATTTCTCGCTCCACATCTGGCGCGTCTCGGGCTTGATCTTCTCGGCGCCGCCGATGGCGAAGCGCAGGAAATACAAGTCGTGCGGATGGGCCGTGCGCGCATAGTTGGCGAGAAACGTGTCGGTGCCCAGAAGCAGCGTCGCGCAGGTGTCGTAAATCAGTTCGGGAATTTCGCGATAGCGCAGCGGGGAGAAATACAAGAACGCCCGCGCCCCGTAGACCAGCGGCATGAAGAAGCCGAGCGTGATTCCAAACGAATGGAACATCGGCAGACAGGCGAAGACCTTGTCGCGCGCGGCGAAGCCGATGCGCGCGCCGAACTGGAAAGCGTTGGCGACAATATTGCGGTGGCTGAGCGCCACGCCCTTGGGCGCCCCTTCAGTGCCGGAGGTGAAAAGAATGAGGGCGGGATCGTCGGCCTTGCGCCCCAGACGCTCGACGAGCCAGCTCGGCGGCGTCCGGCTTTTCACCAATGCGGCGATCTTGACGACCCAAGTCTCCGCGGCGACCAGATCCTCGTAATAGACGACCGATACGCCATTGGCCTGCAAGGTCTCGGCAATCTGCGCCAAAGCGCCCTCGGCGACGAAGGCCTTCAAAGTGACGACGGTCTTGATCGCCGCCGTGGCGCAGGCCTTGGCGCAGTTTTCCGGACCAGACGTGAAGTTGATCATGGCGACGGTCAGGCCGAGCGCCTGAATGGCCAAGATCGTGACCGCGTTGGCGAGGCCATTCAGCATCATCACGCCGACGACCTTTTCTTGCTTGTCGAGCCGTTCCTTCAACGGCTGGGACAACGCGAAAAAGGCGCGAACGAAGGCGTCGTGCGTCAGCGGTCGCCGGTCGGCGTCTTCAAGACAATCGCCGCGGCCGCCGCGGATGGGCCGCGTCGCCAGCACATGATGAAGGATCGTTTTGTAATCGACCCCGTCGACCGGCAGGCGCTCCATGATGTCGTAGAGTTGCGTGCCGGCGGCGACGCGCCGCTTGTGGCCCTTGATCTGCTTGGGAAGACAAAGCTTCTTCGGCGGCAGGACGGTCAACGTCACTTTCGGCAACAGTCGCCGCCGCACGACGCCGCTCAACATCGAGAAATACGAGTACTCGAGCCCCTCGATGCGGATCGGCAGGATCATCGCGTCCGCCTTGTCGGCGATCATGCCGGGGCTCTCGTAAATCTTCATCAAGGCGCCGGTGGTCGTCGGGCGTCCCTCCGGGAAGATCATGCACGGGCGCCCGCGTTTGAGGGCGTCGACCATCGTCTTCGCCGTCATCGGATGAGCTTGATCCAGCGAACAATCGTCGCCGATGCGCCAATACGGCTTCAGCCACCACCGCTGCGTGATCTCCGCGTGCGTCGCGAAGAGCATTCGGCCGGGCAGCAAGGCCGACAGCACGACGGCGTCGAGCGAGGACACGTGATTGGCGACGACGAGAACGCGCGGCCCGGCGGCGGCGAGATTCTCGATTCCGCGAATCTCCGCGCGGAAGAACAGCCGCAGGGCGAAACGCACCAGAAAGAACGGCAGAATCTTCCGCAGCCAGCGGGATATGGCAGCAGTCATGGGAGACAACGACGACGCGAGACATCCAGCGGCGCACCGGGAACGAACCGGAACGGGGCGAGAGTCGCTTAAGACCTTCGCGACGATGTCGCAAGCGCGTCACGGCCGCACCCATGACCGGCGGCTGGCGACCGCCGCGGCGGCGCCGGCGCGGCATGAGCAGCCCGGACAAGCCCCGTCATGGCCGGACGCGACGGATAGCGCGCCGCGCCCTACCCGATCCAGCGCAGGCCGCCGCCCTCGAACAGGATGGCGCGGCCTTGCCAGATGTCGGCGTTTTCGGCCGCCGAGGGGCTGACGCCGGCGATCAGGCTCATCAGCGCGCGGGCGACGCCGCCGTGCGAGACGACGAAGCAATCGGCGGTGCGCGATTCGAGCCACGGCTGCAGCCGCGTGGCGAGCATCGCGTAGCTCTCGCCGTCGGGCGGGGCGAAATTCCATTTGTCGGTTTCGCGCGCCCGCGCGCCGGCGGGGTCGCGCTTGGCGACCTGCGGCCAGGTCAGGCCCTCCCATTCGCCGAAGGTCAGTTCCTTCAGCGCCGGTTCGAGCGCGTAGCGCTGGGACTCGAGGCCGAGCGCGGCGCGCGCCAGCTCCATCGTCTGGCGGGTGCGGAGCAGCGGCGAGGCGATGAACGCCTCCGCCGCCTCGAGCGCGGCGATCGCGTCGGGCATCGCCTTGGCCAGCGCGCGGCCGATCGCCGACGCCTGGGCGCGGCCGCGGGCGTTGAGCGGAATGTCGCGCTGGCCCTGCAGTCGGCCCTGGGCGTTGTAGTCGGTCTCGCCATGGCGCACGAACACAACGCGATAGGAAATGGGCGCCAAGACGATCAGACCTTCAGCAGACGACGCCGCGCCTTCTACGCGGCGCGCCGCCGCAGCGTCAAACCGTCTTCAACATCCCGCCGTCGACGAAGTAGCTCGAGCCGACGCTGTAGCTGGCGCGGTCCGAACAGAGGAACACATAGAAATTCGCCAGTTCCTCGGGGCTGGCGAAGCGCTTGATCGGCGCGTGCTCGTTGGCGACGCTGTCGAGATAGGCCTGCCAGTCGCCGCCCTTGTCGGCGGTGAGCTGTTTCGCCGTCTTGATCCAGTCGGGCGTCAGGATCAGCCCCGGATTGACGGTGTTGACGCGGATGTTGTCGCCAATCAGCTCGGTCGACAGCGTCTTCGAGAACATCATCAGCGCCGCTTTGGTGACGTTGTAGATCGGCTCGTACCACAGCGGCTGGGCGGCGCAGATCGAGGCGGTGTGAAGGATGACGCCGCCGCCGCGCTTCTTCATCAGCGGCGCTATGCCGCGGGCGAGGCGAACCGCCGCCATCACGTGCAGGTCCCAATAGGCCTGCCACTTCTCGTCGGGGGCGTCCATGACGGTTTCGTTCGATCCGGTGCCGGCGTTGTTGATCAGGATGTCGGCGCCGCCGAACGCGCGCTCGGTCTCGGCGATCAGGCGGTCGGTCCCGGCGCGGGTCGCGACGTCGCAGGCGACGCCAAGCGCCTTGACGCCATGGCGTTCGGCGATATTGGCGGCTTCGGCGCGCACGCGCTCTTCGCCGCGCGCGGCGATGACGATCGCGACGCCCTCCGCCGCCAGACCGTTGGCGACCGCAAGACCGATGCCGACGCTGCCGCCAGTGACGACGGCGACCTTGCCCTTCAAGCCGAGCTCCATAGCGACCTCCCTTTGATGTTGCGTTTCGCGCTCAGGTCGGCGGCGGACGCCAGCCCCACTGATCGGCGAGCGCCAGGCATTCGGCGACCGTGCCGACGCCGGCGGTGGTCGAGACCGCGCGCATCGACGCGGCGGCGCAGGCGTGGCCAAGCCGCAACGCGTCTTCGATCGCGCGTTCCTGGTGCAATCCGTAGAGCAGACCGGCGGCGAAAGCGTCGCCCGCGCCGTTGACGCCGGCGATCGCCGCCCGCGGCACGGCGACCGAGCCGACGGCGAAGCCGGCGCCGTCGCGCGTCAGAGCGATCGCGCCTTCGGGAAAATGGACGACGGCGAGGCGCATCGCCCCCAGCGACAGCGCCGCGGCCAGCGCGGCGCGAATCGCCGGCGGGTCGGCCCTGCCGTCGCGGCGGGTCTCGAGCCCGGCGACGGCGCCGATCTCGAAGTCGTTGACGATCAGCAGGTCGAGATGCGGCAGACACGGACGCGCCAGCTCGGCGACGCGCTCGCGGCTGGTGGTCATCAGTTCGAGGTTGGTCGTGATCCCCTCGCGCCGCGCCGCCGCCAGCGTCACCGCCCAACCATTGGCCTCGCCGCCCCAGGGCGCATCCATCCGTTCATGCCCGCCGGGCAGGCCGAGATGGAGGAACTTGGCGCGGCAGTGCGAGAAATCGAAATGGTCGGGGCACATCTCCGACGAGACGCCCTGGTGGTAGAAATGGGTGCGGCGACCGCTCGACTTCACATTGAAGGCGTCGACGGTCATCGTCGCCCCGCCCGACAGGCTCAACAGTCCCGAGCGCTCGACGCCGGCGGCGTCGCATTGGGCGAACAGGAAGCGCGCCTCGTCGTCGTCGCCCACGACCCCCATCGTTTCGACCGGCAGAGCGGGATCGAGCCGCTTGAGGTCGAGCGCCATGTTGCAGCCCGAGCCGCCGCCCTGGCGGTCAACCGCCAGAACTTCATTGGTTGTATCCTCGGTCGGCCAGTCGGCGATCGACTTGTTGTAGTCGACGCACCACGTTCCCGCAGTGACGACACCCTTCCGTGCGCCCATCGGCCTGCCCTACCCCAGCTTGAGCATGGCCTCGGTGATTTCGCTGTCGGCGGCGAAGTCGCGCGCCGGCGTGACGCCCTGGCTGCGCAGCGCTTCGTGATAGGCCTTGACCGCCTCGAGCGGCTTGAGCGCGCCGTCGGCGACCGCGCGCATGAACTTGACCATGTCGAGCGGCGATTCGGCGAGGTTGATCTTGCGGCCGAACAGCGCGACGCGCGCGCCATACTTTTCAGCCTGAAAGATCAGCTCGAAGCAGTCGCGGGTGGTGCCGGCGCCGCCGCCGAGCACGCCGACGACCAGGCTCGGGTCGAACGAGACGAGTTCGTCGAGCGCGCGCGGCCCGTTGTAGACGATCTTGAGGAAGCGCGGCCGTTCGGCCTCGGTCAGGCCGGCGAGGCAGCGCACGATCGAGTCGTTGACGAAATACGGCATGACGTCGGGCGGGATCAGCCCGGCGTTGGGATTGAACACTTCGAGGAAATAGCGGAAGTCGTTCGCCGCCGCGTCGGCGCGAAAAGCGGTGAAGGCCTCGAGGGAGGCGAGATCGGCGTCGAGATCGCCGCTGAAGGTGACCGAATAGAGGCCGAGATCGGTGAGCGCGATCTTGGCGTTGGGATGGGGCGTCGCCCCGCCCGAACGCACCCGCGACAGCGAGGCGGTGCGGAACGGCCGCGACGGCTTCGTCGCGTAAGGCGAACCGCGCACAACCCAAACGTCGGTCGCGTCGTTGGCGCGGATCGCCGGCTTCACGCCCGTGCCGGCGAAGGCGTCGCGCGCCGTCAGCCGCTCGAGGTTGGAGACCGAGACCAGCATGATGTCGACGACGTCCTGCTTGATCACCGCCTCGACGCCATCGATGAACGCCTCGCGGGTCCGCCATCCCGCGGGCGCGGCATCGCTTGCCGGCGCTCGGCCCACGCCGGGCAGGCCGGGCCCCATTTCGGAATCCAGCGCGGCGGCGAGGACGAAGTTGTTGCGTGAATAAGCGCCTGAGCGGATACGCGCCAATTTTCCATCCAACCGCAACATGGGCGCTCCTTCAGGCCATCTGTGACGTTACGAGGCGCCCGTTCTAAGCGCGGCGGAGGCGCGAGGCAATGCGACGCAGCGCCCGTGGCGATTTGGCTCGGTTCGCGCTATGCCGTTGCGCCAGCCGTCGCCAGGAGGAATCCGCATGTTCGTGCTCGCGCTCGGTCTCGTTCTGATGCTCGGCGTTCACGTTTTCGCCAGCTTGCGCGGCCCCCGCGGGCGCGTGGTCGAGCGGATCGGCGCCGACCCGTACCGGGGTCTCCACTCGCTGCTCGCCGCGCTCGGCCTGGCGCTGATCGTCTGGGGCTTCATCCGCTACCGCGCCTATGCCTGGGACCAAATCTGGGCCCCGCCCGAGCACGCCCGCGACGTCACTTGGACGCTGATGTGGTTCGCCCTGGTTTCGCTCGCCTGCGTGTTCACCAAGGCGCCGGGCAGGATCCGCGGCTGGCTACGTCATCCGCTGCTCGCCTCGGTGACGCTGTGGTCGCTCGCCCATCTCGCGTCGAATGGCGACGCGGGCGGCATGCTGCTGTTCGGCGCGTTCTTCGTCTGGTCGATCTACGCGCGCGTCGCGCTGGAGTTGCGCGGCGACCATGGCGCGGCGCCTGCGGCCGCCTTCACCCGGACCGACGCGATCGACGTCGCCGTCGGCACGGTCCTGTGGGCGGCGCTCGCCATGCTCCACCCCTATTTCGCCGGCGTCGTCGCCATCGACTGGTGAGCGGCGGCGGCGGGTGAGGGATTTTCGCTTTCTCGGCGCAAGGGGTTCGGTTAGGTTCGCCGCCTTCGTTCGATCAGGGGGAGCATAGGCATGTCCGACGCGCCGCGCTTGCGCATTCTCGTCATCGGCGCCAGCGGCGAGCTCGGGCGGGCGGTCGTCGCCGAACTCGGCGAGCGCCACGACATCGTCGCCGCCGGCTCGAAGTCGGGCGCGATCCGCATCGACATCGCCGACCCCGCCAGCATCGTCGCCGGCATCGAGGCGGCCGGGCCGCTCGACGCCGTCGTCTGCGCCGCCGGCAGCGTCAATTTCGCCCCGCTCGCGACGATCGCGCCCGCGCCGCTGGCGCAATCGCCCTACGGCCTCGGCCTCGCCAACAAGCTGATGGGCCAAGTCAACTTGGCGCTGGCGGCGCGCGATCGGCTGCGCGACGGCGGTTCGATCACGCTGATCGCCGGCGTGCTCGCCGACGCGCCGATCGTCGCCGGCTCGTCGGCCAGCATGGTCAACGGCGCGCTGGAGAGTTTCGTCATCGCGGCGGCGATCGAAATGCCGCGCGGCGTCCGCATCAACGCCGTCAGCCCGACGGTGTTTGCGGAATCGATGGGCGCCTATGGGCCGTTCTTCCGCGGTTTCGAACCGGTGCCGGTGGCGCGCGCGGCGCGCGCCTTCAGCCGCAGCGTCGAAGGTCGGCAGACCGGCCAAGTCTACAAGGTCGTGTGAACGCCGATGCGCTGGATCCTCGTCGTCACGGCGCTGATCGCGCTGACGCTCGCCGTCTTCGCGCTGTGGCCGGGCGTCGATCTTTCGGTCGCGCACGTCTTCTATGACCGCGGCGGCTTCGCCGGCCAGGACGGGCTGGAGCGGTTCGGGCGCGACGTTTTCCGCGTCGCGCCGTTCGTCGTTCTCGCAGCCTATGTCGCGCTTTATGCGCTGCGCCGCGCCGGCGTCGCGGTCATCTGGGGGCCGACCGGGCTTGGCGTGATCTTTCTGATCGCGACGCTGGCGATCGGTCCCGGACTGATCGTCAACCTCGGTCTCAAGGACCATGCGCACCGCCCGCGCCCCACTCATGTCGTCGCGTTCGGCGGGACCGACGAATTCCGTCCCTGGTATCGCTTCGACGGCGCCTGCAAGATCAACTGCTCGTTCGTTTCCGGCGAGGCGGCCTCGGGCTTCTGGATGGTCGCGCCGGCGCTCGTCGCGCCGCCGCCGTGGCGCGCGCCGGCGGTGGCGGGCGCGCTCGTTTTCGGCGCCGCCGCGAGCGTGTTGCGGCTGGCGTTCGGCGGCCATTTTCTGTCGGACGTGCTGCTCGGCGGGTTGATCGCGCTGTGGATCGTTGTCGTCGCGCGCCGCCTGCTGTGGCCGAAAGGCGGACCCTAAAGGGTTGCGCGCCGCCCGCGTCCGTCTATAAGGGCCGCGGACGCGAGTTGAGGGCGACTTTCCTGGCCCCGCCTGCGGCGTCATGGCCGGGCTTGACCCGGCCATCCAAGCAGTCGAGCCGGAAGACAAGACTTCGGCGCCGCGCGCAAAGGCCGAGCTAGAGGCCGAGCGCAACCTG
>JBEKVR010000040.1:0-32548 GCA_049513815.1 Roseiarcus sp. | reverse complement strand
GTCATCCCTCCAACGCGTTCGCAAAAGTATCGGTCGTCACACCGTGAAAAACCCGAACGAACCCGTGCGCCCGAAGTCCCCCAAAGCCGCCCAAGCGCCAAACCGAACCTCGTCATGAATAGGAAGGGCTAGTGGCCAATTTCGACTGTTAGCATCGCCGCGATGTCCGACCTGGGTCGAAATTGCTTCATCGGCCGAATCCAAAACGGTAGAATCCCCGCGCGCCCAATGAAGCGCTGCACCGTGTCATCTTCCGCATCGACAGTCATGGCATACGGGGCGATCTCATCGTCTCAGTAACGTTACAGCGTCGGCAAGGCTGCCCTCGCCCCCTTGAATGTAACCTACTTCTGCGCGAAACATTGTTGACCCACAATCGTTAGTTGCATGCGTCGCTTCGTTCGTGGTCGAGAGTTGGGCGCAGCAGTCTTCGGGGGAAACAATGCCTGGGTGGACCGCGTGCGGAGAGTGGAAGCACTTTGCAAATCTTGACGGCGGCGCCGAATTGGACGGCGCATATACGATCGGCTACCGGATAACGGACGACGGGGCGGACCCTTGGACCGCGCGATTCAATCGGTTCAAGGCAAAGGACGCGGCGGCGTTCGTCGGCGGAGCTCACGCTCTTTCTGAGGGAATGCCCGCACTGCTCAAGACGACGTATCGACAAGTGTCTGATCGAAATCGAAGATGATCATTTCAAAATGCCAGGGATCCCTGAGCGGGCGGTTCCTCCCGGGCCGGACCTTCTGGTGTGCGGTCGCCTCGGGCAATGCGGTCGAGAAAAGCAAGGAGAGCTGGACCGTCGGGGATGGGCGTGGCCCATCCGTCGGCGATCAAAATCTGATTTCCCTTCGTCTTGTCTTCCGAGAGCCACTTTCGGCAAAGCCGGCCTCCTCCGGCCGGCAAGAACTGACGACGCCGCGCAGCAGCGTTTCCGGCAACGCCACGAGCGCCTCGATGTTGCGCGCCTCAGCCTCGATCTCGGCCGGCGCGACGTCGACCTCTATGTGGAGAACGTCAGTGACGCCGCATCGACGCGCCTCGCCGGCGATCGTCGCCGGCGGCCGCGGACTCGAGCTCGCGCGGACGGGCGTCCGTGGTCGCCGTCGCCCGGGTCCCGCGCTGGCTTCGTTTAAGCGAGGCCGGTTGATCCAGATCATGGTCGAGCTGTGCTACGACCGTCGTATTGTCGTCGAGAACGTTGGTTCAGGGGCAATCGGGGAGGCCGTCATGGCCAGACCGAAAAAGATCCTCAACGACCCCAGCAAAGCGGTCGAGGAATCCCAAGAAGGCTTGATCCTGGCGAGCCATGGGCGGCTCATGCGCGTTCCAGGCTCCACCGGCATCGTGCGGACGGACATCCCCGAAGGAAAAGTCGCCTTCCTGATTGGCGGCGGCAGCGGGCATGAACCGTTGTTCTCCGGCTTCGTCGGCAAGAACCTGGCCGACGGCGCTTCGTGCGGCGAGGTCTTCGCGGCGCCGTCGCCGGATGTGACGCTGGCCACGGTGAAGGCGATTCATCGCGGCCGAGGCGTGCTGTGCATGCACGGCAACTACGCCGGCGACAACATGAATTTCGACATGGCGGCGGAGCTCGCCCGCGACGAAGGCATCGAGATGCGGACGTTGCGCGTGAAGGATGACGTCGCCTCGGCGCCGCGCGAGCGCGCCGAGGAGCGGCGCGGCATCGCCGGCGACATCTATGTGATCAAGATCGCGGGCGGCGCGGCGGCCGAATATGGCAGCCTCGACGAGGCTTACCGCATCGCCGCGAAGGCGCGCGACAACGTGCGCACCATGGCGGTCGCGGTCTCCGCTGGTTCGATTCCTGAAACCGGCGAGCGCACCTTCGAGCTTGCCGACGACGAGATCGAGATTGGCATGGGCGGCCACGGCGAGCCCGGCGTCGCGCGCGAGAAGCTGATGACGGCCGACCGTGTCGCCGATCGGATGATGGCGGCGATCCTCGACGACCTGCCCTTCCGGGCTGGCGACGAAGTCGCACTGCTGATCAACAATCTCGGCGCCACGACGATGATGGAGCTGCTCATCGTCAACCGGCGCGTGCGGCAGATATTGAGCGACGCCAAGATCAAAGTCTACCGAACCGACCTCGGCACATGGCTTACGGTGCAGGAAATGGCTGGGTTTTCGATCACGCTGCTGCGCCTCGACGACGAGCTCAAGCACTATCTCGGTCTGCCCGCCAATGGTTTCGGATTCGTCAATGTCTGAAGTCATTGCCGGAAAAGCGCTGACGCCGGCGGCGGCGCGCGAACTGCTCGAAGCGGTCTGCGCTCGCGTGATCGACAGCGTGGACGTTCTCACCGCGGCCGATCAGGCGATCGGCGACGGCGATCATGGCGTCGCCATGCGGCGGGGCTTCGCGGCGGCGCTTGAGCGGCTGAAAGCCGAGAGCTCGCAGAGTGTCGAGGCGATGTTCAAGTCGGTCGGCGACGCGGTCCTGTCCAAAGCCGGCGGAGCAGCCGGGGCGGTGTTCGGGACCCTGTTCCGTTCTGGCGCGGCCGCGTTCGGCGGGCGCGAATTCAACGCCGGCGCTTTCGCCTCATTTCTGGAGCGGGGCCTGGAGGGCGTCGAGAAACGAGGCGGAGCGCGCCCGGGGCAGAAGACGATGGTCGACGCGCTAGCGCCGGCCGCCGAGGCGGCCCGCAACGCCGAAGCGGACGGGCTCATCGCGGCGACCAGCGCCGCCGCGCAAGCAGCCGAGCGGGGCGTCGAAAGCACCAAGGCCATGGTGGCGACGACAGGTAAGGCCAAGACCCTGGGCGAACGCTCACTCGGCCACCCCGACCCCGGCGCGGTCTCGGTCAGTCTCATCCTCGACGCGATGCGCGATTACGCGGCGAAGTCCTGACTTCGCCGCTCCGTCCTCGGCGACAAGGAGGGCCGCTCGACCCCGGTCTGCAACGGCTCACCGCGTCGCTGGCGCACGGCGTTCGGGGTAGAGCGACAGCAAGCCTTCGCGCGAAGCGGGGCAGACGCCGCGCTCGGTGATCAAGCCGGTGATCAGCCGCGCCGGCGTGACGTCGAACCCCGGATTGGCGGCCGGACTGCCCTCCGGCGTCAACCGCACCGACTCGATGCGGCCGTCGGCCGTTTGCCCCGAAATGAACGTGACTTCGTCGGCCGACCGCTCCTCGATCGGTATTTCTTTAAGTCCATCGGCGATGGTCCAGTCGATCGTCGGACCGGGCAGAGCGACATAGAACGGCACGCCGTTGTCGCGAGCGGCTAGCGCCTTGAGGTAGGTGCCGATCTTGTTGGCGACGTCGCCGGCCGCCGTCGTGCGATCGGTGCCGACGATGCAAATGTCGACTAGGCCGTGCTGCATGAAGTGCCCGCCCGCGTTGTCGGCGATCACCGTGTGCGGCACGCCGTGCCAGTTGAGCTCGCGCGCAGTGAGCGAGGCGCCCTGATTGCGCGGCCGCGTTTCGTCGACCCAAACATGCAAAGGGACGCCGGCGTCATGAGCCTTGTAGATCGCCGCGGTGGCGGTTCCCCAATCGACGGTGGCGAGCCAGCCAGCGTTGCAATGGGTGAGAAGATTGACGCGCTGAGCCCCGGCCGCGCGCTGTTTCTCCCACTTCGCCTTGACGATGGCGAACCCGTGATCGCCGATCGCAGAATTCAGCGCCACGTCCTCGTCGCAGATCTCGGCGGCCCTCTTCCATGCCGCCGAGCGGCGTTCGCCGACCGGCAGCGGCAGCAAAAGGCGACGCATCTCCTCGATCGCCCAGCGCAGATTCACTGCCGTTGGCCGCGTCGCAAGCAGGGTCTTGCAGGTCGCGTCGATCCGGCCGTCCGAAGCGTCGGAAGCCAGCGACAAGGCCACCCCGTAGGCCGCCGCCGCGCCAATGAGCGGCGCGCCGCGAACTTTCATGTCCTTGATGGCGACCGCAGCGTCCTCAAGCGTCTCCAACCGCGCCCAGGTCAGCGCATGCGGCAAGCGCGTTTGATCGATGATCTCGACCGCGACGCCGTCCGCCGCCGGACGAATCGTTCGGGTTGGTTGGCCGTTGATCTTCATTGGATCCTCCGACGAATGCCGAACCTCATAGTCCCCGCGTCCCAGTCGGAACGCTTCAGCGGCGATTGCTTACGCCCAATCCGCAAGGGAGCGGGATCGAGCCACACCTGCGCCGCAGTCGGTGGCGCACTTGTCGTTACGCCGCCGCCTGGCCGCGCGCCCGCAAACGTTGCGCATAGACATTGATGATCAGCGCCGCGAGGAGGATCACGCCGCGAATCAAAATCTTGACGAAGCTGTCGATATTGATGTGGTCGAGGCCGTTGTTGAGAACGCCGAGGACGAAGAGGCCGACGATCGTGTTGCCGACGCCCCCTTGTCCGCCGAACAGACTGGTGCCCCCCACCACAACCGCCGCGATGGCGTCGATCAGATAGTCGACGAATTCGTCTTGCTGTGCGCTGCCGAAATGCGCCACGCCGAGCATTCCCGCCAGTCCCGCGCATACCGCCGAAATGATCATCACTGCCGCAAGGATCCAGCGCACGTTGATGCCCGCATACTCGGCGGCCTCGCGATTGCCGCCCACCATGTAGACGTAACGGCCGAACCGCGTATAGGTCAGCACGAAGTGGCCGATGGCGAGAACCACCGCCGCTACGATCACCAGCCACGGAACCGGGCCGACACTCCTTGATCCCAGCGTCTCGATCAGCGAAGGGACTCGGTAGGCGATCTGCCCGCGCACCAAAATGGCGCACACGCCGGCCGAAATCTCCAACATCGCCAGCGTCATGATGAAGGACGGAATGCCGATTCGGGTGATGCCGAACGCGTTGACGGCGCCGAAAGCCAACGCGCCCAGCATCGCAATGAAAATCGCCGCGGCGCCGGGCAAGGGGATGTTGGCAATGTTGACGCTGGCGTCCTGCACGGTGAAATAGGCGACGATGATGCCCACCGCGTTAGCGACGTTGGCAAAACTCAAATCGATCTCGCCGGTGAGCAGCACGAATGTCAGCCCGGTCGCCATGATCGCCGTGACCGAAACCTGGTTGAGAATGTTGTGCAGATTCGCCCACGTGGCGAACGACGGACTCGCCACGCCGAAGAAGATCACCAAGCAAAGCAGGGTGATGAACGGAGCGACGTTTCTCAGTTGGTCCTGCAGCCACGCCTGAAAGGCTGCGACGCCGCGGGCGCTGTCTGGATGAGCCGGGTTCTCAGTGTTCTGAGCCATTTACCCTATCCCCAATTCATGCGGCCCCGAGAAGACGTTCCTTGCTGACCGTCTCCGCGGCGAATTCGCGACTGATTTCGCCCTTCTTGATCACCAAGATGCGATCGGCGAGCGCGAGAATGGTTTCCGGTTCGGTCGACGCAACGATGATCGCCATTCCCTGATCGCGCAGCGCGCGAACGATCTTCACCACGTCGCTCTTGGCGGCGACGTCCATGCCGCGCGTCGGTTCGCTCAAGACCAACAGCTTGGGCTGGTAGGTCAACCACTTGGCCAAGGCGACCTTTTGCTGGTTGCCGCCGGACAGCGTGCTCAACAGGCGATCGACGGAGGGCGGTTCGACATGGAGCCGCCGCACAAGATTGTCAGCGATCGCACGTTCCTTCGTGGGTTTAAGCAGGAAGCGCGAAATGCGCTCGAGGGCGCTGATCGTGACGTTCTTGAACACCGGCTCATGATAAAACAGCATGCTTCGGCGGCTTTCGGACACGAATGCGACGCCGGCGCGGCCTGCCATCGACGTGCTGCGCAGCGTCACCGGGCGGCCTTCCAGGCGCACGACGCCGCTTTCGGGACGCAGCTTGCCGAACAAGGTTCGCACCAGCTCGATCTGGCCGCACCCCATGAAGCCGTAAAGGCCGAGAACTTCGCCGGCCCGCGCCGTCAGCGAGATGTCGCGATAGGCGCGCCCCAACGACAGGCGCTCGGTCTCGAGCACGACCGGCAGGTTCGGTCTGTGCTTCAGCTCAATGTCGCCGGTGTAGCTCTCGGCCAGCTCGCCGTGGCCGGTTCCGATCATCTGCTCGATGACCTTCTGCTTGTCGAGCCCCGCCGTCGCTTGGCTGAAGACATTTCGGCCATTGCGGAAGACCGTCACGACATCCGAGACCTTCAGGACGTCGTCAATAAAGTGCGAAATGAACACGATGCTTCGGCCCGAATCGCGCAGCCGGCGAAGCACCTCGAACAGGTGCTCAACCTCGGGCGGGGAGAGAGCCGAGGTCGGCTCATCGAGAATGATAATGCGCGCCCCGGAAAACAGTATGCGGCTGATCTCGACGAGCTGTTGCAATCCGATCGGCAACGAGCCCATTCGCGCGCGCGGGTTAATGTGGATGCCGAGGCCGCGCAGGTGCTCGTCGGCCTCGCGAAACATCCGACGCCAATCCACTGCGCCGAGGCGTCCCGTCGGCTGCTGGCCCAATAGAACGTTCTCCGCCACCGTCAGGTCGGGCACGATGCTGAGTTCCTGGTAGACCATCCCGACGCCCGCGGCCCGAGCGTCCCGGGCCGAGGCGAAGCGCGTCACCGCGCCGTCGAGGCGCGTCGTTCCCTCGTAGCTGGCGTGCACGCCGGCGATGATCTTCATCAGCGTGCTTTTGCCCGCGCCGTTCTGGCCGACAAGCCCATGTATCTCGTGCGAGCGAAGGGCGAAGTCGACGTCCTTGAGGGCGGCGACGCCACCGAAGGATTTCGAGATTCCAGATAGCTCGAGGATCGGAGCGACGCCGTTCATTTCCACCGGCCTGTCAAGAAAAGCGGCGCGCGCCAGGGGCGACCGGCGCGCGCCGTTCGTCACGCTAGAGGTCAATCAGATGAGGAAATGACCTTCCATCCACATGATGCCAGGCGCGTTGCCCTTGGTGATGACCGGCCCGTCGGTGACGACGTTCTTGGGAATGCCACCCGGGCCGGTCTTCTCGCCGCCGACCACCGCCGACACACCGGCGACGATCGCGCCGCCATGAATGCGGCACGACGGATTGCGCACCGTCGCGAACATGCGGCCGTCGAGCACCGCTTGGACCGCTGGCGGCATGCCGTCGACGCCGCCGATCAGGATATCGGTGCGGTTGTGTTGCTTCATCACGTTGTAGGCGGCCAGCGCCATGTCGTCGTTGTGGAAGAAGGCCGCGTCGATCTTCGGGTACTTGGTCAGCAGGGTTTCCCAAATTCGGGAGACCTTGGTGACGTCCCAGTCGCCGGGCTGCTCGTCGACCACTTCGATGTCCGGGAAGTTCTTCAATACGCTGTGGAAGCCCTTGGCCCGACCCTGGGCGCCGGTGTGGCCGAGCGCGCCCTGCGTCATCACCATCTTGCCCTTGCCGCCGACGGCGGTGACGAGCGCCTGAGTCACCGCCGCGCCCATGAACTCATTGTCCGGCGCGAGGAAGGCGTGAACATTGATCTGATCGAGCGGCGCGATCAGGGTGTCCATGTCGATCACCGGAATGCCGGCGTCGATCATCTTCTGCACCGGCTCGGTCAGCGTGCCGATGCCGAAGGCCTGCATGGCCACGAAGTCCCACTTCTGCGAGGCCATGTCGTCGATCGCGGCGCGCTGCCGGGGCGCGCTCAACGCGCCGTCAAACCAGGTGACTTCGACGTTGAACAGCTTGCCCCAGAATTCCGCCGCCTCCTTGCCCTGGGCGCACCAGGTCGCCTGCAGCCCAGCGTTGGAAAACGCCGCCTTCAGAGGCTTTTCCGAGCGCCCGGTCGCCTTCGCCAACTCTTGCGCCATGGCTGGCGTAACCCCCATTCCACTGAAGAGCGCCGCCGCTCCCGCAGAAGCGCCGAGCATCGCGAAGAAGTCGCGACGCGATTGGTTGCTTGGCCTGTATCGGGTAGACATGCCTTCCTCCTCTGCAACGAGAAGCATGGATAGCGCTTTACTGCGGCGGCCCGGCTTCTCCAACGTCTAGATGCCTATCAAGCCCTCGAACGTTTGTTCTCCCGAGTTGTCGTTCGTTCTGCGTCGCGCGAGTCTCCTACAGCCTCACAGGCGATCCCGGGGCGCCGGGGGCCCGCGCGAAATAGGGTACCGCGTCAACGACGTCGGCGATCGAACGGAACTGGTCGGGATGGGTCAGCAGCGTCCGGGCCAAGAGCAAGGCCCCCGTTTCCGCCGCCGCGCGCCGGTCCTGATCCTTGATCCACTCGAAATCGATGTTGTGGGCGAAACCAAGGATGCGCCGGATCATCTTGCAAGCGCCAAAGCCCAGCATGTCAGAGAACAACGACTCGAGATAGGCGCGGCGAACGCCATCGATGAACGGCACATCGCTCAGCGCAGGAAACATCGTGGGAGGATAGGCGTCGCCATTGGCTTTATCCTTCCACAGCGCGAGGAACAGATCGTGGAACGTCCGCCAGAATACGGTCACCTGTTCCAGTATCCACTCCTGTATCGCCTTGCGGTCATCGTCGACGGAAGCATGACCCGGTTGCGAATACCAGCTGAGCAGCAGGTTCCCCATATAAGCGCCGAGATCGAAGCCGATCGGGCCCATCATCGCGAACTCTGGGTCGATGACCCGAGTGTCGTCGGGCGTGACCATGACCGAACCGGTGTGCAGATCGCCATGGATCAGCGCCTGAGCGTCGGAAAGGAATTTGTCGCCGAAACGCGCGGCCGCCGCTTTAAGCGGGCCGTCACGATGGAAGTCGGCGCAAATGTCGTCAAGCTGAGGCGTCGTCCATCGGTTGCGCGGATTGGTCCGGTAAGGGTCAGCGAAAATCAACTCGATGGTTATGCGGACCGGCGGCTGATTCTTCGCGAAGGTCGCCATCAGGTCCATCTTGTGCTCGAAAGGGCCCGCCAGATCGGAAGTGAAGAAGCAGGCGCGCGCGATGTATTCGGCGACGTCGCGCGCCGCCTTGGGGTTGCGCCGGCCCGCGATCATCTCGCGGCGCTGAATGACGTGCGGCGTCAAGAGCTCCATCACGATGCAATAGAGTGTTGGCGAATAGTGATAGACTTTTGGAATGAGGCCGCCGACGTGAGGAGCGACCGTCGCGTAATACGAACTTTCGAAAAAGGCGCGCTCCAAAGGCATCGGCCAGGATTCGCCAGCCGCCCGCACATATGGCAACGCCTGTTTGACGCATACGCCGCCAGCCGACCCTTCGACGATGAAAACAAGATTGAGATTGCCGTCGCCGACCTCGCGAACGCGCCATTGCTCAGGCTTGCCGCCGAGCTGCTTTCTGACGTCCTCGACATTGGCGAGATAGTCGGTCAGGCCCTTGGCGTCGAGGGGGCGGTATCCGGGCGGTACAGACAGCGCCATCGTCAGTCTCCTTGAACGCGCGAATAACCGAGCACGCGGATCGGCAGGTCGAGATAGTGCTTCAGCTCGTCGTCCAGCCGGAGCAGCGAGATCGAGAATCCCGCCATCTCTTGGCAAGTTAGGAATCGGCCGATATCGGTGCAGTATGCGCGAACGCCCGCGTCGGCCAGGATGCGCCGCACGCGCCGATTGACGATAAGCAGCTCCATCATCGTCGTGGCGCCGAGATTGTTGATCAGCAGCGCGACTTCGTCGCCAGCCCGGAAGGGCAGGTCGTCGAGGATCGCCGCCATCATCTGATCGGCGACGGAATCGGCGGTGGCGAGCTTTTGGCGCGAAACTCCTGGTTCGCCATGCGCGCCCATGCCGATTTCAATTTCGTCCTCGCCGAGCTCGAAGGTGCGCGCGCCAGTTTCCGGAATGGAGCCGGCCGAAATCGCGACCCCCATCGACCGCGTATTGTCGCGCGCCTTCGCCGCGATCCGACAGACTTCGTCCAGACTGCCGCACTGAGCGGCCGCGCCGCCAGCGATCTTGACGACGTAGAAGTCGCCGGCGATTCCGCGGCGCTCCTCGACGCGATCGGGAGGCGCCGAGGCTACGTCGTCCCACACCCGAACCGTGCGCGCCTCAATGCCGTCCTCGGCGGCGAGCTCGGCGGCGATATTGAAGTTCATGATGTCGCCGGCGTAATTTCCATAGACGTACAATACGCCGCGGCCTCGATGAATCGCCTTGGTCGCCGCGAGAATGACGTCTGGCGACGGCGCCGCGAAGACCTGCCCCGCGACCGAACCGTCCGCCAGATTCTCGCCGACGAAGCAAGTGAACATCGGCTCGTGGCCGCTGCCGCCACCGATCAATAACGCCACTTTGGAGGAAGGAATGTCCGCGCGCAGGAGCGCGTTCAGACCGCTTGGTCTGATCAGCCGGCCGTCGCTCGCCAGCACCATGCCGTCAAGCGCCTCATCCACGACGTCCCGCTCGTCGTTGAGGATCTTCTTGGGCCTTCCCATCGCGACCTTCGTTGCCCTTCAACGCGAGCGACAAGCCGCCATGATCACAATCGCCTATGGCCGAATTTGCTGCGTTGACGCATGTCAATCGTCGGGGTCGCCGAAGGCGCCGACGGCGAAGAGTCGCAGGCTCATTCGACCGCGGCGGGCGTCGCGCGGGCGATCCCGTAGTTCTTCATGCGCTCCTTGACCGTCGCGACTTCGTCGTCGGGCAGAATGTGCGCGCCGCCGAGCTGAAGCGCCAGATAGTATTGCCGCGCCAGATTCTCGAGTTCCTCGGCCAAAGCGAGGGCGCGCCGAAGGTCGGAACCGACGGCGATCGCGCCGTGATTGGCGAGCAGACAAGCGTTGCGCCCTTCCAGCGCCTTCAGGGCGTGGTCGGACAGTTCTTTCGTGCCGAAAGTCGCGTACGGGGCAAGTCGCACCGTTGGTCCGCCGCATGTCGCGATCATGTAATGGATCGCCGGAATCTCTCGCCCGCAGATGCCCAGCGCCGTCGCGTAGAGGCTGTGCGTGTGGACGACCGCGCCGACGTCGGGCCGGGCGCGCACGATGTCGAGGTGGAACCGCCACTCCGTCGACGGCGCGTACGGCCCGCTCCAACTCCCGTATTCGCCCTTGATCGGCATCTGCGCCAGATCCTCGGGCTGCATCTGTTCGTAAGGCAGGCTGGTCGGGGTGATCAAAATGTTCTCGCCGAACCGCGCGCTGACATTGCCCGACTTGCCCTGATTGAAACCGCGCGCGTTCATCGTCAAGCAGGCCTCGATGATCGCGCGGCGAAGAGCGAATTCGTCTGCGTTCATGGCAACTCCTCCCTCGCGCCGCCTGGGCGAACGCTAGCAACGCTCGAAAAGCGCCCGAGCGCGCGCCTCGCTTTCACTCAAGCTTACGGCGAGCGCAAACCAGAGTCACTTCTTCCAGAGACGAATCCTTTCCGGCGACGGTTTGCTTGTCGAGACAGCGCTCCGTTGCTGGAGGCGAACGGCTCGGATGAAGCGTCGCGACGGGAAGCTGGCCCGTGCCGCGCTCGCGACGGGGGGGGGCGCGCGCCGCGACTTCATCGTCGCCTTCGCTGTGGCCGTTTGCCGAATCGGGGCTCTGACGCACATCTAGAATACTTCAATCGACAAGCGCTCCTCCAAGCTTTGAGCGGCCCGGGACCGTGCCGTCGCATCGCCGGCGTCAAGGCGCGGATGCGACCGCGGGCCACAACGAATTCTGCGGCGTCGGCGCCTTGAACAAAACTGAGCGCTCCAGAGCGCGGCACATCAGGCGGGCCGTCCGACGCCAGAACGTCGTCGCGCGCGGCTGATCGCCACCGCGACTCCCGCGGTTTTCTTCTGATGAAGCGAGCGCGCGGAACTTGCGTTTTGAAGGGCCCTCCTTTCTGACGAGATCGAGGCCATCCTGCGAGACAGACAGTGAGGCCAAATGATTCGCGCCGCGAGCTACGTCCGCGTGCCCGCCTCTCACCAGACCAAGCGCGATTTGTCGCTGGCGGATCGGGCCGTCCAGTGCCGCGCCTGTTGCGAACGCGAGGGTTGGGAGATTGTCGAAGTCTTCTCCGAACCCGATGCGTTGGCGCGCGACGACGATCGGCCTGCGCTTCAGGAGATGATTTACGGGTCTGACGCAGATTTGATGACGGCCGATTCAATCTGCGCCGATGAGGCGAGCCTGAAGAAGATCGATCTTTGCGCGCCCGTACATCTGGCGTCTGACGAGCTTGAGTTTGGTGACCTGACCCTCGGTCTGGCCGTTCGACCACAGGGACGAAATGGCCGCGCGCACCGCCGATTCATCCCTTGCGACTCCGTTGGCGAATGATGCGACCAAACTGTCGCGCGCCTGCTCGATCCAAGGGGTCAGAGCCGCCGTTGCTTTCTGACGAAGCATCCGGTGAAAGGCGTCGATAATCTCGCGCGCCTGGACGAGCGCGGGGGCGCCGTTTTCGATCGCCGCGATGACGACAGTTTCGGCCTTGGGCAACACATCGCGGCTTGAGGTCATCAGCCGTGCGATCGTCCGTGCCGAGGGCAGGCGTTGCAAACTTTCGGTATTGGCCTTCTCCGACCTGCGCCGTCGTGTCGCCCATTCGCAGACGACGCGAGCCGAGCCGCGGAAGCCTTGTGACCGCAGGCGTCGCCACAAATCAGAGGCGTTGCGCTCGCCAGCGGCGAGGTCGCCAACAGCCGCCGCGAACGACCTCGAAGCCTTTTCCCACGTCTCCCTGGCGGATGGACCATCGACGATTTCCGTTCTCGCGCCAGGCATCGGAGCGGTGGTGAGGAAGCGCTGCTGTCGCAGCGCAAAATACCCAGCGGCCGCATCATCGCGCTCGGCTAAAACCCGAAATCCCCATAGATCCGCGCCGCACGCCCGCGGGTTCGTGCTTGGGCGGTTTTCGTACGCCTCGCGGCATCCGAAAACCTTCGCCATGTCGGTCGTTCACGAACTTAACAGCCTCTTCCAATAGCGGTCGTTCGTTCATCGGTCCCCGGCCTGATTCGACCCGCTTCGATCACCCCCTGATCGCCACTGCTTTTCGGCGTGGGGTCCGAACGCCGATCGGCGATGCAACGCACTGAGACGATTGGTCATCATTGGTTCCGATCTCAGACCCGTATGACATCGCGCGCAGCCTCCCGCGAGGCGGCGTCGTTCCTCGGCCAACTCGGGTCATTCCCAATCGCCTGTGAGACAGGCGGTTCCGTGACGCCACGCTGTAATTTCCGAACCACGGATTTCGTCGACGCGCGCAATACGCGCCGAATATTCCAAGAGCAAGTATCCTGACCTGGGCGACCCCGAGCGCCGCGCAAACGAAGCTGCTCACGCGTTTTGCAAGCTCGTGATCCGAGCTCGGTAATCACGCCGCCGCTGCAGAACCACGTCCCGGGACACGATCTCAGCCGGGAATTTTGTCGCTCTAAACCGCGAGCACCTCGCCAGACCCGCGGGCCAGCAGTCTTGTCGCCACGTCAATACGCTGTGGCGGGCGGGAATCTCCGGCTAGACGCGCGAAGAGCAGTTCCGCCGCGATGCGGCCAACTTCGCCGGGATCGCAAGCGACGACGCTAATTCCGAGGAGGTCGGCCAGCTCAAAGTCGTCAATGCCCACCAGAGCCGCCCGGCTCGACGACTCGCGGATCGCGCGCACGGCTCCGACGGAGAGAGAGCTGTTTTCCGACAGAATGGCGGAAGGCGGGTCAATATCGGCCATGAGGCGACGGACAGCGGCCTGCGCCGACTCTACGCGCGCTGGCACTGTCCGCAGGAGCGTCTCATCGACAGGGAGGCCAGCGGCCGACATCGCGTCCAAATAGCCTTGGCATCGGCCGGTTGCGCTGACGAATGAGGTTTGGCTGCGGATAAATGCAATCCGCTTGTGACCATAGTCGACGAGGTGCTCGACGGCCCGCCGCGATGCGCCGGCATTGTCGATCGATACAACGTCAGCGCCGATGGTGTCGGCGCCCTGATACATGAACACAATTCGCACGCCTAAACGAATGTCCGGCTCGAGAAACAAGTAGTCGTCCGCGGTCGGCACGATCAACAAGCCGTCGACTCCGTGGCGGAGCAGATCGGAGACGAGCTGTCGTTCGCGCGCCGGGTCGCCGCCCGAACTCGTCAGCAGGATCTCGCGACCGTTTCGCCGCGCAACTTCATCGACCGCCTGAGCTGCGGCCGCGCTGAGCGGATTGGCAAGACTCTCGATGACCAGTCCGACACTCGACAGCGAGATTCCTTTGCGGAGGTTCCTGGCGAGGTCATTGCGACGATAGCCAAGCTCAGCGATGGCGTTGTGCACGCGCGTGACAGTCGCAGCCGCAACGCCGGGCTCGAGATTGATGACCCGCGACACCGTCTTCGGGCTTACGCCAGCGGCCGCAGCGACATCCTCCATCGTGGCGCGCTCCAGCAAAACCGGCCCGGCACTCCTCTGAGGAGCTCGGCTCATGCGCCCATGTCCCTAATGACCACACCCTTTTGGAGCTGGTGGAAAATTCGATGACATCGATAGACGACACAATCGCTCACTGGTCATCGTCAGTCAAGAAAATCGCGAAAAATGCCGCTAACGCGGCATTGACAACGATGGACATCAGCCATATCCTTTTTTCGGTTTCGATCGGTCACCCTGCGCCAGGCTGCAAGAGGCAACAGGTGACGGAGCGCGCCACGTCATGATGCGACCGGCCCAATGCCCTTGCAAGGCGGGCTTCGCGATCCGGCGATTGGCGGCGCGCCTGAAAGCGCGGTCGTGCCATGGGCGAACACGATTGTGATCCGGGCCCGCAGCCAGCTCGCCCAATCAATCGGTTTCGCATCGCAATGTCGGCGTCAACGGATGCTGGGGCGTCCGTCGATGTCGGTCAGAGGCGGACGTGTACGGGAGGAAATGGTGTCATGATCAACATTGCGCATGTCTCCAAGAGACGAATTCTGGGTGCGTCGATCGTCGGCACGCTCGTTGCCGTTGCGATGGCCGCGACGCCGGCCGCCGCGAATAGCTTGAAGATCGGCCTTGTGCTGAAGCCGCTCGACAACACGTACTTCGGCGCAATGGCGCGCGGCGCAGAGGCTGCATCCAAGGAGTTCGGCGTCGGCTTGACGACCGTCGCCGCGACATCTCTCAACGACGACGCTGGCCAGGCGAGCCAGCTCGCCGCCCTCGATGCGAGCGGCGAACACGGCTGCTACGTCGTCAATCCGGTGAGCCCCACCAATCTGCTGCAGCCGCTCTCCTCCGTCGTCAAGAAGGGGCAGTCGGTGATGAATATCGACTTGCCGATCGATCTCAAGGCGGCGGCGGCCGCGGGTGTGAAAGTCGCCAGCTACATGGGTTCCGACAACGTCGCCACGGGTGCGGCGGCCGGGGACTATATGGCCACGATCCTGCCCAAGGGCGGCAAGGTCGCGTTGATCGGCGGCCTGCCGGCCGATCCCGGCAGCCTGGCCAGAATGAAGGGCTTCAGCGACGCTGTCGCCGGCAAGCTCAATATCATTCAGACCGTGGCGTCGAATGCCGATCGTCTTAAGGCGCAGCAGGATGCGGCGTCGATTATCCGGGCCAATCCCGACATTGGCGGCTTCTTCACGGTGAGCGGCGACATGTCGTTGGGCATTCAAACCGCCATCGATCAGGCGAACTTGCGCGGCAAGATCGCAGTCATCGGCATCGATGGCACGGTCCCGCAGCTCGAGCAGGTTCGCGATGGCATTCAGCCCGCGGCGGTCGAGCAGTTCCCGTACCTGATGGGCTATCAGGGCGTCGAGGCCTGCGTTGCCGCCATGGCGGGCAAGGCTGTGCCGGATAACGTGCCGACACCGGTCCTGGTCGTCACGCAGAAGGACGCCAAGGACGCCTTGGCGGCCTTCCCGGCGCCGCCGGCAAGCTTCAACTTCACCGACCCGCTGCGCGCACTCGTGAAGTAGTGGATCCGGATCGGAGATGCGTGATCCGGCATGGTGATGCGAACCATAACAACTCAAATATCGAGGGCGGCAGACGAAGCCACCCCAGGCGACGAGGGCCGGCCGACCGAAACCCGATCAATGGGGATCGGAAGCCGGCTCCGGCGATTGTTTGGCGACGCCGATTTCTGGACCAACTGGACTGCGCCTATAGCGCTGATTGTCCTGTCGGCCATCTTCACCCTGCGATCGCCGGTGTTCCTGAGCGAGCAGAACATCAGCGGGATGCTGGCGGACTCTTCGCTGATTATCGTCATGGCGCTCGGCATGACGTTCGTCATCGCCATCGGCGGGATCGATCTGTCGATCGCCACAACGGTCACGTTGGCGAGCGTGATGATGGGGGTCGCCTACTCGGCAGGCTGGTCACTCCTGTGGGTGACGCTCGTCGGGTTGGCGACGGGCGCCTTGGTCGGCTGCTTCAACGGCGCCCTGGTGGGCTGGGTCAGGATCCCGGATTTCGTCGTGACCCTCGGCAGCTTCAGTCTCACCTCGGGGATTGCGCTCATCGTCTCGCAAGGCATCCCGGTGCAGATCTCGAGCCCGCTGCTGCGAGTCTTTTCGACAGGCGGCATTTGGCTGTTCCGCTTCAACTTCCTGCTCGCGATCGCCCTAGCGCTGGCGCTGCACGTCGTGCTTTTCCACATGCGGTTCGGGACTTACGTCCTGGCTGCCGGCGGAGACCTTGACGCGGCCCGGGCGATGGGTATTCGCGTGGCCCGCGTGAAGTTCCTCGTCTATGTGCTGTGCGGGGCGCTGGCAGGCGTGACGGCCGTCATGCTCATTGCTTTCATCGGAGCCGCTCAGCCTGCTCCGAGCACGCAGTTCCTGCTGACCGCCATTGCGTCGGTGGTGCTTGGAGGGGTGAGCCTGTTCGGCGGTCGCGCGACCATCCACGGTCCGGTGATCGGGGCGATCTTCCTGACAGTCCTCTACGACGGACTGACGCTGCTCGGATTTTCGGCGTTCTACCAGCCGCTTGTCGTGGGCATCGTGGTCATCGCCGCTGCGGTGCTGATGAGGACGGCGCGATGAGCGAGCGTGGCCAAGGCCCGACCAATTTGACGCCGACCCCTTCGCCGGCGCACCTCCTCGAGGCGGTTGGCATCCGGAAATCCTTCGGCGAGGTTGTCGCGCTGCGCGGCGCGTCGATTTGGGCCGATCGCGGCGAGCTGACCGCCATCGTCGGCGACAACGGGGCAGGCAAGAGCACGCTGATCAAATGCATCTCCGGCATCCATCCTCCCGACAGCGGCTCGATCCGCATCGCCGGAACGCTCGCCTCCTACCGCAGTCCAGAGGAAGCGCGGCGCCACGGCATTGAAACGGTCTATCAGGATCTCGCGCTGATCGACGATTTGGCCGTCTATCAGAACGTATTTCTGGATCGCGAGTTGACCTGGGGATTCGGTCCGCTGCGCTTCTTGGCCAGGAGGGCGATGAAGGAGCGCACGCGAGTCCTATTTGACAAGTTGAATGTTTCGGTCCCGTCCATTTCGAGCAGGGTGCGCAGACTTTCGGGAGGGCAGCGCCAAGCCGTCGCCATCGCCCGCGGAGTCATGTGGGGCCGCGAGTTGGTCATCATGGACGAGCCGACAGCGGCGCTCGGATTGCGGGAGACAGCGAAGGTCGAGTCCCTGATCCGAGACCTTGTGGCGCACGGCATCGGCATACTCGTCATCAGCCATAACCTCGAACAGGTGATGCGTCTCTCCACCCGCATCTGGGTCATGCGGGGCGGGCGGGTCGTCGGCGGCTTTCGCACGGATCAGGTTTCAAAAGAAGACGTCGTCGCAATGATCACCGGACTGCAGGAGGCCACGTCGCCGCGCTCGCGCCCGGATGACGCCGACGGCATGGGACAATCGACAGAACCGACTGAAAGGAAAAACGCATGACCGCCAACGAGAATTCCCGCCTGCGCGACCTGGTGACGCCCCGCGGAGGCGTCACCGTGGCGTTCGATCATGGACTGAGCGGCATTCCGCAGGGTCTTGAAGATGGCCGCAAGCGATTTCGCGAAGTGCTGACGGGGGGACCCAACGGCGTTGTCGCAGCCATCGGCTTGGCCAGGGCCATGCAGGCGGACATCGCCGCGGCCGGCGTCGCCCTTGTGGGCGCGCTCGATGGCACCATCATGGACGGTGACCTCACCGCCGGGCGGGCGCGGGTCGGAAGCGCTGAGCAATTCGCAGCGGTCGGCGCGGACTGCGTGAAAATCCTATTTCAGCTCGCCTGGAAGCGGGACCGATTCGGTCTCGAGGTCGAGACGGTCTCGGCGGCGGCTCGGGAGGCCGAGGCCGTGGGGCTGCCCTTGATGGTCGAACCCGTTCTGTACGGGCTGGCTCAACCCGAGAGTTCCGAGGCCGGAGAGCGGTTGATCATGGATGGATGCCGAATCGCCTGCGAGCTCGGAGCCTCGATCCTCAAGGTGCCCATGATCAAGCCGGAAAACCTCGCGCGAGTCGCCGAAACGGCATATTGCCCGGTTGTCGTGCTCGGCGGCTCAGGGGTCGACGCTCGAACTTTCCTCACTTCGCTCGACGCCGCGATGGCGACCGGCATCCGCGGAGTGACCGTCGGCCGGAACTGCTGGCAGTCAAGGAATCCGGCGACGATGGTGAAAGCCGTTCAAGAAGTCGTGGTCGGCCGCGACTTGCGGAAGGCCCTGGCGCTGCTCGCAGCATCGCCAGAAGCGATGCGCGCCTAGCAGCGATTGCGCCGTGAGCGACTCCGGACTCCTCCTGGGCATCGACATCGGCACCACGCGCGTCAAGGCGCTCCTGGTAGGCCGCGATGGATGCGTAGCGGGCATCGGCATGGCGCCGACGCCGTTCGAAACGGTCGGCAGTCGGGTCGAGATGCCGCTCGAGTCGTTGCGGACCGCAATCGCCGCCGCCGTCGCATCGTTGGGCGACCTGCGGAAACGGGTGATTGCGGTCGGCATCGCGAGCATGGGAGAGTCGGGAGTTCCATTCGACCGGTCCGGGCGAGCGATCGGTCCCCTGATCGCCTGGCATGATCCGCGCGGCGCGAAAGTTGCGCGGAAGCTGGTCGAGGCCTTTGGCGACGCTCTACCTGCTCGCGTCGGTCAAGCCACGAGAACGCAGTCGTCGATCGCCAAAATTGGATGGTTCATCCAGCACGGCGTCGATGTCACGCGTTGGCTGGGCACTGCTGAACTGGGGCTTTGGACGCTGACCGGCGAACAGGCCACTGAGCCTTCTTTGGCCTGCCGCACCGGCGCCTTCGACATCCGCAACTCCAAATTCATCGTGGAGGTCATGGCTGCCGTAGGCGCGTCCCCTGAGATTTTCCCGCCGGTGCGAGCCGCAGGGGATGTGGCGGGGCTTGTCTCGGCGGATGGCGCGGCCTGGCTCGATCTGCCGGTTGGGATTCCGGTCACTGTCGCCGGGCATGATCACATGGTCGGCGCTGTCGGCGTCGGCATCGATAACGCCGACCTGCTCGACTCGATCGGGACGGCTGAGACGCTGGTGCGCTACGCGGGCGCTGGGCTTGGCTTTGCAGACGCCGTTGCTCATGGGACGGACGTCTCCATCGATCCACTGCGCGGTAGACTGGCGATCATGGCCGGAGACCTCCGACCAGGTCGGATCGTGGAAGCCGCGCGCCGCATGCTTGGCGACGCAACCTTCGAAGCGCTGAACCGGCGCGACCAGTTCAGCGAAAATGGCGGCGACGCGCAGGACGCCAGCAAAGGCCTGGAAGTCCTTGAGCAACTGCGGACCCACGGCGCAACCCCGGCGGTCGCCAAGTTAGCTGGCGTCCGTTGGCGCGGCCTCGTCGAAGCGATGACAACCTATATGTGGCGCTGCGCACAGGATATTGAGCCATTGACCGGCCCTCCATCGCGTGTCGTCCTCATCGGCGGCGGAGCCCGCAGCGACCTGTGGGCGGTCGCGAAGCGGAGGATTACCCGTCTGCCCGTGGTGCGCTCCCGCGTGGAGGCGACGGCCTATGGGGCTGCTCTGTTCGCTGGCCGCGCAGCCGGCCTGTGGGCGGACGTGGCGGCGGCGCCCCGCCATGCTCTCGAGGAGATCGAGATCTAGATTTGGCGCGAAGCGTCGCCACGAATGCCGGTTTCGGCACTTCAATTGCCCGAACCCGCCGTTCCGCTCTCGGCCACCTCCGGGCATAAGCAGAACGCCTGCCTGGCGCCCAACTCATCCGTTCAACCGCCGATTGCCGCGCCTCCAAAGAGCCCACGGCGATAAGCCGCAAAGCTCCCAGGCGCCAAGAATCAACGGGCGGGCGAGGCCAGACAATTGCTGTAGAGCGTGAGCGGGCGGCCGACGACCTTCACGCCGACTCCCACATAGCGCAGCGGCGGTAGCGCCGAGGCGCTCGCGCCTCACTCAGCAGGCGCTTCGGCGAGGACCTTGTGCTCCGCAGACGCACTGGCGGCGAGATAGCCGCCGGCGACGAAGACAGCGCCGCCGATCACGTTGCCGATCGTCACCCACAGCAGATTGTAAGCCGCGCCGGCGAGCGAGACGCTTGCGGGGTGATTGCCGAGCAGCGCGATGGCGAACACCGTCATGTTGGCGATCGAATGCTCAAAGCCGGCGGCGATGAAGGCGAACAAGCACCACCAGATCAGGATGCATTTGGCCGCGTCGCTGGTCGCGCGCTGACTGGTCCACAGCGCGAGACAGACCAGCCAGTTGCACAGCGCGCCGCGTGCGACCAACGCGGTCGCCGACGCCCCCATCTTGGCCGCCGAGACGACGAAGATGAGATCGGCGCCGTCTTTGAGAATCTGCCCGCCGCCGGCGAGCCAGAAGACCAGCGACAGCAGAACCGCGCCGGCGAGGTTGGCGATCCAGGTGATGATCCACGAACGGGCCACGGCGGCGGCGTCGACAGTTCCGCGCGCCAGTCCGATGGTCATGAACATGGTGTGGCCAGTGAACAGGTCGGACCCGGCGAAGACGACCAGCGTCAGCGCAATGCCGAAGCAGGCCCCCATGACCAGGCTGCGCAGGGCCGGCTCGATCTGCTGGCCGAGCGTGAAAATAAGGATGATGCCGATGCCGACATAGGCGCCCGCCATCATCGACGATACGAAAAAGGCGAACGGCTTGTCGCGGCTGAAGGCCGCCTTGGCGGCGGCGATTGCGACGAAATCGTCGAGCGTCTTGGCGAACATCTCAGTCTCCCTATCCAGCGATAATCGCCGCGACGGCGTCGCGGCTGGTCACGAGTTGGCGAATCTCGGCCCGGCATGAGCCGCAATTGGTCCCGGCGCGCGTCGCGCGGCCGACCGCGTCGACGCTTTCTGCCCCGGCGGCGATCGCGGCTTCGATCGCGTCGCGCCGCACGGCGAAGCAGGCGCAGACCAGCGGACTGGCTGAATCGCCGGCCGCCAGCGTTCTGCCGGCAAGCGCGAAGCGCCGCTCTTGGGCGTCGATCGTCGGTCGCGCCAGCAGCGCGATCGCCGCGTCGAGCGCGGCGCGGTCGAGTTTCGGCGCGACGTGCAGAAGGGTTTCGAGCCGTCCGTCGGCGAAGGTCGCCGACTGGAAGCGCTGGCCGCCCTCGTCGACGCGCCGGCTCGGCGAAGCGGCGCGGCCGAGCCAGTTCGATAGGAACGCCTGCAGCGCCGCGGGGCGCTCGGCCGAAGCGAAGGCGACGGCTTCGCCGCCGGCAACCGCGATCCGCGCGTGGGCGAGCCAGTCGGGCAGCGCGACTCGGCGGCGCGCGACAAGAAAGCCTTCGGCGGCGATCGGGCTCGGCGCGATCGTCGCCGGCGTCGCCTTCGAGTCAGGCTGGCCGGAGACCGGATCGACCGACGCGTGGGTCAACGCGCCGACGCGCGCGCGGCCGGCGGTGGCGGCGGTCCAGTGGGTCGGCGCGAACAGCGACCCGCGACGCTGGCTCGCCGTCGCGACGACCCTCAGTTCCGCCGCGCCGTGCGCCGTCGTCATGCGCGCGAAGCCGCCGTCGCTGAGGCCCAGTCTCGCGGCGTCATCGGGATGAACCTCGACGAACGGCGCCTCGCGATGGCGCGCCAGCCGCGGCGATAGGCCGGTGCGCGTCATCGTATGCCACTGGTCGCGCACCCGACCGGTGTTGAGGACGAGACCGAACGCTTCGGTCAGCCGCGGCGACGGCGGGTCCTCGACGGCGACAAAGCGCGCGCGGCCGTCGGGATGAAAGAAGCCGCCCTGTGAAAAGAACCGCTTCCGCCCTGCCCCGGCCCGCCGGCGCGGCCACTGCGCCGGCGTCAGCGCGTCGTACTCGGCCTCGGAAAGCGTCGCCACCGCGCCGATGTCGAAGGCGCGCGCGCCGTCGTTCTCGAACCCCGACAGCGCGGCGTGCTCGCGAAAGATGTCGGCCGGGCCGCGATAGGCGAAGGCGGAACCGTGGCCGAGCCGCCGCGCCACCTCGCTGACCTGGCGCCAATCCGGCCACGCCTCGCCTGGGGGAGCGCGAAACGGCCGCTGGCGTGAAATGACGCGTTCTGAATTCGTCACCGTGCCGTCTTTCTCGCCCCATGCCGCCGCCGGCAGGACCACCATCGCGGCGTCGAGGAGACCGTCGACGTGGGCGCTGACTTCGGAGACGACGAGAAAGTCCAGCTTGCCGAGCGCGGCGCGCATCGCATCGGCGCGCGGCAGACTGACGGCCGGGTTGGTGCTCATGATCCACAGCGCCTTGATCGCGCCGCGCTCGACCGCCTCGAACAACTCGACCGCTTTGAGCCCCGGCGCGGTCGCCATCGCCGGCGCGCTCCAGAACCGCCGCACGCGATCCACGTCGGCGGGGCGGAAGTCCATGTGGGCCGCGAGTTGGTTGGCGAGACCGCCGACCTCGCGGCCGCCCATCGCGTTGGGTTGGCCGGTCAGCGAGAACGGGCCGCAACCCGGCTTGCCGATGCGCCCAGTCGCCAAATGAACATTGAGGATCGCGTTGACCTTGTCGGTCCCACGCGCCGACTGGTTGACGCCCTGACTGAAGGCGGTGACGACGCGCGGCGCGCCGATCCACAGGGCGAGGAGCGCCGCCAGGTCGCGTTCGGCGACGCCGCAGCGCGCCGCCGTCGTTGCCCGATCGGGCGCAATTGCGCGCGCCTGCTCGAGCGCCTGATCGAACCCCGACGTATGCGCTTCGACGTAGGCGCGGTCGATGGCGTCGCTGTCGGCGATCTCGACCAGAAGGCGACAGAACAGGATCGTGTCGGCGCCTGGCGCGATCGGCAGATGCAGGTCGGCAAGCTCCGCCGTCGCGGTGCGGCGCGGGTCGATGGCGACGATGCGCGCGCCGCGCCGCGCCTTCGCCTGCTCGGCGCGCTGAAACAGAACCGGATGGCACCAGGCGGCGTTCGAGCCGACGAAAACGATCACATCCGCTTCGTCGAAGTCGTCGTAGCAGCCGGGCACGACGTCGGCGCCAAAGGCGCGGCGGTGGCCAGCGACCGACGACGCCATGCACAGTCGCGAATTGGTGTCGACGTTGGCGGAACCGAGGAACCCCTTCATCAGCTTGTTGGCGACGTAATAGTCCTCGGTCAGCAACTGACCGGAGAGATACATCGCGATCGACTGTGGGCCGTGCGCGTCGAGCGCTACGGAGAAGCCCGCCGCGACGGCGTCGAGCGCGCGCGGCCAGGTCGTGCGCACGCCGTGGATGGTCGGATGGAGCAGTCGGGCCTCGGTTCCGAGCGTTTCGCCCAAAGCCGCGCCCTTGACGCACAATCTTCCGGCGTTGGCCGGGTGATCGCGATCGCCGGCGATCGCCGCGCCGCCCTGCCCGTCCGGCGTCGCAATGATTCCGCAGCCGACGCCGCAATAGGGGCAGGCGGTGGCGACGCTCGGCGCGGGCGCGCGCGCGTTCATCAATAGACGTCCGCCTGATAGCGCCCGGCCTTCTTCAGACCGCCGACGAAGCTCACCGCGTCCTCGGTCGAGCGCGCGCCATGCCGGGCGGCGATGTCGACCAGCGCCCGCTCGACGTCTTTCGCCATGCGTTTGGCGTCGCCGCAGACGTAGACATGCGCGCCCTCGGCGAGCCAGCGCCAAAGTTCCGACCCGACCTCGCGCATGCGGTCCTGGACATAGAATTTCTGATCGCCGTCGCGCGACCAGGCGAGCGAGAGGCGCGACAGGCAGCCCGATTTGCGCATCACCTCGAATTCGTCCTCGTAGAAGAAGTCGTGCTGGCGGTATTGATGGCCGAAGAACAGCCAGGCGCCGCCGCGCGCGCCGAGCGCCTGGCGCTCCTGCAGGAAGGCGCGGAACGGCGCGACGCCGGTGCCGGGGCCGATCATCACGATCGGCGTCTCGGGATTGTCCGGCAACCGGAACCCGTGCGCCTTCTGCACGTAGGCCCGCACGACTTCGCCGGGCGCGACGCGCTCGCCGAGAAACGTCGAGGCGACGCCGAGCCGGTCGCGCGGACCGACGCGGTAGCGCACCGTATCGACAGTCAACGACACGCGGCGAGGCGTGGCTTTGGGCGACGACGAGATCGAGTAGAGCCGCGGCGCCAGCGGATCGAGCGCTTCGAGCACGGCCTCCGGATCGGGCCGCGCGCCCTCAAACTTGCGCAACGCCGCCAGCACGTCGAGCGTCGCGGCGTCGCCATCGGGGTCCTCGCCGTTGGCGAGCGCGCGCGCCTTGTCGCGTCGCTCGCCGCCGAGCACGTAAGAGAAGAGCTGGAACAGGTTGTCAGGCGCCGCGCCGAGCGAAACATCGGCGATCATCGCCTCGCGCAAGGACTTGCCGCCGACGTCGCGGCGCGGATCGGCGCCGAGCGCGGCGATCACGTGATCCACCAGCGCCGGATGGTTCTTGGCGAAGATTCCGAAGCTGTCGCCGACGACATAGTCGAGGCCGCCGGCGCCGAGATCGAGCTCGACGTGCCAGGTGGTCTTGGCCGAGCCTGCGCCATTGAGTCGCCGGCGCGACAGGAATTTCGCTTGGCCAGGATTTTCGCGCGACGGACTGGATCCCGCGGCCGGCCCCGCCTCGCTCGCCCGTTCGGTCACGACCGCCGGCGCGGCGACGTTCGCGCCGATCTCCGCCGCGAGCAGCTTGAGCATGCGCGCCGTCTCTTTGCCGCCCGGCGCGCACAGCGTCAGTCGCTCCTCCTTCTTGAGGAACAGCGCGTTGGCGTAATTGGCGCAATTGTAGCCGCACTGGCCGCAGTCCTGCTGCGCCATCGCCGCCATCAGGCGCGGCGCCGGCGCCCGGCTCTGAGCCATCGCCATGCGTTCGTCGATCGGCAGCGACGGATCGTGCCATGGCGCCGAGTCATTGTCGGCGAGTTGGACCGCCGCCGGGGCGAGCGCGGCGTTGTCGGCTGGGCTCAACGGCGCCGGCGCACCGTCGACCGACAGGATCGCGGCGAAGAAGCCGTTGAGCCACGCTTGCTGCTCCGGCGAGAACGGCGCTCCCGGCGGGACCAGCAGGCGCGGCGGCGGGACTTGCGCGGTCATTGCGCCTCCGCGAGGGATTTGAGCGAGTCCGGCTCGTGCCGGTCGGCGAAGGCCTGGAAACTTTCGTCCGGACCCGAGCGAGCGGCGAGATAGGCGCGCAGCAGGCCTTCGATCTTGCCGGCGCAGGCGGCGAAGGGGACCTCGCGCCACAGCTCGCGGCCGATGCGGGCGCGATCGGCGAAGCCGCCGCCGACGACGATCGTGTAGCCCTCGATTGGCTCTTCATCTTCGCCGCCGGCGACCTTGACCGCCATCAGTCCGATGTCGCCGATGTAGTGCTGGGCGCAGGAATGGTGGCAGCCAGTCAGGTGGATGTTGATCGGCGCGTCGAGCGACAGGCGCCCTTCGAGATGCTCGGAGATGTCGAGCGCATGCTCCTTGGTGTGCGCGGCGGCGAACTTGCAACCGGTCGCGCCGGTGCAGGCGACGAGACCGGCCCGCAAGCTGTTGGCGCGCCAGTCGAGGCCGAGCGCTTCGATCGCGCCCTTGGCCGCTTCGACTTTCTCGTCAGCGACGCCGGAGACCAGCAGGTTCTGCCAAACGGTCAGCCGGAGATCGCCGTCGCCGAAGTCGTGGGCGATCGCCGCGACGCCGCGCATCTGGTCGGCGGTCATTCGACCGACCGGCAGCGCCAGCCCGATCCAGTTGAGGCCGGCTTGCGCCTGGGGATGGAGGCCGATATGCGCAGCGCGATCGACCGGCGGACGGACCGCGATCGCCGTCGCGGCGACGCGAGTCAGCGGCCGGCCGAGCTTGGCTTCAACCGCGGCGAGGTATTTGTCTGCGCCCCAGTCGTCGAGCACGTACTTGAGCCGCGCCTTGGCGCGGTCAGTGCGGTCGCCGCTGTCGATGAAGACCCGCACGATCGCGTCGGCGACCGCCGTGCATTCCTCCGGTCGGCACACAACGCCGACGTCGCGCGCGAGATCGCGATGGCCGGTGATCCCGCCGATGACGACGCGGAACCACACGCCCCGATCGACGCCGGCGCCCTCGCCGACGCGCACCGCCTGGAAACCGATGTCGTTCGTCTCCTCCAGCGTCGCGATCTGGCCGCCGCCGTCGAAGCCGACGTTGAACTTGCGCGGCAGGCCGGTCAGCGAGCGGTCGTTGAGGACGTGGAAATGCCATTCCCGCGCCAACGGCCGGGTGTCGGTGAGTTCCTGCGGATCGATCCCCGCCGTCGCGCCGCCGGTGACGTTGCGAATGTTGTCGGCGCCGGAGCCGCGCGAACACAGGCCGAGGTCCTGCACCGCCTCGACGATCGCCGTCGCGTCGTTCGACGCGATCTCGCGCATCTGGATGTTGGCGCGCGTCGTCACATGCGCATAGCCGCCGCCGTAGCGCTCGGCGAGGTCGGCGAGACCGGCGAACTGCGCATGCGACAGGACGCCGTTGGGGATGCGCAGCCGCATCATGTAGCTCGTCTGCGCCGGCGCGACGTAGAACAGGCCGAAATAGCGCCAGCGGAAGTTGTCATCTGGCTTGGGGAACGCGCCCGCCCTCGCCTGCGCCTTGAGCCGACCGTAGGTGTCGAACGGATGCTCGGCGCGCTTCCACTTTTCCTGATCGGCAAGCTTCTTGCCGGCGGCGGTCAGCGCGTCCTGGGCGGCGAAATGGGCCGCGTCGGGGCCCATCGGCACCGGCGGCGCGACCACCGGCGCCGCTGGCCGCGCGCCGCGTATCGCCTCGGCGCCGGCGACGAAGCCTTCGAGATAGCGCTTCTGATCCGAGGTGAAGTCGCCGCTCATCACGCGGCCTCCTTCACCGGCTGAATTTCTCCGCGACCGCAGAAGGCAGGGCCGAAGATCAGATCGTCGCGAAACGCGGCGACGCTCACGCCGTCGCGGATCAGGTCGCGATACCACAGCGCGTCATCCGCCTCGCCGACGAGGACGGCGCCGACGAGCCGATCGTCACGCAGCGTCAGCCGCTTGCTGACGCCCAGCGACCGATCCTCATACGTGATCGCCTCAGCGTCGGCGGCGTCGAATTCGCCAGCCGAGAAGACCGGCACGCCGGACACCTTGAGATGGGTCGCCGGCGGCGCCGCGACATAGCGCGCGTCGCCCTCGCCGGCGAGGCGTCGCGCCAGAACCGCAGCATGCTCATAGGCCGGCTCGACCAGGCCGCACACCTGGCCGGCGGTCTCGGCGCATTCGCCGATCGCATGGACGAACGGCCGGTCGGCGGTCAGGCCCTGGTCGACCACGATGCCGCGACCGACCGCCAATCCGGCGGAGCGCGCGAGTTCGGCGTTGGGGCGCACGCCAACTGCGATGACGACGAGATCGGCGGCGAGCCGACCGCCGTCGGCGAAGACGAGCCCCTCGGCGCGCGTTTCGCCGGCGACGGCGACGGTTTCCACGTTAAGCCGCACCTCGACCTTTCGCCGCTCGACGGCGCGCTTGAGGAAGGAGGCTGAGCGCGGGTCGAGCTGGCGCTCCATCAACCGATCCATGCGATGGACAAGCGTCACCGTCGCGCCGCGCTTGGCCAGCGCCGCGGCCGCTTCGATGCCGAGCAGTCCGCCGCCGACGACGGCGACGCGCCCGCGCGCCGCCTCGCGCAAAGCGGCGAGATCGGCAAGATTGCGAAAGGTGACGACGCCCGGCAGGTCGGCCCCAGGAATGGGCAGACGAACCGCCGTCGAACCGGCGGCGAAAACGACGCGATCGAAGGAAATCGCGCGGTCGTCAGCGAGGCGCGCGACGCGCCGATCGAGGTCAAGCGCCGCGACCGGGCAACCCGTAAGCAGGCGAAAGTTGGCCTGCGAGCGCCAGCCCGCGTCGTCGAGCGAGAGCGCGTCGTCGTCGATCTCGCCGGCCAGCGCCGCCGACAGTAGGACGCGATTGTAGGGCGGGCGCGGCTCGCCGCCGACCATCGTTAGGTCGTAGCGGCCCGGCGCGCGCCGCGCGAGTTCGTCGGCGAAGCGCGCCGCCGCCATGCCGGCGCCGATGACGAGAAGACGTTCAGGCTGATGAGCGATCACGCCGCCGCCTCTTCGCCATAGGCCGCGGCGATCATCACGCCGGAGAGAGTCGCATAGGCCGTCGTCCAGGCCGCAGCGACCTCGGCGGTGCAGGCCTCGCCGAGTCCCTGTTGCAGCGTCCACAGCAGCGCTTCGCCGACAGGAGCGTAATCGGCCGCCTTGACGCCGTAACCGACGTGCTTGACGGCGAGCGCCTGCGCGGCGGGCACGATCGCGTCGAGATTTTTCAGCCCGTTGACGACGACGCCGAGCGTCATCATCAACTTGCGACCCTGTTCGGTCATGTCGCCATGGAACAGCCGCTTGACCCGCGGCGCGATCTCGAAGAGGCGCGCGTAGAACAGCGCGGCCGCCGCGTCGGCGATCGGGACGACTTTGGCGAAGGACGATTGGACAACATCGATCTGCTGCGGAGTCATGGGGTCTCCTTGGCTTCAACGAATTCAGATGCGGGCGGACGCGTAGCCGTCGAGCGACCAGTCCGAACGCCAGCGCCGCTTCACCCGAGTCAGCAGCGCCAGGGCGACGACGGCAAGCGTGGCGAGGACGAGGAAGCCGGCCTGGTAGGAGCCGGTCGTCTGCCTGGCGACGCCAAGGCTGGAGGCGAGATAGAAGCCGCCGACGCCGCCAGTCATGCCGACCAGCCCGGTCATCACGCCCATCTCGGCGCGGAAGCGTTGCGGCACGAGCTGGAACACCGCGCCGTTGCCCATGCCGAGCGCCAGCATCGCCGTCAGCAGCGACGCGAAGCCGAGCGTGAACGAAGCAAAGCCGAAGCTGACCGCGACCAGCGCTGCGGCGGCAAGGGCGTACAGCACGCTCAAGACCCGCACGCCGCCGAGCCGGTCGGCGACCGCGCCGCCGATCGGCCTGACCATCGACCCGGCGAACACGCAGGCTGCCGTGCAATAGCCGGCGGTGACCGCGTTGAGGCCGTACTGCGTGTTGAAGTAGATCGCCAGCGACGATGCGAGGCCAGAGAACCCGCCAAACGTCACCGCGTAATAGAACATGAACAGCCACGCGTCGGGCTGGCTCAGCACGCGCGCGTAGTCGGCGAAGCGTCGCGACGGCGCCGGATTCGGACCGTCCTTGGCTAACAGCACATAGACCGCCAGCGCGATCGTCAGCGGGATCGCGGCGAGTCCGACGACGTTGGTCCAGCCAAAGGCGACGGCGAGGGCTGGCGCGAACAGCGCGGCGAAAACTGTGCCGGAATTGCCGGCGCCGGCGAGACCGAGCGCCAGGCCCTGGTACTTCGGCGGATACCAGCGCGAAGTGAGCGGCAATGCGACAGCGAACGAAGCGCCGGCGACGCCGAGAACCAGGCCGAGCGACAGAACCGCGGCGTAGGAGTGCGCCCCGCTCGCCCAGAACGCGATAAGCCCGACGATGACGATGACCTGGCCGATCAACCCCGCCCGCTTGGGGCCGATTTGGTCGACCAAGGCGCCGTTGACGACGCGCAGCAGCGCGCCGGCGAGCACCGGCAGCGCCACCATGAAGCCTTTCGCGGCTGGATCGAGCTTGAGATCGGCCGCGATCTGCACGCCCAACGGGCCGAGCAGAATCCACACCATGAAGCTCATGTCGAAATAGAGGAAGGCTGCAAGCAGCGTCGGCCAATGGCCTGCCTTCAAGAATTCCCTGCTGTTCATGCCCGTCTTTCCCGTCGCTGAAGCGCAAAACGAAAAAGCCGCTCACGATTTCCCGCCGCGAAGATGCGGGAATTCGTGAGCGGCTTTGCCCAATGCCGTCCGTCGTTGGACCGGCGGACCGGGCGGCGCTGCCCGGGAAGACTAGAGCTTGTTTTGAGCAAAGCTCATGCCAGCTTCGGCGGCCGGCAATGATCGAAGCGTGACAAACACTTAGGAACTCAGCCGGCGTCGGCTGCGGCGCCGCCATTTTGTGTGCAGCGCACAAAATATGGGCGCGGCGCCCGACGCAGCGGCGTTATCGCGCCGACTTCAGCGCCTCGGCGAACAGATCGTCGCGGAACACGCGCCGCGCCGCGCCGCGCAACTCCTCGACGTCGGCGAGCTGGCCCGCCGCGATCATCGCCGAAATCAAGCGATCGGCGACGGCGGCGCTGGGCGCCAGCGCGGCGCGGTCGATGCGGAGGTAATCGGGGGCGCTGCGCGGCGGCCGGCCGGCGCCGAGCTCGATCCGTCCGGCAAGCACGGCTTCGATCGTCGCCGCCGGCGCGTCGACGATGTCGGCGCGGGCGAGATGACGCGCCAGTCGCTCGCGGTTTTCGACCTTCTCCGCCCAGGCGGCTGCAGCGAGCGTCGCGCGCGTCAACGCAATCGCCGTCTCGGTTCGCCGCTCGACGTCGTCGGCGCGCATGACCAGCAGTTTCTCCGGCGCGTCAGGCATGAGATCGATGCCGAGGGCGGCGATCGTTCCGGCGCCCGAAGCGACCGCCACCGCGTTCCATGGCGCGCCGGCGCAAAAGCCGTCGATCTGACCGCTGGCGAGACTCGTCGCCGTATATTGCGGCGGCAGCACGACGAGCGGAATGTCGGATTCAGGCTTGAGATTGGCGAGGCGAAGGAACGCGCCGATCAGCAACGTGTGGGTCGAATACGTGAAGACGGTGGCCAGGACCGGCGGCGCGCCGCCGCCAGCGACCCGCGCCGCGGCGACATTGGCGAACGCCGCGGCGGCGACGCCGGCGTCGGCCAGATCCCCCTGCGCCGCCGTCGTCATCTCGGCGTAAAGCGCCGCTGACACGGTAATCGAAGCGCCGTTTAGGCTCAGCATCGTCGGCGCCGCCATCGGAACGCGCAGATGACCCAGACCGAGCGTCGCGGCGATCGCCGCCGGCGCCAGCATCTGCGCCGCGTCAAGCAATCCGACGGAAAGCCGGTCGCGCAGATTGGCCCAGCTCGCCTCGCGCACGAGGTCGAGGCTCAGCCCTTCCCGCTCGGCGAATCCCTCTTCGCGCGCGACGACCAGCAGCGCGGCGTCGATCAGCGGCAGAAAGCCGATCCTCAATCGCGTCGTCATCGCAGCAACCCCGCCGCCATGACCACCGAATGCGCGACTTCGGCGATCCTGCGGTTCTCGTTCATCGCGGTGCGGCGCAACAGCGCGTAGGCCTCGTCTTCAGTGATCGACCGCGCCTTCATCAAAATGCCCTTGGCGCGCTCGATCACCTTGCGCTCGGCGAGCTGGTCCTTGGCCTCTTCGAGTTCGCGCCGCAGGCGCTCGTAAGCATTGAACCGGCTGACCGCCATGTCGAGAATCGCCTTGACCCGCTCCTTGCGTAGGCCGTCGACGATGTAGGCCGAAACGCCAGCGTCGACCGCCGCTTGAATCATTGCGGCGTCGGACTGGTCGACGAACATCGCCACCGGTCGGCGCACCGTCCGGCTGACCGTCAGCATCGCCTCGAGGCTGTCGCGATTGGGATTGGCCAGATCGATCAGGACCACGTCGGGCTCGAGCGCCTCCAGCCGTTTCAGCAGAGCCGCTTTCTCGCTCAGCCGAACGATGTCGTCGTAGCCGGCCTCGCGCAGCCCGCTTTCGATGATTGCGCTGCGCGCGGCGTTTTCATCGACGATTACGATGCGCATCGCATGTTCCGGTCGCCGCCCGCGCTTTGCCCGCCGCCGCGATGGGCTGCGGACTCTAGCAGCAAGCCTCATGCCATTGCGCTGCCGCCACGATGATTTGGGTCTTGCCAGGCGGGTTGAGGTCGTCACAGGCTCAAAGTCAAGAAGCTGTGGAACGTAGCGCGCCTCGCCGCCGCCGCCATGGCTCTTTCATCGCTCAGCGTCGTCAGTAACGCCTCCGCGCCTGCGCACCACCAGACTTAGCTAACTGGATTGGGAGGGCATGCGTTGAAGAATTGGGACGGAATGTTCGGCAGCTGGATGATGAGGGGTGGAGGCAACTGTCTGACTTCTCGGGGACGGCGCGGCGGCGGCGGCGGCGGCGGCGCCGCGCGGCAAGCCAACGGTTGGCACCGCGAACCCATCTCTCACCGACTGCATCGGCGATGATGTGCTTGTTCACCCAAGCGCCCCAACTCATTGATTTTGGCGCGCTTGGCAGACGCCGCCGGGATCGCATACTCACGCAGATCCAGCGCTAATTTCGCAAAAATACGTTTAACGCTTTGGCGGACGAAGCCGACGAACGTTGCGGCGTGGCGTCGCATGCTTCTTCGGCCTTAGGGCGCGTTCGGGAATTATCGCGTCAATTTAAGGTGCGTGGCGAGATCGTATAGTTCCATTCACTGTGGAAGTCGTGGGGACGGATTTTGAGGGCGGCCATCTCGTCATCCTCGA
>JBEKVR010000039.1:0-32998 GCA_049513815.1 Roseiarcus sp. | reverse complement strand
GTCGGCCGGCAGCAGCAAGAACGCCGCCACGGCGCAGCAGAGGATGAGGGCCAGCGCCAGCAGCAGGGCGGGGTTGGCGGCGCGCTCGACCCGGTCGACAGTCGGCGGCGAATTGGCGTTCATGGCGAACCCATCTCTCCCTCGCCGGCCTGGCCAGGGCGGTCGCGGGGCGTTGCGGCCGCGCCGGCTGCCGATCGCGACGCCGCCCACGGCGGGCGGGTGCGCGCCCCGCCTTCGGCCAGCCGCCTGGGCGTATCACGAACTGCGCCTGTTTTCATGACCCACATGATCTGATAGGAACGCCGATCCCGGAGCGAGTCGCATAATTACGCTCAGTCTGATAGTGACATTTTTTCATCGCCCTTGGCGACAGGGACGAACCCGGGAAATGCGCACGGTCGCCGCGGACTGGATATCGCATGTCATCGATTAGCAATTGGTTGTCGCCCGACAGCGGCTTCCTCAAGATCGCCATCGTCGCTGCGGTGGTCGTCGCAGCGGCGCTGATCCTCGCCGTCGTCTATCGCCTCGTTTTCGGCCATCGCCTGCGGGTGCCCGGCGCGAGCCGCGCCCGCCAGCCGCGGCTCGGCCTGGTCGACGCCTTTTCGCTCGACGGACAGCGCCAGTTGGTGCTGGTGCGGCGCGACAACGTCGAGCACCTGATCATGATCGGCGGCCCCAACGACGTGCTGCTCGAATCGCAGATCGTGCGCGCCGTCGCCGCCGCGCCGCGCGAGCCGAGCCTCAAGCCGGCGGTCGCCGTCGTCGAACCGCCGCATGCGCCTGCCGAAGGCGGGCCGCCGCGCGTCGAGGCGCCAATGTTACGCCGGGTCGAGCCATCTGCGACGCGCGCGCCTGCCGTCCGTCCGGCGCCGTCGCCCGTCCGCGAGCCGCCGCCGCGCGTCGAGCCGGCCGTGGCGGCCAGGGTTGAACCGCCGCCGGCCCGCTCCGAGCCTGCGCCTGCGCCCTTCCGTCCGGTGCCCGCCGCCCGGCCGGAGCCGGCGCGCGCCGCCCCGCCGCCGCACGTTGCGCCTCCGCCTCCGCCTCCGCCGCCGCCGGCCGCCCCTTCGCCGCTGGCCGCAGTTCCGCCTCTGGCCGCTCCGCCGCCGCGCCCGGCCGCGCCGGCGCGGGGAGGCCTGCCGCCGCCGATCGGCACGCCGCCGGCCATCCGCGGCCGCGCGACTCCGCTGCCGACGCCGCACGAGGGCCCGGCCACCGTCCCGCCGCCGCCCGTCGCGCCGCCTGCACGCCCCGACGCTGCGCCGCCGCCGCCCGTCGCGCCGCCTGCACGCCCCGACGCTGCGCCGCCGCCTCCGGTCGAAGCCGGGGCGATGGGCAAGCCAAAGGGCGACGATCCCTTCGCCGATCTGGAATCGCTGGAAGCGGAAATGGCGCGCCTGCTCGGGCGCGGCGGCTGACCGCCCTTATTCGTCGCGATAGATTCGTTCGCGTCGTTCGTGGCGTTCCTGCGCCTCGACCGACAGCGTCGCGATCGGCCGCGCGTCGAGGCGCCTGAGCGAGATCGGATCGCCGGTTTCGATGCAGAAACCGTAGCTGCCGTCGTCGATGCGCGTCAGCGCCGCCTCGATCTTGGCGATTAGCTTGCGTTGGCGGTCGCGCGCCCTCAATTCGATCGCGCGGTCGGTTTCCGACGACGCCCGGTCGGCAATGTCAGAATGATTCTCGCTCTCGTTCTGCAATGCGGCAAGCGTCTCCTTGCTTTCCGCCAGGATCGATTCGCGCCATGCGATCAGCTTGCGCCGGAAATACTCCTTTTGCCGTTCGTTCATGAACGGCTCTTCATCGGAGGGTCGGTAGTTGTCTTCGATAACGCCGACAATGCCCATGGTTCTCGGTTCCCCGGTGAACTTGGCGCCCTTATAGCGATGTCGCCGCCGGGGAACAACGATTTGTCGCCCCCTCCACAGCGGCCGGGACCGCGCTGGCCCGCCGCATTGCCGGGGCGCGCGCAAACGGCCTAATCTCGCGCCGCCGGCGTCGGCCGTCCGGAGGAGGAAACCATGTTCCATCGGATCATTCTCGCCGTCGATCTCGCCGATCCCACCGCCCACCCCAAGGGCCTCGACCAGGCGCTCGAACTCGCGACGCAAAGCGGCGGCGACCTGCGCCTGGTCAACGTCCAGCCCTTGCTGCCCGCCACCTTCATGGAATACGTGCCCGCTGACTTCGACGAGGAGCAGGAAAAGCGCGCCAAGACGGCGCTCGACGCGATCGCCGCCAAGCTGACGCTGCCGAAAGAGCGGCTGACGACGGCGGCGCTGAGCGGCGGCGTCTATCACGAGCTTCTGCGCGACGCGACCGAGTGGGGCGCCGACCTCATCGTCGTGGGTTCGCACCGGCCGGTGATGTCGGACTATCTGCTCGGCTCGAACGCCAAGACCATTGTGCGCCACGCGCAATGTTCGGTGCTGGTGGTGCGCGATTGATCAACGCGCCAGCGCGCGCATCGCCGCCTCGACGCCGTCGGGAGTGAGCGGATACATGCGCTGTTCGAGCAGACTCGAGACGATGCGCGTCGATTGCGCGTAGGCCCATTGCTCGGGCGGCGAGGGGTTGATCCACACGCAGCGCGGCCAATGGGCGACGGCGCGCTTCAGCCACGTCTCTCCCGACTCGGGATTGTGATGCTCGACCGAGCCGCCGGGCGCCAGGATTTCGTGCGGGCCCATCGCCGCGTCGCCGATGAAGACGACGCGATGGTCGCGACCGAAGGAATTGATCACGTCCATCGTCGGCGTGCGCTCTTCGAAGCGGCGGCGGTTGCTCTTCCACACGCTCTCATAGAGACAATTGTGGAAGTAGAAATGTTCGAGCCGCTTGAACTGCAGCCGCGCCGCCGCAAACAGGCTCTCGGCCGCCTCGACGTGCCAATCCATCGAACCGCCGACGTCGAGGAACAGCAACACCTTGACCGCGTTACGGCGCTCCGGGCGCATCTTGACCTCGAGATAGCCGTGATCGGCGGTCGAGCGGATGGTGTCGTCGAGATCGAGCTCCTCGGCCGCGCCCTCGCGGGCGAAGCGGCGCAGCCGGCTCAGCGCCAGGCGGATGTTGCGCGGCCCGAGCTCCTCGTCGCCGGAAAAGTCCTTGAACTCGCGCTTGTCCCAGATCTTGACGGCGCTCGATCGGCGCGAACGCGCCTGACCCATGCGCACGCCGGCGGGGTTGTCGCCGTAGGCGCCGAAGGGCGAGGTCCCCGCCGTGCCGATCTGCTTATTGCCGCCCTGATGCCGCTCCCGCTGCTGGGCGAGGCGCTCGGCCAGTTTCGCCATCAGCGCCTCGAGGCCGAGCGCCTCGAGCTCAGCGCGCTCCTCGGAGCTCAGCGTGCGCTCGATCACCCTGCGCAGCCATTCGGCTGGGATCTCGGTCGGCTCGACGCCGGGCGACGGCGTCAGCGCGCCGCGGAAGACCTCGGCGAACACGACGTCGAACTTGTCGAGGTTGCGCTCGTCCTTGACCAGCAGGGCGCGCGACAGGCGATAGAAGTCGTCGACCGACTTGTCGGCGAGGTCGGCTTCGAGGGCCCGCATCAGGTCGAGGAATTCGCGCGGCGTCACCGGCACGCGCGCCTCGCGCAAGGCGGCGAAGAAGGCGAGGAACATGAGCCGATGCTAGGCGCGGCGGCGGCGGCGCGCAACGACGGCTGGAAATCCGCGTCGCGACGCGCCATGTTGGCCGCAGAGACAAAAGTAGAGGACCCGCCCGTGCCCATCGTCCTCGATCGCATGCGTTACAAACTGCCGCGCGCCGGCGCCGACGATGTCGAAATCTTCGCCGTCGGCGACATCCACGGCCGCAGCGATCTGCTCGCCGCGCTGCTCGACGAAGCGGCGCGCGAACCGCGCCGCGCGGCGCATCGCGTCGTCGTCCTGCTCGGCGACCTGGTCGACCGCGGCGCCGACAGCCTCGGCGCGATCGATCTGGCGCTCGACGCGGCCGAGCGCGCGGGCGCCGACGAGACGGTGGCGCTGATGGGCAATCACGAAGCGATGATGCGCCTCGCCCTCGACGCCGCAACGCCGCACGTCGACGCGATCGACGCGCTTCAGACCTGGATCGTCAACGGCGGCGACCACACGCTCGCCGAATTCGTGCGCTTCTCCGCGACGCCCGCCGACCTCGACGACCTGCTCGCCGACGCGCGCGACAGCGTGCCGGCGCGCGTCGTCTATTGGTTGGAGAGCCTAAGGTCGCACTGGCGCTCGGGCGGTCTCCTGTTCGTTCACGCCGGCGTCAATCCCGGCGTCGAGCTCGAGTCCTTCCTCGCCGAGCCGTGGAACGCGCCGCTGGCGACGCTGGGCGGCGATCAGCACTGGGCCTGGGTGCGCCGGCCTTTCCTCTCTGCTGCGCCGGGGCCGCACGGATACGGCGGCTATTTCGTCGTCCACGGCCATACGCCCAATGACCTGAGGGCCGATCCGTCGCCCGCCGACCAGATCCGCCGCTTTCGCCTCAACCTCGACTCCGGCTCGGTGATGACCGGAATCGCCACGATGGCGATTTTCCGCGGCGCGAACGCCGAGGTCGTGACGGCGCGCGGGCCGTCCGGCTGGGCGATGGACGGGTGAGCGGCGGCCGAACGCATTGCCAACGCTGACCGCTCCACCATTATCGCGCGCCGGGCGGCGCGACTGCCGGGTAGGGGACTTGAGAGGCGTGCGAACCTGGATCAAGGACCCGCTGGCGATCCTGGCCGAGGCGGCCGCGCGCGGAATCGTCGTCGAGGACGGCCGCAGCGTGGAAATGGTCGCGCGCGGCGCCGAGCCGCGAGCGCCGGTCGACGCCGTCTTCGACGCCTCCTGCCACGTCGTGCTGCCCGGGCTCGTCAACGCCCATCATCATTTCTACCAGACGCTGACGCGCGCGCACCCGGCGGCGATCAACCGCGAGCTGTTCGACTGGCTGACCGCGCTCTATCCGATCTGGGCGCGGCTGACGCCGCGTGAGCTGCGTCTGGCGGCGCGGCTGGCGCTGGTCGAGCTGTTGCTCTCCGGCTGCACCACCGCCGCCGACCATCATTACCTCTATCCCGCCGGCCTGGAGAACGCCGTCGACATCGAAGTCGAGGAGGCGCGCGCGCTCGGCATGCGGATGACGGTGACGCGCGGCTCGATGAACCGCTCGCAGAAGGACGGCGGCCTGCCGCCCGACACGGTGGTGCAGGACGCCGACGCGATCCTTGCCGACAGCGAGCGGGTGCTGAAGCTGTTCCACGATCCCAAGCCCGGCGCGCTGATCCGCATCGCCCTGGCGCCGTGCTCGCCGTTCTCGATCGACCGCGACTTGATGCGCGAGACGGCGCGACTCGCCGAGGCGCACGACTGCCAGCTCCACACCCATCTCTGTGAGACGGCCGACGAGGAGCGCTTCTGCCTGGCGATGTACGGCGTGCGGCCGGTCGAGTTGCTGGAGGAGACGGGCTGGATGTCGCGTCGCACCTGGCTCGCCCACGGGATTCATTTCAACGCCGACGAGATCAAGCGGCTCGGCGCGGCGGGGGTCGGCGTCTGCTGCTGCGCCGCCTCCAACATGGTGCTCGCCTCGGGAATCTGCCGGACCTGCGAGCTCGAGGCGGCGGGCGCGCCGCTCGGCCTCGGCGTCGACGGCTCGGCGTCGAACGATTCCTCCAACATGATGGAGGCGGTTCGCCACGCGTTGATGATCGGTCGCCTGCGCTACGGCGCGGCGGCGCTCACCCATCTCGACGCGCTGCGTTGGGCGACCGAGGGCTCGGCGCGCTGTCTGGGCCGCGACGACATCGGCCGCATCGCCCCCGGCTTGCAGGCCGATCTGGCGCTGTTCACGCTCGACGAGCCGCGCTTCTCCGGCGCTCACGATCCCTTGGCCGCCCTGGTGCTGTGCGGCGCCCATCGCGCCGACCGGGTGATGGTCGGCGGCGTCTGGCGGGTGGTCGACGGCGCGCCGGTTGGCCTCGATCTGGCGGCCTTGGTCGCCGAGCATCGCCAAGCGGCGCGCGCCTTCGCGTGAGGGACGCCTTGCCGCAGCGCGACGACTTGACGTCGGCGGCGGCTTCCATTCCTTTTCCGCCGCCGGCGGCGAGGGGAGGCGTCTGCGGGGCCTCTCCCGTTTCGCTAAGGAGCAAGCATGGCGGCGTTGATCGTATTGTTCGTCGCCTCGCTGTGGGCGGGCGGACAGAACGCGCTCGCCGGCGGCGGCTCGTTCATCACCCTGCCGTCGCTGATGCTCACCGGCATGGACGCGCGCGCCGCCAACATCACTTCCACGGTGGCGCTGTTTCCCGCCCAGATCGTCACCGGCTTGACGGGCCGCGCCGGCGCGCAGGGCGCTGAAGGCCTGTCGCTGAAGGCGTTGTTCGTCATCAGCCTTGCCGGCGGCGCCGTCGGCGGCGCGATCCTGCTCGCGACCCCGCCGACCTTCTTCGCCCGTCTCGTGCCGTGGCTGGTGCTGTTCGCCACCGTCTTGTTCGCCTGGGGAAGTTTCCTGCGCCGACAGCCCGAGCCGGGAAAAGCCAGCCTGCCGCCGTGGGGCGCAGGGCTGGCGCAATTCGGCATCGCCATTTACGGCGGCTATTTCGGCGGCGGCATCGGCCTGCTGATGATGGCGGCGCTGACCATGGCGGGGCTGGCGGTGCGCGCCGCCGGCGCGACCAAGAATGTGCTCGCCGGGGTGATAAACGCTTCGGCGGTGGCGCTGTTCGTCTTCTCGCCCGACGTCCACTGGCTGCAGGCCGCCGTCACCACGGTCGGCGCGTCGATCGGCGGCTGGCTCGGCGCGCTGATGCTGCAGAAGGTCAACGAAAAGGCGCTACGCATCGGCGTGGTGGCGATCGGCGTCGCGCTGACGATCGGATTGTTCATCAAGGCGCCGTAGGGGGCGCCGGCGTTCTGTGGCGGCGCGGCGCGCCGCGAAGTTTCGGCTGACTCGCCGTCGGCGCGCGACGTCGCTTCGTCCGTCGTCGCGGTCCGCGGCGACGACGGACGCGACCGCGTTCGAGGTTGCAGCCACGCGATCTTGCTCGCCCTGCGAGAAATCGTTCACCTCGATCTGCCTGTGGAAATTGACGCCGCGTCGTCGCGCCGCATTCTCGGCGCCCTCGCCAGACATAGTCTCCACCCTGAGGCGACCCATCGAACGGGCGGATATGACGACGACCTTGAACTCTGAGGCGCGCTACGACTCGATGCTGAGAATCCTGCATAGGGCCATGGCGGCGATCATTTTCACCGCCATCGCTCTCGGCGTCGTCGCTGCGTTGCTGCCTCGGGGCGTCTGGCCGCGCGTTGAGCTGTTGACGATCCACAAGTCGCTTGGCATGATGGCTTTGGTCCTCATCGTCGTGCGCGTCGCTTGGCGCCTGTCCGTCGGCGCGCCGCCCTATGCGGCGGCGTTCGGCGCCTTCAGTCGGCTCGGCGCCCACGCGGCGCACGTGGCCCTTTACGCGCTGATGATCGCCATGCCGGTGACCGGCTACGTCGACTCGGTCATCGGCGGCCATCCGACGTCGTGGTTCGGACTGTTCGACTGGCCGGCGCTGATCGCACGCAACGACGCGCTCGCCCATCGCGCCAGTTTCGCCCACTACTGGCTCGCCTGGGCGATCGGCGCCGTGCTAGCGCTGCATCTCGCCGCCGTCGCTTGGCACGTGTGGGTGAAGCGCGACGACGTCTTCGCCCGCATGTCGCTGGCGCGCGCCGGCGGCGCTAACGGTTAATTGGCGATGGCGGGACGGTCGGTTTCGCGGCGCGGCGCCGCTGTGATAAATATGCCCGCACCAATTGTTGGCGCTCGAGGAGGTTCGCTATGGCGCAGCAGTCGACGGCCCGGCTAATCGGCCTCGGCGGCAACGATCCGCTGTTCGCGCGCATTCGCGTCGAAGCGGAAGACGCCGCGCGCAACGATCCGGTGATGGCGGCGTTCCTGACCCGCGCGGTGCTCAATCACGAGACGCTGGAGAGCGCGGTCATCGACCGCGTCGCCGAGCGACTCGATCGCCCCGAAGCGCCGAGCGCGCTGATCCGCCAGGTCTACGAGGACGTCGCGGCGCGCGACCCGGCGATCGGCGCGGCGTTCCGCGCCGACATCCTCGCCGTCGCCGATCGCGACCCTGCGTGCTCACGCATGATCGAGCCATTGCTCTACTTCAAGGGTTTCCACGCGCTGCAGACGCATCGGCTGGCGCATGCGCTGCTGCGCGCCGGTCGGCGCGACTTCGCGCTCTACCTGCAGAGCCGCGCCTCGGCGGCGTTCGGAGTCGACATCAATCCCGCCGCGCGGATCGGCAAGGGCGTCTTCCTCGACCACGCCACCGGTCTGGTGGTCGGCGAGACGACGGTCATCGAAGACGACGTGTCGATCCTGCAGGGCGTCACGCTCGGCGGCACCGGCAAGGAGACCGGCGATCGCCATCCCAAGATCCGCCACGGCGTGTTGATCGGGGCAGGGGCGAAGATCCTCGGCAACATCGAAGTCGGCCGCTGCGCCCGCGTCGCCGCGGGATCGGTGGTGCTGGCGCCGGTGCCGCACAACAAGACGGTCGCCGGCGTGCCGGCGCGCATCGTCGGCGAAGCGGGCTGCGCCGAACCGGCGCGCGACATGAACCAGATCCTCGCCGAGAAGCTCATCGACCCTTGAAGCGCCGGCGGAAGCTTGCCGCCGGCGGCCATTCGTGGCAAAGCCACGCCCGGCCGCGGCGGCGGGAGCGAGAATGACCAAGGACGAAATCCTCAAGTTGCGGGCGCATCTGCGCCGTTCGTTCGGTTCACCGGCGTTGACGGTGACGCCGAACGCGCGCGAGCGCGAGGCCGCCGACGTGACGCTGGGCGAGCGCAAGATTGGCAAGATCATCCTCGATGACGAGGACGGCGATCGCTCGTTCTCCTTCGCGATGCCGATCCCGGTCGACCGCGCGACGCTGCAGGACTATCTCCGCAAGCTGTTCGAAAACGACAAGCTCAGGATCGTTTCGCGGATGAAGAAGATGGATTCGGTCGAGCTCAACAACGGCGACGACTTCCTCGGCGTCGTCTCCGCCGACGACAAGGCCGGCAGCGCTTTTACCCTGCAGATGGCGATCCTCGATTTCGATCTCGAGGACCTCTGAGCGCCAGTCGAGGCGCTTTAAGCCGAATTGCGTCTGGCGATCGTCTCCAGCACCGCCGCCGCGGCGTGAGCGCTCGGCGCGCGGCCGTCGTCGAGCCGCATGCGGGCGTCGAGCTTGTCGAGCGCCGCAAGCTGGGCTGAACGGGCCGGGCCCTCCGAGACAAGCGCGGCGAGCGCCGTCGCCAGCGCCTGCGGTTGGCAGTCGCCTTGCAGGAATTCGGGAATCGCCGCTTCGCCGAGCACGAGGTTGGGCAGCAGCACCGAAAACGGCAGCGTGACGAGCGGACGCAACAGCGCCTCGACGCCCGAGACCTTGTAGGCGCCGACCAGCGGCACGCCGGCGAGCGCGAGCTCGAGCGTGACGGTGCCCGAGGCGGCGAGCGCCGCGCGCGCGCCGCGGAAGGCGGCGAACTTTTCCTGTTCGCCGACGACGACGCGCGGCGGGCGCGGCCAGCGCGCGGCGAGCGCGCGCACGTCGCTTTCGACATGCGGCAAGGTCGGCAGAACGACCTCGAACGGGCCCGCCTCACGCTCGGCGGCGGCGATCGCCGCGCCGAAATCGGCCATCAATCGCGCAATCACGGAGCGACGGGAGCCGGGCAGGGCGAGGACGAGCGGCGGCGACGCGGCGCGCCTGCGCGCCTCGTCTGCGCTCGGCCGTAGCTCGGCGAGTCGCTCGATCAGAGGATGGCCGACGTAGACGCAGCGCGGACCGCCGAGCCGCGCGTGCGCTTCGGGCTCGAACGGCAGTAGCGCCAGCACGCAATCGACATAGGCGCGCATCGCCGGCGCCCGCCCCGGCCGCCAGGCCCAGACCGACGGGCTGACATAGTCGATCACTGGCAGGCCGGGCAGCGTGCGACGGACGCGGCGCGCCACGCGGTGGGTGAAGTCGGGGCTGTCGATGATGACGAGCGCGTCGGGGCGCGCTGCGACGATCGCCGCCGCGGCGCGACGGATGCGATCGAGGAGCGTCGGCAGGCGCTTGATGACCGGCAGCACCCCCATCACCGCGACGTCCGCGAGCGGAAACAGGCTCTTTAGCCCCTCGGCGGCCATCGCCTCGCCGCCGACGCCGAGAAATTCGACGCCGCCCGCGGCCTGCTCGCTGAGCGCCCGCATCAGCTTGAAGCCGAGCTGATCGCCGGACGGCTCGCCGGCGACCAGGGCGACGCGCAGCCGGCGCGACGGGGCGCTCATGGCGAATAGCCGGCGACGAACAGACCGGACGCGTCGGCGGCGCGCGCGACCGCTTCGCGCTCGGCGATCAGGACGGCGCCGGCGGCGACCGCCACGCCCTGCAATTGCGCCTTGGCGGCGGCGGCGATCGTTTGCGGGCCGATGGCGGGCATGTCGAGGCGCAAGTCCTGCCCGCGCTTGGGAGCCTTGACGAATACGCCGGACAGTCCGGAAAGCCGCAAACGGCGCGCTTCGCGCAACTCGGCGACGCGGGCCAGCATCGCGTCGGTCCCCTCGGCCGCCTCGATCGCGACGACGCGTCCCTTGGCGATGACGACGCCTTGGCCGGCGTCGAACGGCGACAGCGCGGCGATCAGCGCCGCGCCCATGCGGATGTCGGCCTCGGCTTGCGCCGCGGCGGCGCGCGAGCCGATCGGGCCGAGCGGCGCGAGCAGCCGCGGCGCGATCTCATGGGCGCCGACGACCTTGAGGCCTTCGCGCTCGAAGAGCGCCGCGATGCCGGCGAGCAGGTGGTTGTCGCCGCCGCGAAACGCCAGCGCGAGCTCGGGCAAACGCTTGATCGCGCCCCAATCGAGGCGCAGGTCGGCGAGCTCCGGCCGAGTCAGGCCGCCAATCAGCGCGACGTCGGCGACGCCCTCGGCGCGCAGGGTCGAGAACAGCTTGCCGAGTTGGCCGATGCGCAGCCAGACGTGAGCGAAGGCCTCGATCGCCGGATCGGCCGCGCCGACGATGCCGACCAGGAACGGCTTGCGGCCGGCGGCGGTCGCGGCGCGCGCGACCTCGATCGGGAATTTCCCGCCGCCGCAGACGATGGCGAGCGGGCGCATTTCGCCCGGTTCGCTCAAGCCTCGTCGTCCCGCCCGGCGCGCGGCGTGCAGATCGCCCGATCGCCGCCCTCGCGTAAGAAAGCGACGATCTGCTGCACCGCCGGCTGGTCCGGGAAGGCCGTGGCGACCTCCTCGATGCGCTCCTTCAGCGTGCCGGCGGCGGAAAACAGCGCCTTGTAGGCGCGGCGCAGCTCGTGCATCGCCTCGCGCGAGAAGCCGCGGCGCTTGAGGCCGACGACATTGAGGCCGGCGAGCGAGGCGCGATTGCCGATGGCGATGCCGAAGGGGATGATGTCGTTCTCGACGCCGCTCAAGCCGCCGACGAACGCGTGAGCGCCAACGCGGGTGAACTGGTGGGTCGCCGACCCGCCGCTGAGAATCGCGAAGTCGCCGATCTGGCAATGACCGGCGATCATCACGTTGTTGGAGAGGATGACGTCGTCGCCGATGCGGCAGTCGTGCGCGACGTGGGCGTTGGCGAGCAGGGCGCAACGCGAGCCGACGGACGTGAGCCCGCCGCCGCCGGCGGTGCCGGGGTTCATCGTCACGCCTTCGCGGATCAGGCAGTCTTCGCCGATCGTGAGAATGGAGCGCTCGCCGCGGTATTTGAGGTCCTGCGGCTGGTGGCCGATCGAAGCGAACGGGAAGACGCGGCTGCGCGCGCCGATCTCGGTGACGCCGGCGACGGCCACGTGCGAGATCAACTCGACGCCGTCGCCGAGCCGCGCCTCGGCGCCGACATGGCAGAACGGGCCGACGTGGACGCCCGATCCGAGCTGCGCTCCCGCTTCGACGCAGGCGCTGGGATGGATGAAAGTCTTGGCCGGAGAGACGTCGACGACTACGCTCATTCACTCACCACCATCGCAGAAACGGTCGCCTCGCAGACGAGCGCGCCGTCGACCATCGCTTCGCCGCGGTACCACCAGATGTTGCGGCGGTGGGCGATGCGGGTCATGTGGTAACGCACCTGGTCGCCGGGCGTGACCGGCTTGCGGAACTTCGCCTTGTCGACGGTCATCAGGTAAACGACGCTCGGCTTCGTGCCGACCGATTGGCTGGCGACGCACAGAGCGCCGGCGGTCTGCGCCATGCCCTCGATCAGCAGCACGCCGGGCATCACCGGCTTCTCGGGGAAGTGGCCCTGGAACTGCGGCTCGTTGTAGGTGACGTTCTTGATGCCGACGCAATATTCGTCGCCGCGCGCCTCGACGATACGGTCGACCAGCAACAACGGATAGCGATGGGGCAGACAAGCGAGGAGTCGCTGGATGTCGTAGTTCTCGATCGTCCGCCCCCTCGATTCCTCGTTCATTTCGCCCTCCTAGCGCGCAGGGAGGGGCCATGCCCCGTCCTCGGGCCGCCGTCAAGCCTTCCCCCACTCCCGATTGAAGACGGCGAGGCGACCCGCGGTCGGGACGACGCCGACGCGGCGTTCACTCGGCGCTTGGCTCCCGGCCGCCGGTCGTCAGTCGACGCAGGATCGCCCCCTGGCGGAGAAACTCGCGCTGCGGGACGGCCGGGGAACCGCCCCATTTTGCGCCCGCCGGCACGTCCTTCATCACCCCGGACTGGGCGGCGATCTGGGCGCCGGGGCCGATGGTCAAATGGCCAGTCAGGCCAGCCTGGCCGCCGAGGGCGGCGAAATCGCCGATCACGGTCGAGCCCGAAACGCCGCACTGCGCCACCAGCACGCAATGGCGGCCGATGACGACGTTGTGGGCGATCTGCACCAGATTGTCGATCTTGGTCCCTTCGCCGATGATCGTGTCGCGGTTGGCGCCGCGGTCGATCGTCGTTCCAGCGCCGATCTCGACGTCGTTCTGGATGATGACGCGACCGACCTGCGGCACCTTGAGGTGCCCCCGCGGGCCGAGCGCGAAGCCGAAGCCGTCCTGGCCGATATGGACGCCGGGATGGATGATGACGCGGTCGCCGACGAGCGCGCAGACGACCGTGGCCTGGGCGCCGACGACGGAGTCGCGACCGATGCGCACCCCGGGGCCGATGACCGCATTGGGGCCGATCAGCGCGCCGGCGCCGATCTCCGCGCCGGGCCCGATCACCGCGCCGGGATCGACTACGACCCCCGCCTCGAGTCGCGCCGCCGAATGGACGAAGGCGGCGGGCGAAACGCCGGTTTCGCCGAACGCCGAGTGCGGCCTGGCCGCTTGCGGATAGAGGCGCGCCATCGTTTCGGCCATCGCCCAATAGGGCTGCGGCGTGACGAGCAGGGCGCAGCCCTGGGGCGCTTGGGCCGCGTAGCGCGGCGCGACGAACGCCGCGCCGGCGTGGGTCGCGCGGAAGGCGTCGAGATAGCGCGGGTTGTCGAGGAAGGTCAGGTCGTCCGGGCCCGCTTCGTCGAGCGGCGCGACGTCGCGGACGATGCGGTCGGGATTGGCGCCTTCGCCGAGCTTCGCGCCGGTCCATTGCGCGATCTCGCCGAGCGCTGGCGCGGCGGCGAGCGGAAAAAAGCTGATCTTCGCCACTGTCCTGTCGTTTCCGTCTCGCGCCCGGGCGATCCGACCGCGGATTGCGGCGGCGAGCGAGGCGACGCGATGAACCTCGCCATACCCTGCCGCCGTCCGGACCGCCTGGTCGCGACGACCCCCCGTTCTATCGGATCGGCGCGAGCCGCGCCTCGTCCATGAAAAAGCGCGCCAGGAGCCCTGGCGCGCTTATGTTTGGTCCCTTGCGCCGCGCGGTCAGAAACTCGCGCCGCCGGAGAAGTTGAACGCCTGCAACTGGTCGTACTTGCCCTTGGTGACCGCGTAGGCGTAGTCGATGCGGATCGGCCCGAGCGGCGACGCCCAGATGAGACTCGCGCCGACCGACGAACGAATCGTGTGGTCGTCGGCGACGTCAAGACAACTCGCCTGAGTAAACGCGGGATTGGTGCCCGCGGTCGGGCAATAAGTATAGCCGAGCACTTTGGAGAAATCCGTCGCCCCCTGGTAACCGAACAGCGTGCCGGCGTCGGCGAAAATCGCGCCCTTCAGTCCCACTTCCTTTGGCAGGCCAAAGATCGGGAACTGCAGTTCCGCGCTGCCGCCGAAATAGGTCGTGCCGCCGAGGCCGTTGCCGGCGAGGTTCGACGGATCGCCGATATCGCGCGGGCCCATGCCGCCCGGCGCGAAGCCGCGCACCAGCGTCGGCCCCATGTTGAAGTTGTCGGTCAGCGGCAGGTCGCCGCCGCCGATCTGGTTGATCTGCCCGGCCTGCAAGTGCACCAGGCCGGTGAGGTCGTCCGTGACCGGATAATAGTACTTGCCGTCGAAGGTCTCGCGCAGGAAGTGCGACTGGCCGCCGAGACCGGCGACGTCCTGATGGAAATTCGCGTAGATGCCGCTCGACGGGTTCTTGCGGTCGTCGATGCTGTCCCAGATCAGCGAATAGCCGACCAGGGAGGTAATGATCGTCCCCTGCGCCGCCGCCTGCTTGATCGCCACCGACGCTTCGCCGTTGACCAAGCAGTTATTGTCCACGGTTGGCGTCTGACCCGTCGCTCCTCCGGGAGGGTTCCAGTCGGCTGCGGGAACGTATGCTGTGCCGTTCCAGCCCGGTGCCGCGCAGTCGTCGTACGGCCGCGAGCTGCTGTTCGGGACCTTGATCGCCGAACCGTACAGCGAATACGCGGGCTGGACCGTGAACTGGTCGGTGATCGGCACGCCAAGGCGCAGAGTGGCGCCCGTCGTCCAGGTTTCGTAGGTCGCCCAGGTGTTGGGGTTCTGTTCCTTGTGGTAGATGTCCACCCCTGCGGCGAGCCGCTGGTCGAGGAAATACGGCTCGGTGAACGAAGCGCCCCATCCGCGGCTGTACTGGCCTTCGGATGCGCTCAGCTTCACATATTGGCCGCGGCCGAGGAAGTTGGACTCGGTGAACGCGACTTCGGCGAGGAAGCCGGCGGTGGTCGAATAGCCGCCGCTGAGGCTGACCGAGCCGGTCGGCTGATCCTCGACGTCGACGGTGACGATGACCCGATCCGGCGTCGAGCCCGGCCGCGTCGAGACGTGCACTTTCTTGAAATAGCCGAGCCGGTTGAGGCGGCGCTCGCCCTGTTCGACCATCGAATGGTTGTAGGGGTCGCCTTCGCCGATATCGAACTCGCGGCGGATCACGTAGTCGCGGGTGCGGGTGTTGCCGACCACGTCGACGCGCTCAATGTAAACCTTCGGGCCGTCGTCGACGGTGAAAGCGACGGCGATCTGGTGGGTCGCCTCGTCGCGCTGGCCGTGCGGCCGCACGTCGGAAAAAGCGTATCCCTGGCGCGCGAGTTCGCGGGTAAGAGAGCTGACCGACGCGTCGACCGCGGTGGCGTTGTAAACGTCGCCGGCCTGGATCTTGACGAGCGGCTGCAGCGACGCGCTGTCGACCTTCGCCAAGTGCGACGCCACCGTCACGCCGGAGACGTGGTACTGCGCGCCTTCCTCCACCGTGATCGTGATCACGTAGCCCGGATCCGGCGCGCCATGGTAAGCGACGTCGGTATTGGCGATGCGGAAGTCGGCGTAGCCGTTCTTCATGTAATATTTGCGGATCGCCTCTTGGTCCTGAGCGAGACGGTCGGGGTCGTAGACGTCGGTGGTCTTGAACCACGAGAGCCAGTTCATCTCGGTTGTCTGCATCAGTGAATGCAGGCGATAGTTCGAGATGGCCTGGTTGCCGACGAACTTGATTTCGCGCACGCCGGTCTTGTCGGCCTCGTCCACCTTGAACACGACGTCGACGCGGCCGTTGGGGAGCTGCACGAGCCGGTAGCTGACCTGGGTCTCGGCGTGGCCGATCTTCTTGTAGGCGTCTTTGATGCGCTGGACGTCGGCGTCGGCCTTGGCGGCGTCGAAACCGGTGTGGCCTTTCTCCTGGACTTCGACCGCAAGCTGGTCGCCCTTGAGCGACCTGTTGCCCTCGAAGGCGATGCGGTTGATGATCTGGCTGGTCTCGGCCACGGTGACGATCACCTGGCCGCCGACGATCTTGGCGCTGACCTTACTGAACATGCCGGTCGCCGAAAGGTCGGCGACGGCGCGGTTGACGCTCGCCTGATCGGTGCCGGTGAAATAGGAACGAATCGTCGCCGCGTCGGTGCGGGTCGAACCTTCGATGACCACGTTCTGCGGCGTGACCTGAGCCAGGGCCGGGGCGGACTGCCAAGCCGCCCCACAAGCGAACGCTGCCGCGAATAGGAGCGCGCTCAAATACTTACGAGAAAAATGCATTTGGCTCTTCGTCCCCGTTTCCCGACCTGGGCCTAACGACCCCAGCCTTCAGCGCGGCCCCCTTTTTAGGGCTGCCGCGCGCCCAAGGTGTCGCGCCTTGCTTCGCGGCCGGCGCGCTCGTCCGCTGCCGGACGGACGAGTTCTTAATCCGCTTTTACCCGTTTTGACGGGCGGTGCAAACCCGATTTCGTCGCAGCCGGTCCAATTCGCGGGACCGTGGCCGGAAGGCCACGAATCTTGGTCGATCAAGGGTTAATTGGCGCTGACGAGCCGCAGGATGTCATGCGACGTGGTGAAGATCACCAGCGCCGCGACGAAGGCGATGCCGATTCGGAAGCCGATCTGCTGCACCCGATCGCTCAGCGGTCGGCCGCGCAGCGCCTCGAAAGCGAAATAGAGCAGGTGGCCGCCGTCCAGCAGCGGCACCGGCAACAGGTTCATCAGTCCGACCGAGACTGAGAACAGTCCGGCCAGGCTCAGCAATTGCCATAGACTGACTTTCGCCATCTCGCCGGCGATCAGGCCGACGCCGATCGGCCCGGACAGGTTGTCGGCCGTCTCGCGGCCGGCGATCAGGCCGCCGACATAGGCGCCGGTCGCCTCGACGATGAAGCCGACTTCCTGCGCCCCCCAGACGAGACAGGCGGGCAGGCCGCAGCGCTCGATTCTGACATCGGCGGAGCTGCGTGACGAAACGAGGCCGAGACGCCCCATCCGCCGCTTGCCGAGCGGACCCTGGTCGACGACTGCGACTTCCGGCGTGGCGGCGAGGCGCGTTTCGACTCCCGCCCGCTCGACGACGAAGCTCATCGGCAGGCCAGTGCTGAGCAGGGTCTCCTGCTGCAAGTCCTCGAAGGTGGCGATTGGCCGTCCATTGACCGCCTTGACCAGATCCCCGACCTGGAATCCCGCCGCCGCGGCGGGCGAGCCCGGCTCCACGGCGCCGATGCGCGGCGTCTGCTCGGCGCGGCCGAAGACGACGAACAGCGCGGCGAAGATCGCCACGGCGAGGACGAAATTGGCGAGCGGGCCCGCCGCCACAATCGCGGCGCGATTGGCGAGCGGCTGACCGACAAGGGTCCGGGTGCGCTCTTCCGGCGTCATCGCCGCCACGCCATCGACGTCGGGCGCGCTCGCCGCATTGGCGTCGCCGTGAAATTTGACGTAGCCGCCGACCGGGATGGCGGCGAGACGCCAGCGCGTGCCTTGCTTGTCGACTCTCGAGTAGATTTCCGGGCCGAATCCCAAAGAGAACGCGTCTATCTTCACGCCACACCACCGCCCGACCAGGTAATGGCCAAGCTCGTGGAAGAAGACGATGGCGGTCATCACAACGACGAACGGCAGGATATACCACCCAACCCACGCGGCGGCGGCTTGCAAATCCTGCAGAAACGCCATTCCCATATCTCCGAAAGCAGGGCGTCGTGGGGCGGCGCCTGTCCGTCTTGGTTACCAATTGGTTGACGACAATGACGGAACTGGCGGCTCAGGCCAAGAGGGCCGCCGCCCTATCTCGCGCGATATGGTGAATCGCCAGAGCCTCCGCCACCGTCGCCGGCGCGGCGATCTCGCCCGCCGCGCGCATGGCCGCAAGCGTTCGCTCGACGAGCTGCGGGATCGTCGCGAAGCCAATCCGCCCGTCGAGAAAGGCGGCGACCGCGACTTCGTTTGCGCCGTTGAGCGCGGTCGGTGCGCCGCCGCCCTCGGCGAGCGCCGCTGTCGCCAGCGCCATGGCGGGGAACCGGGCGAGGTCGACCGGCTCGAATGTCAGCTTCGCCAGCGCGACGAGATCGGGGGCGGCGACGCCGGAGGGGATGCGCTCCGGAAAGCCAAGGCAATGGGCGATCGGCGTGCGCATGTCGGGCGAAGCGAAGCCGGCGATCAGCGAGCCGTCGGCGAAAGCGACGAGGCCGTGCACGATCGACTGCGGGTGGACGACGACCGCCAAGCGTTCCGCCGGCGTATCGAACAGGTGATGAGCCTCGATCAGCTCGAGACCCTTGTTCATCATCGTCGCCGAATCGATGGTCACTTTGGGGCCCATCGCCCAATTGGGATGGGCGAGCGCTTCGGCGCGCGTCGCCGCGGCGATTCGCTCGGCGCTCCACTGGCGGAACGGCCCGCCCGACGCGGTGATGGTCATGCGCACGATGGTCGCAAGGTCGCGGCCGCCGAGCGCCTGGAAGATCGCATTGTGTTCGGAATCCATCGGCAGCAGGCGCGCGCCCGTCTTGCGCGCCGTCGCCATCACCGCGTCGCCGGCGCACACCAGCGTCTCTTTGTTGGCCAGCGCGACCGCGCGGCCGGCCGAGACGGCGGCGTAGGTCGGCGTCAAGCCGGCGGCGCCGACGATCGCCGAAACGACAAGATCGGCGGGCTTGAGCGCCGCCTCGACCACCGCCTCGGGCCCCGCTGCGGCCTCGATTGCGCTGCCGGCCAGGCCGGCCTTCAACTCGGCGTAGCCCTGCGGGTCGGCGACGGCGGCGAAACGCGCGCCAAGCGCACGGGCGGCAAGCGCAAGGGCGGCGCCATCGTGGCCGGCGGCGACCGCCGCGACGGCGAAACGGCCGGCCGATTCGCCGATCACTTGCGCGCACGAACGGCCGATCGAGCCGGTCGCGCCGAGAATGACGAGCCGCTTGGCTTCGCTCGGCGCCGGTTGCGGCGCAGCGCGCGCCGCCGCCGGGAGCGGGAAAGGTCGCGTCGCGCTCACCATTGAAACAACCCGGCGGCGATCCACACGCCGTCGCTGCGCGCCCAGCCGACCAACGCGGCGAAGACCGCCGCCGCGACAAACGCGTCGAGTCGGTCGAGGACGCCGCCGTGGCCGGGGATCAGCCGGCTTGAATCCTTGACCGTGAAGCGCCGCTTCATCGCCGATTCGGCGAGGTCGCCGATCTGGCCGACGATCGCGGCGGCGACGCCGAGCCAGAACAGCGGCGCGAAACGCACGCCGCCGCGCATCGCGAGGAAGCCGACGATCGCGCCGGCCGCCGCGCCCGCGAACGTTCCGACGATCGCGCCCGACCAGGTCTTGCCCGGCGAAACGCGCCGCCACAGCCGCGGCCCGCCAATCAACCGCCCGCCGAGGAAGGCGAAGGTGTCGGCGCCCCACACGACCGCGAACAACCACAGAATTGCGGCGAAGCCGTAGGCGGGACTGGCTTGCAGCAGCGTCGGCGCGGCGAGGATCGCGGCGGCGTAGCAGACGCCCGCTCCGGTCCAGACGGCGCGGCCGCCCCGTCCGCCGGCGGCGCCGGCCGCGACGGCGCCGACCGCCATCGCCGCCAGCGTTCCGTATTTGGCGCCATGCAGCGCCAGCGGCGCGACGGAAAGAAGCGTCAGTGCGCCGACCCCGATGCGCGCCCACAGGCGTTCGCCGTCGATGAGCCGCTGCCACTCCCACAGCGCCAGCGTCGCCGCGACGAACCAGAACGCCATGAACCAGAAGCCGCCGATCCAGGCGGCGACGAGCGCCAAAGCCGCCATCACGACGGCGGCGGCGGCGCGCACGCTGAGGTCTCGGCCGATCAAGGGCGTGCGGCCTTGGGCCGCCGCTGGGGGCGCCGCCGGTCGGTCGACGGGTTCGGTCATGGAAGCGCTCACGAAACCGATTTGACCGGCGCCGCCCCGCCGGCGCCGCCGAAGCGACGTTCGCGGCCGGCGAATTGTGCCAGCGCCGATTCGAAGGCGGCGCGATCGAAGTCGGGCCAATGGATCGGCAGGAACACCAGCTCGGCGTAGGCGGCCTGCCACAGCAGGAAGTTCGACAGCCGCTGTTCGCCGGAGGTGCGGATGATGAGGTCAGGATCGGGAACGTCGGGCGCGCCGAGGCGCGAAGCGAACATGTCGATGTCGATCCGCGCCGGATCGAGCCGGCCCTGGGCGGCCTCGCGCGCCAGGCTGCGCGCCGCCTCGACGATCTCCTGCCGCGCCCCATAGTTGAATGCGACGGTCAGGTTGAGGCCGCGGTTGGCGCGCGTCAGGGTCTCGGCCTCGTCGAGCAGCGCCGCGATGTCGGGCGTCAGGCCGGCGCGCTGGCCGATGACGCGCACCCTGACGTCGTTGCCGTGCAGCTCGGCGAGGTCGTTGCGGATGTAGCGCTTGAGCAGGCCCATCAGCATTGCGACTTCTTCGGCCGGTCGGCTCCAGTTCTCGGACGAGAAGCTGTAGATCGTCAGATAGGGAATGCCGAAATCGATCGCCGAACGCACCGCGCCGCGCACCGCCTCGACGCCGCGGCGGTGGCCTTCGAAGCGCGGCAGCCCGCGCGCCTGGGCCCACCGTCCGTTGCCGTCCATGATGATGGCGACGTGCTCGGGGGTGCGGCCGCTGGCGGTCGAGCGCGACGATTCGGTCGGCGATGTCGGCATGCGGCGGCCTCCGGCGAACCCGAAACGCCTAGACCTGCATGATTTCCTTTTCCTTGGCGGCGAGCAAGCCGTCGATCTCGGCGATCGCCTGGTCGGTGACTTTCTGCACCTCGACTTCGTGGCGCTTCTCGTCGTCCTCAGGAATGGAATGGTCTTTGAGCAAACGCTTCAATGTGTCGATGCCTTCGCGGCGCACGTGACGCACCGCCACCCGCCCGTCCTCGGCGTATTTGTGGGCGATCTTGACCATTTCCTTGCGGCGTTGCTCGTTGAGCTCGGGAATGCGGATGCGCAGCACCGTGCCCTCCACCGTCGGGCTGAGGCCGAGGTTGGAGTCGCGGATCGCCTTGTCGACCGCATGCACCATCGACTTGTCCCAAACCGAGACCGACAGCGCGCGCGGCTCCGGAACGCTGATCGACGCGACCTGACTGATCGGCATGCGCTGGCCGTAGGCTTCGACCTGGACCGGATCGAGCAGGCTGGCGCTTGCTCGCCCGGTGCGCAGACCGCCGAGTTCGTGCTTCAGCGTCGCTTGGACCGCCGCCATGCGGCGTTTGAGTTCGGCAATATCAAAAGTAGGCAGCGTCGACATTTAAAGAACCTATTGTTGCCCGCCGCGGACCATCTTGCCAGCCGGGCGCCGCGGGGATCGATCGAAACGCGCGCGATGCGCGCGCGGCGGGCCACTGATAGCATAGGTTGAGGCGGGTCGCAGCACCGCGGCGTCCGGCGTCGGCGTTACGGGGTGGCGGCGTTCGCGGCGGCGCTCGGCTTGCCCAATTGCGCCGCCCTCGCCATCGCCGCCAACGCGGCTTGGCCTTCGGGCTGGATCAGCCCGGCCGACATCACCAGCTTGGCGGCGTCTTCCGGCGTCATGTCGATCTCGATGAGGTCGGCGGTCGGCACAAAGAAATAGAAGCCGGTCGTCGGGTTGGGCGTGCAGGGCAGGAACACCGACGTCATCGGCTGCTTCGGCAGCGCGTCGGCGATCGCGTGGGCGGGCTCGGAGGAGATGAAGACGACCGACCACGCGCCCTTCATCGGGAATTCGACCAGTCCGACCCGGCGGAAGTTGTCGCCGCTCTGGCTGAACACGGTCTCGAAGATCTGCTTGAAGCTCTTGTAGAGGCCGCGCACCACCGGCGTGCGGTCGACCATCGCTTCGCCGATCCTCAAGAACGTGCGGCCGGTGATGTTGGCGGCGAGAAAGCCGAGCAGCGTCAGGCCGATGAGAACCGCGACGACGCCGAAGCCCGGCACGTGGACGGGCAGGTAGGTGTCTGGCCACAGGTTCGCCGGCGCCAGCGGCTTGACCCAATTGTCGATCGTATCGACGACCCACCAGGCGATATAGGCGGTCGCCGCGACGGGGCCGAAGATCACCAGGCCGGTAAAGAACCAGGAGCGCAGGCGCGCCGCGAGCGAGCGGTGAAACGGGCCGCCGGGCCTGGGCTCAGTCGTCATGCTTGCACCCGGAGTGGGAAAGCGCGGGCGGCCGCGCCGCCAGCGCTCTCGATGCTACTCCACGGTCACCGATTTCGCCAGATTTCTCGGCTGGTCCGCGTCTTTGCCCATGATCACGGCGGTGTGATAGGCAAGCATCTGCACCGGCGCGGCGTAGACGATCGGCGCGAACGTGGCGCCCATGTCGGGCATGGCGAGGAAGCTCTCGAGCTCGAGCGCGGCTTCCTCCGCCGCGTGTCGCTCGCCGATGAGGATGATGCGGCCGCCGCGCGCGGCGACCTCCTGCATGTTGGAGATCGTCTTTTCCAGCACCGCGTCCTTGGGCGCGAGCACGATCACCGGCATGTCCTCGTCGATGAGCGCGATCGGCCCGTGCTTGAGCTCGCCCGCCGCGTAGCCCTCGGCGTGGATGTAGCTCAGTTCCTTGAGCTTGAGCGCGCCCTCGAGCGCCAGCGGATACGCGGTGCCGCGGCCGAGATAGAGCACGTCGCGGGCGCGGGAGAGCTTGTGGGCGATCGGTTCGAGCAGCGGCTCGAGCTTGAGCGCCTGGGCGATGAGACCCGGCGTGGCGACGAGCTCGCCGACCAACGCCGCTTCCTCCGCTTCGGTCATCGCGCCGCGCGCGCGCGCCAGGCCGATCGCCAGGCAGGCGACGGCGGCGAGTTGGCAGGTGAAGGCTTTGGTCGAGGCGACGCCGATTTCCGGGCCGGCGAGCGTCGGCGCGGCGGCGTCGGAGAGACGCGCGATCGACGATGTCGGCACGTTGACAATGCCGACCGTCTTGGCGCCGTTCGCCTTGGCGTAGCGCAGCGAAGCGAGCGTGTCGGCGGTTTCGCCCGACTGCGAGATGACGATGGCGAGTCCGTTCTTTTCGACCGGCGGTTCGCGGTAGCGGTATTCGGAAGCGACGTCGATCTCGACCGGCAGGCGCGCGAAGCGCTCGATCCAGTATTTGCCGATCAGGCCCGCCATGTAGGCTGTGCCGCAGGCGATGATCGAGACGCGCGAGATCGTCGCCGGATCGACCGGCCAGGCGAAGGGCTTGAGCCGCTGCGCCGCCATGTCGACGTAATGGGCGAGCGTATGGCCGACGACCTCCGGCTGCTCATGGATCTCCTTGGCCATGAAGTGGCGGTAGTTGCCCTTCTCGGCCAGCAGGCCGCCGGCGGCGCTGTGAATCGTCTTGCGTTTGACGACGCGGTCGGAGGCGTCGTGGAACGTCGCCCCAGCGCGGGTGGCGACGACCCAATCGCCCTCCTCGAGATAGGCGACGCGGTCGGTGAAGGGGGCGAGCGCGAGGGCGTCGGAGCCGAGAAACATGGCGCCGTCGCCGTAGCCGACCGCGAGCGGCGCGCCCTGGCGCGCGCCGATCAGCAGGTCGTCCTCGCCGTCGAACAGATAGACGAGCGCGAAGGCGCCGCGCATCCGCTTCAGCGCCGCGGCGACGGCCTCGGCCGGCTTCTTGCCCTGCGCCAGTTCGTCCTCGACCAGGAACGCCGCCGCTTCCGAATCGGTTTCGGTGGCGAAGCGATGGCCCTTGGCGATCAATTCCTCGCGCAGCGCCTTGAAGTTCTCGATGATTCCGTTGTGGACGACGGCGACGTGCGGGCTCGCGTGCGGGTGCGCGTTGGCTTCGCTCGGCTTGCCGTGCGTCGCCCAGCGGGTGTGGCCGATGCCGATGGTTCCCTCGAGCGGCGACGAATCGAGCTTGGCTTCGAGGTTCTTGAGCTTGCCTTCGGCGCGCAGCCGGGTCAGCCGACCGCCTTCCAGCGTCGCCACCCCGGCCGAGTCGTAGCCGCGGTATTCGAGCCGCTTGAGGGCGGAAAGAATGTCCCGCGCCACCGGCTTGGGTCCCACAACGCCAACGATTCCGCACATCGCCCCGTGTCCAATTTCGGTTCGCCCGAATCAAGCGCACGCAAGGCATAGGCCAACCGCGGCGCTCACCCCAAATCACATTGGGTGTCGCAATATGAAGGGGGACGGCTAAAGGCCGAGCACCTTCCTCAGACTGTCCTCGAGCAGCGCCAATTCCGCTGGCGCCAACGCTCCGACTTTCCTGCCAATTCGTTGTCTGTCGACGGCGACGAGCTGGTCGCAGACCGCTTTGCTGTCGTCTCCCTGCGATCCGACGGCGATGACGATCGGCGGCGCCGCGCGCGAACCATGCGTGAGCGGCACGACGATCACCGTTCGGCGAACCTCATTGACTCCGGTGAGGGAGACGACGACGCAGGGACGCGTTCTTTCGATTTCGGCCCCGCGCGGATCGCGCGTTGGGAATTCGACCCAATGCACGTCGCCGCGCCGCGGGGTCATCGTTCAGCGCCGCGACAAGAGATCGACCGCCTGGGCGTCGGCCCACTCGGAAACGGCGGCCGCCTCGGCAAAAGCGGGATCGGCCTCGATCAGCTTGGCCGCGGCGACGACCTCGGCCTCACGCTCGCCCAAGGCGCTAAGCATCAACCGCTCGATGGCGCGGCTGCGATCGCGGCCTTTGAAAGCGGCCTCGAAACGCGCGGCGACCTCGGAATCGACGCTATAGACGACGCGCTTGGTTGCCGGCATTGGGGTGTCACTCTGGTCAACTGTCTCAGTTGCACACTGTGACAGAATATAGGACCTCGGGGCCCGTTCCAAGAGCGGACCGCAACCGTCGCTCGCTAACCTTTCGTCTTCATCTTGTCGCGGAACGCCTTGGCCCAGCCGGGCTTAACCATCTGGCGGCCGCGGGCGACGGCGAGCGCGTCGGCTTCGACGTCCTTGGTCACCACCGAGCCGGAGCCGATATAGGCGCCGTCGCCGATCTTGACCGGCGCGACAAGCGACGAATTGGAGCCGATGAAGGCCCCGGCGCCGATGTCGGTTTTGTATTTGCCGAAGCCGTCGTAGTTGCAGGTGATCGTTCCGGCGCCGATGTTCGTGCCGGCGCCGACCCGCGCGTCGCCGATATAGGTCAGATGGTTGACTTTGGCGCCGGCTTCGATCGTCGACGCTTTGATTTCGACGAAATTGCCGACCTTGGCCTTGGCGGCGATGTCGGCGCCGGGGCGAAGCCGCGCGTACGGCCCAATTGCCGCGCCGCCGGCGATCTTCGCCCCTTCGAGATGGGAGAAGGCGTGGATCACCGCGCCGTCGCCGATCGTCACGCCCGCGCCGATCACGACATGGGGCTCGATCGTCACGTCCCGGCCGATCGCCGCGTCGGCCGAAAGGAAGACAGTCTCCGGCGCGACCAGCGTCGCGCCTTCGAGCATCGCCTTACGGCGCAGTCGCCCCTGCATCGCCGCTTCCGCCGCCGCGAGCTGCAGGCGGTCGTTGACGCCCATCGCCTCCTCTTCGGCGGCGAGGCGCGTTTCCGCTCTGAGGCCGTGGCTGGCGCCGATCTCGGCGAGGTCGGTGAGATAGAATTCCTTCTGCGCGTTGTCGCAGCCGACCGCGTCGAGGAGGGCGAGCGCGTGCGCGCCGCGGATCGCCATCGGCCCGGCGTTGCAACGGCGAATCGCGCGTTCGGCCGTGGTCGCGTCTTTCTCTTCGCGGATGGCGACGAGGCGGCCGTCGCGCTCGATCATCCGCCCATAGCCGGTCGGGTTCGCCGTCTCGAACGCCAGCGCGGCCAAATCCGCGCCGTCGGCCAGCGCCTGTCGCAGCGCCTTCAGGCTCGGCGCGGTCATCAGCGGCGCGTCGGCGTAAACGACCAGCGCGTCGTCGTAGCCGCGCGCAAGCGCCGCGCGCGCGGCGAGGGTTGCGTGCGCCGTGCCGCGCCGCTCGCTCTGGACGAAGACTTCCGCTTCAGGGACGAAGGCGCGCGCCGCCGCGGCGACGTCGTCGCGTCCCGGCCCGACGACGACCGCGATCGCGCTTGCGCCGGCCTCTCTCAGGGCGGCGAGCGCGTGGACAATCATCGGCCGGCCGGCGACCGGGTGCAGGGCCTTGGGGATCGCCGAGCGCATGCGCACGCCCTCGCCGGCGGCGAGGACGACGCCGAGGCAGGAACGGGCGGACGGGGGCGGGGGATTCATGGGCGGGCTCCTGGCGCGGACGCCGCGGCGACAAAGCGCCCCGGCGCGTCGCGGTGCGCTTATCAGGCTTTCGGCGAACAGTCGAAAATCCCGGTCGCCGACTCGCCCGAATAGGATATAGAAATAGCGCCGCGCGATGCCCGTTTCATGCCCCTCCGGCTTGCAAATGCCGCTAAGCGACTGGATAATCTAAGGAACCGTGTGGCGGGCGTCCGCGCGGCGGCGAGACCATCGTCCGCGAGGGGCCCGCAGCGCGAACGAAGTGCGTCATGGCAAAGAGCCCGCGTCGGGAATTTCTCAAGTTGGCCCTCGGCGGGGCATTCGCCGCCGCGGGAATCGCGTTGCAGCGCGTCGCCGCGGCCGCGCCGATGGCGCAGCCGACGCCCTTTTCCGCTGGCAGCGTGCTCGACATGGCGCGCGAGCTCGCCAAGTCGCCGTTCAAGCCGCCGAGCGCGGCGCTGCCCGACGCCTTCGCCAATCTCACCGCCGAGCAATATTTGGCGATCCATCACAGTCCCAATACGGCGGTCTGGAACGACGAGAAGGTCGGCTTTGCGCTCGAGCCCTTGCAGCGCGGCTTTGTCTTCACGTCGCCGGTGCAGATCAACGTCGTCGAGAATGGCCAGGCGCGCCGTCTGGTCTATGACCGCAGCGCCTTCGACTACGGCAAGGCGCAACCGCCGGTCGATCTCCCCGACATCGGCTTTTCCGGCGTCAGGGTGCTGCGCGCCGGCGACGACCAGGGCTGGCGCGAACTCGCCATTTTTCAGGGCGCGACATTTTTCCGCAGTCTCGCGCGCGGCCAGACCTACGGCCTCAATGCGCGCGGCCTGTCGATCCGAACCGGCGAAGCGCAGGGCGAGGAGTTCCCGCTGTTCCGCGCCCTGTGGATCGAGAAGCCCAGCCCTGCGGCCGACGCGTTGTCGATCTACGCGCTGCTCGATTCGGCGAGCGTCACTGGCGCGTTCCACTTCACGCTGCGGCCGGGCGAGGCGACGATCATCGACACCGAGCTGACCCTGATCGCGCGCGTCGCGGTCGACCGTCTCGGCTTGAGCCCGATGACGTCGACCTTTGTCTTCGGACCGCTCGACCATCGCCACCCCGACGACGCGCGCGCCGCCGCCTACGACATCGGCGGGCTGCAAATCCTCACCGGCGCCAACGAATGGCTGTGGCGGCCGATCGCCAGCCGCGAGACGCTGCAGATCTCCGCCTTCGCCGACCAGAACCCGCGCGGCTTTGGTCTGCTGCAGCGGGCGCGCGTCTTCGACGCGTTCTACGACGACGATGCGCGCTGGGAGCTCAGGCCGTCGTTGTGGATCGAGCCGATCGGCGACTGGGGCGAGGGCGAGGTGATCCTGATCGAGATCCCGTCCGATTCCGAGTTCAACGACAACGTCATCGCCCAGTGGCGGCCCAAAGCGAACCTCGCCGAAGGCGCGTCGGTCTCGTTCGCCTATCGCCAGTTCTGGTGCTGGTCGCCGCCGGCGCGGCCGCCGCTCGCCACCGTCGTCAACTCGCGCAGCGGCAAGGCCGGCAAGCGCCGCCGCTTCGCCGTCGAATTCGTCGCCGACCTGTTCGCCGATCCGCAGAAGGCGGCGCAGGTGACGGCGCAGATCTCCGCCGCGCCGGGGCAGATCGCGTCGTCGCGCCTGTTCGCCTACAAGGAGCGGCGCGCGATCCGCGTCGTTTTCGACCTCGACCCCGGCTCGGAATCCTTATCCGAGCTGCGCGTGCAGCTAAAAGCCGGCGACCAGCCCGTCAGTGAGACATGGCTCTATCGATGGACAGCCTGACGGCCCAGACGCTGGCGCAGCCGGCGACGCCGCGCGAGGCGCCATTGGCGATGCCGGTGCAATCGCTGCGCAAGTTCGATCGCCGCGAGCGGCGCAGCTCTGTCGTGCAGCGCCCTGCCGGCGCGCTGGCGCTGGCGAGGCTCGCCATCTTCGGCGGCGCATTGGCGCTCACCATCTACGGCGCGCGGGAAATGTACGGCGTCGTCGCGGTCGGCGAGATCACCCCGCTCGAATGGGCGCTGGTCGTGCTGTTCGTCGTCAACTTCGCCTGGATCGCGTTCGCTTTCACCTCGAGCGTCTACGGCTTCGTCTGGCTGTTGCGCGCGAAGCCGCTTGGGCAATTGCCGCAGCGGCTGGAGAGCAAGACCGCGGTGGTGATGCCGATCTACAACGAGGCGCCGGCGCGCGTCTTCGCCGCGGTGCAGGCGATCTGCGAGGACGTGCGGGCGACCGGGCTCGGCGACCACTTCGACTATTTCTTCCTCTCCGACACCACCAATCCCGACATCTGGATCGCCGAGGAGCGCGCGCTGCTGGCGATGCGCGAACGGCTGCCGGGCGAGCGCGTCTACTACCGCCGCCGCCGCAAGAACGTCGCCCGCAAGGCCGGCAACATCGCCGACTTCGTCATGCGTTGGGGCGCGGCCTATCCGCAGATGCTGGTGCTCGACGCCGACAGCGTGATGTCGGGCGCGACGGTCGTGCGCCTCGCCGCGGCGATGGAGGCCGATCCTGACGCCGGCATCGTCCAGAGCCTGCCGCTGATCGTCAATCGCAACACCTTCTACGCCCGCCTGCAGCAGTTCGCCGCCCGCATCGCCGGGCCGGTCATCGCCGCCGGCCTTGCGGCGTGGATGGGGCGCGACGGCAATTACTGGGGCCACAACGCGATCATCCGCACGCGCGCCTTCGCCGATCATTGCGGCATGCCCGATCTGCCCGGCAAGCCGCCGTTCGGCGGCCACATTCTCAGCCACGACTTCGTCGAGGCGGCGCTGATCCGGCGCGCCGGCTGGTCGGTCTACATGTTGCCGACGCTCGGCGGCTCTTACGAAGAGAGCCCGCCGTCGTTGATCGATCTGGCGGCGCGCGATCGGCGCTGGTGCCAGGGTAATCTGCAGCACGCGCGCGTGCTGCCCACCAGCGGTCTCGTATTCCCGTCGCGCCTGCACCTGATCAACGGCATCATGGGCTATCTCGCTTCGCCGCTGTGGATGGCGCAACTGCTGATCGGCATCGTGCTGGTGCTGCAGTCGCGGTTCATCCGACCGGAATATTTCACCGCTGAATTCTCGCTGTTCCCGACTTGGCCGCGCTTCGACTACGAGCGCGCGCTGCAATTGTTCGAGCTGACGATTGCGGTGTTGCTCGCGCCCAAGGTCTTCGGCATGATCGCCGCCGGCGTCGATCCGCAAACCCGGCGCGGCTGCGGCGGCGCCGTTCGCCTGTTCCTGTCGACCCTCATCGAAATCCTCATCTCCGCGGCGCTCGCTTCGATCATGATGGTGATCCAGTCGGGCGCAGTGCTGCAGATTCTTTCCGGCCGCGACACCGGCTGGAACCCGCAGCGGCGCGACGACGGCTCGATCCCCTTCGCCGCCATCGTACGCCGCCACCGCTCGCATACGGCGCTCGGCTTCGTCACGCTGCTGGCGGCGGGCGTGCTGTCGCCTTCTCTGGTGGTGTGGATGTCGCCGACCATCGCCGGCCTCATCCTGTCGATTCCGCTGTCGTGGGCGAGCGGCCAGGCGTCGATCGGCGTCGGTCTGCGTCGTCTCGGCCTGCTGACGACCCCTGAGGAGAGCAGCGTCCCGGCGATCATCGCTCGCTCCAACGCGCTGTCGGCCCAGCTCGCCTTGACCGGCGCCGATGACGCGGACGCGCTCAAGGCGATCGTTTCCGATCCGGCTCTGCGCCGGGCGCACGAATCGTTTCTGCCCGAGGCGGGCCGCCGTCGCCGCGGCGAAATCGACGTCGACGAGGCGGTGGCGACCGCCAAGCTCAACGACGCCCAGTCGCTCGAAGACGCCTGCGTTTGGCTGAAGCGGAAAGAACGACTGGCGGTGCTCGGCGACCGCGCGTTGATCGCGTTGCTCGCGCGCCTGCCGGAGAAGCGCGAGCCGCTCGACGAGGCGGAAGGCGAGGCGGTAGGACGCGTCGTCGATCAGCTGCCCTGAGCCGGCGCGCGATCGAATAGCGAAAACGCGATCAGCCCGGCGACAAAGCCGCCGACATGGGCGATCCAGGCGATCGGCGAATCGGAAGCGCCCAGCGCCTGCGCGCCAGCGCCGAAGACGACGTTCGTCGCCATCCAGATCGCGATGAAGCCGAGCGGGCGCCGTTGCCGCAACAGCCGCGCCAGCGGCGGCGCCGGCCGCAGCGGATCGGCTTCGCCCGCCGACAGCGAAAAGCCCTGCGGCGAGCCGAGCGGCCCGCCGGGCTCGAAGATGAAGCGCGTCGCGGCCGCCATCAGCCCGGAATCGGCGGCCGACGCGCCGATCAGCGGCGCAAAATCCATCTGATAGAACGCCCAATGGGCCAGTGCGCCCGCCACGGCGGTGAGCGCAAAGAAGGCGAGAAATCGCGTCGCGCCGAAGCGGCGCGCAACTGGCGGTCCGAAGGCGACCAGCCAGACGGAATTGAGCAGCACGTGCGTCCATGAGCCGTGCATGAATGCGTAGGTGAGAAGCGTCCACGGCTGCGCGATTTCCATCCGCGACAGAGTGTCGACGGGGCGCAGGAACCACAAAGCTAGCGTCAGCCGCTTTGGCACGAAAGCGAAAGCGCTGAGGGCCGCGCCCTGCGTCGCCGGCGTGAGGAAATCGAAGATGGCGTAGGCGCCGATCAGCGCGACGATCAATGCGACGACGACCGATGGAACGGCGAAAATCGGCTCGCGCCGCGGCCCCTCGAGGCCGGCAGCAGGCGGTAAGTCGGACATCGGCGGCGCGCTCGCGTTGGGGCGCGCCTTGGTATCATCAACCCGTCGCCTTGGCGACGCCGCCGCGTCAGGGCGTTCAGGCCCTAAAACAATAAGGCCGGTCGAGATCGGCGAGCAGTCCGGGCTGGGTCGGCTTCCATCCGAGTTCGGCGGACGGTGGGCTGTTCGCCGCGGCAATACGCGCGCGAACAGCGCGTCGCCTCGAGCGCCGCGGCGGCCTGAGCGGCGCCGAGCCGTTCCTGAGACGAGCGCAAAAAGAAAGGGAGAGCCGCCACGGGCTCTCCCTTTTCGTTCGCTGATCGGCCAACCGCCGCTCGCGGCGGAGGAGCGTCCGCCGTGGCGACAACTTCGGCTCACGTGCGAGGCGCGGCGCTGGAGCTCGCGTTGCGCGTTCGCGTGTTCGTCAACGCTGAAGACTATGCGCGCGAGGCCGGCGCGAAGCAAACTCTTCCCTAGCTTATTCTTAACGCGGGCGGGGGGACTCGAATCGCACCCTTGGCACGCGGTCTGCAGCTTTGGCTGAGTGTCGTCGGTTGTGTCCCGTTTTGGAACGCCGGACGACGGGAGACCGCCATGAAGCTCGCCGCGAGCCGGGAACTGTTCGCCTATTGGAACGCGTTGCGCGGCGCGCGCAGCGCCCCTGAGCGCGACGACGTCGATCCGGGCGCGATCCGCGGCGTCCTCGCCGATACGTTCATTCTCGAATTCGATCCGCCGGCCGGATTCCCGTTACGGGTCGTCGGCACCCGCACCAACGCCTTGTTCCTGCGCGAGCTGCGCGGCGGCCCGTTCCTCGATATGTGGCGCGAGGCCGACCGCGCCGAGATTGCCGAGATCGTCGTTGCGCTCGCCGACGAGGCGCAGCCGTTCCTAATTGGCGCCGCCGCCGCGCCGCTCGGTTTTCCGCAGGTCGACATCGAAGTCCTGTTGCTGCCGCTGCGTCGGCGGGGCGACACCCACGCGCGCGCCCTCGGCTGCTGCGCGCCGCGCGGCGTTCCGCGCTGGCTCGGCCTCGCCGGAGTCGGGTCGCTGACGCTGCTGACCTTGCGCGCCCTCGGCCCGTCGGACCGCGATGACGAAATCGTCAGCGGCGATCTGCCGCACGCGACTGCATTCGCCCGTCCGCCGCAACCGGCGCGCCGCGGCCACCTCTACCTGATCGGCTCGGGTCGGTGACGCGTCGCTGACGCGCGAACGCCTCAATCGTAATCGTCCGTTAACTGCATTCGCATTACGATTTGCCAGTTGCGCAACGACGTGATTTGCAACTCGTGCGCGCATGGCCGATTGGGCGGTTCTGGCGAGATCCTGGAGTCGAGCGAGGTGAGAGCGGCCACTGCATTCGCGATCGACGCCGGACGCCACGAGCGACGGCGTCACCAGCGCGTGAAAGTGCACCTCACGGGTCAATTCATGCGCCAGGATCGGCAGGAGTTTCCCTGCGCGACGATCGACATTTCGCCCGGCGGCATCGCCTTCGAAGCGGAAGCGAGCGGCGAAATCGGCGAGCGCATCATCGCCTATCTCAATCAGGTCGGCCGCGTCGAAGGCACGGTCGCCCGGCATTTCTACGGCGGCTTCGCCATCCAAATGAAGCTGCCGCCGCTCAAGCGCGAGAAACTCGCCGACCAGCTCACCTGGCTCGCCAACCGCCAGGTCCTCGGCATGCCGGAGGATCGTCGCCATGAGCGCATCGAACCGCGCAACCGCTCGGCGACGCTGACCCTGCCGGGCGGTCGCCAGCATCTGGCGCGGATCGTCGACGTCTCGCGCTCGGGCGCCGCGCTCTCCGTCGACGCTTTGCCCCCGATCGGCGCGCCGGTCGTCGTCGGATCGCGGCCGGCGCAGGTGGTGCGCCTGTTCAACGGCGGCCTCGCCGTGGAGTTCAACCGGCTGATCCCTGAGGAAATGTTCGACGAGAACATCCGCCTCTAGCCGGTCAGCGCCGTCACAAAGCGACCTTTAAGTCCAAATGTCGGTACTTTCTTACCGGCTCGGCAAAACGATCGGGCTATCGTTCCGGTTGTACCTCCATCGAAGCCGAACTC
>JBEKVR010000038.1:0-33787 GCA_049513815.1 Roseiarcus sp. | reverse complement strand
CCCCCTCCACCGCGCTTCGCGCGGTCCCCCTCCCCCGTTGCGCAGGGGAGGAAGAACGCGCCGTGTGCGGTTTGTGACCGCTTTCCCGCCAAGCTCATCTCAGTCCTCAGACAGCCGTGCGCAAAAGCGAAAGCAGACCTGGGCGTCCGCTCCTCTGGCGCTCACCAGCTATAGGAGATCCCCGCATAATAGGAGCGTCCCGCGACGCCGTAGTTGTAGACTTCCTCGTAGCGCGCGTCGGTCAGGTTTTCGAGCCGGCCGAACATGGCGAGATTGTCGTCGAACTTGTAGTTCGCCAGCAGGTCAAGCTTGGCGTAACCGGCCAGTGTGACATTGTTCGCGGCGAAGGTCGCGGGATTGAAATAGATGTCCAGCCGCGGACCAACGAGCACGAGGCGCGGCTCGATTTCGAGCTTGGCGATCCCGTCGTAGATCAGCGACAGCGAGCCGGAATTCCGCGCCACGCGATATAGTTGCCGCCCCGCATCCAGATCGCTTGGGTTGGCGAAGTCGCGATCCTCGGCGTCGTCATAGGTATAAGTCGCCTTCGCGCGCAGAACGCCCGGAGTCAAGGTCGCCTGCGCCTCGAGCTCGACGCCGCGCATACGCGCGCTCGCGACATTGTAATAGCAATTCGAGGTGAAGCACGAAGGGTTGTATCCAATCAGATTGCTGTAGTCGGACGCGAAAGCGGTCGCCGACAGCGTCAAGCGATCGTCAAACAGTTTTTGATCGAGTCCGGCGTCGACGCCGATGCTTTGCTCGGGAAGCAGCCCGGGCGTGCCGTACTGGCTGAAGCGCTGATAGAGCGTCGGCGCTTTCGCGCCAGTGCCGATGCTCGCGCGCAGCTTCGTGCCGGTCTCGTCGACGTGATAGGCTGCGGTCGCGCGCCAAGTGTCGAACTGCGGGCCATTTTCGATCGAATCGACGCGGCCGCCGAGAGTCACATCGAGGCGTTGAAACAAGGCGAGCCGATACTGGCCGAACAGAGAATCCGTGACCTGGCGGGCTGAAATCGGAACGAACGAACCGTCGGTGGGCAGCGGATCTTCGCCGGTGTTGGCGGTCTCCGTCTCGCTGCGCGCCCCGAAAATAAGCCCGCCGTAGGGTCCCAGATTCAGATCACCTTGATACTCCGCGCCGTAGCGTCCGCCGATGTATGAATTGTGGCAGTCGTACATGTACGGAGGCGGCAGGTTAGAATCAAAGCAGCCTTCGCGCTCCCAGACGTCTCGTCGTGTTTCGCCGCCAAACGCGGTGATCTGGTTCTTCAACAGGCCGCCAAGCGAATCAATGTTCGCCCGGACGAAGGCGTCGCCGACGAACGCGCGCGAATGGTTGTACGCGCTGAAGACGTCCGACGGGAAATAGGCGTAGGGATTGTCGAAGCGCAGCGCGTTGCCGAACGCCGAGAAGCCGAAATCGATCGTCGTTGTGTCGGAGACGCGATAGGAGAAGCGCCCGCTCGCGCCGCCCTTGTTGGTCGGGTCGCCTGACGGAAGAGGAGGAAGCGGCCCGCCGTCGCCGATGACGATGGGCCGGTCGATGCGGTAGCCGTAGCGAGGAAAGCCGTCGCTGTGCAGCAGGTTGACGCCGAGCGAATAGGTCCAGCGATCGTCGCCGCCCGATAGCGTGGCGCGGGTCGATAAGGTGCCATAGCTGCCCGCCTCGATTGTCACGTTGCGATGCGATATCTTCGCGCCCTTGCGGGTGATGATGTTGATGACGCCGCCCATCGCGTCGGAACCATAGAGCGCCGATTGCGGTCCGCGCAGGATCTCGATCCGCTCAATGTCGGCCGCCGATATGTTGCCGAAGTCGAGCGAGCCGTCGGTCGCCATCGGATCCCCGACCCGGATGCCGTCGATCAGCACCAGGGTCTGTCCAGGCTCGGCGCCGCGCAGGCGCACTTCGGTCTCAGACCCGACGCCGCCATTCTCGATAACGTCGAGGCCGGCGACGCCACGCAGCACGTCGGCGACGCCCTTGGTTCCGAGCTTCTCCACCTCGGCAGCGCGGATGACCGTCACCGAGGCGCCGGTTTGGCCGATCGGCTCTTCGACGCGATCGGCGGTGACGACGATTTCAGGCAGTTGGTCGGCGTAAGCGGGAGCGAGCGTCGTCACGCCGCCAAAGGCGGCGAAAACGCAGGCGGCCCGCGCGGCGGACCGCGGAGCGGCTTTGAACATGGATCCTCCGGCCGTCCCACCGACGGCGGTTTGGGTTGCACGGTCAAAGGCCGGTCTCCTGGCTCGCGGCTCGTCGCCCCTCTCCTCCTTCCCAGGACCCTATGGTCCCAGTGGATGACATGGAGAGCGGCTTGCCGCTTACAGTTGCGGGGGCAGCCGCGGCATTGGCCCGCCTGAAAGGCGAACCGCACCGCGTTCCCGTTTGGCCCGGCTCGCGCCGGACCGCCAATGACGATGAAAGCTGTAAGGGCTCTCGAGGGGGCGCGCAAGGTCACGCGGCGCCGCGCTACTAACCGCGCAATCGCACTCACCGCCGGACATGCATGAAGTTTTGGATGCGCCTCGACCTCACGCCAGCGACGACAAAAGTCCCTTTTCCCGCGTCGGCCGATCCGCGGCGAAATCACGCATCATCCGGGGCTTTAACGAGAAAAACGGGCGCCGTCGTGGGCGCGCCACAATTGTCGAATAGCGAAGTGTGAGCGCAATTCGACCGTTCGACGTCGCTTCGTTCGTTCGTAGAACGGCGGAGGGTCCGCAGCGGCGCGAACCGCGCCAATGGGCGCCGCCGCATTCGCCACCAAGCGACCGAAAGCCGAAATTGGCCGGTCGCGGGCGTACGCCTCGGACGCTGATGACGGGAGGAGACCATGACGCAGCCAGACATCGAGTCGGGCAATTTCGGCGCGAGCCGGAAAGGCGGCGAAGTCGAGGCCGGCGCGATCTGGAGCCGCCACGAGGCGGACGACCATCACAACGCCGATGCGGTCGCCGACGCTGTCGCCAACGCGCTCTATTGGGATTTCGCCCTGCCTCGCCACCGCGTCGTCGCCCGATGCGAGGGCGGCTGGGTGACGCTCACCGGTGAAGTCGAGCGCGCCTACCAGCGCAGCGCGGCCGAAGCCGACGTGCTCCGCGTCGAAGGCGTGCGTGGCGTGACCAACGCGATCACCGTCATCCCCATCGGCGTGGGCCACTGAGGCCGCTCAAGCCCGCGCAAGCGCTCGCCGCTCGACAAGCGACCCTCGACTCTGCCACTAGTCGGCGATGGCCCGGCTGCGCATGTCTTATGTCTGCCAGAACTGCGGCGCGATCAGCCAGCGCTGGCAGGGGAAGTGCGACTCCTGCGGCGAGTGGAACACCATCATCGAAGAGGCGGCGGCGCTCGGCGTCGGCGGCGAAGTCGCGCGGCGCGGCGCGACCGGACGCCCCTTCCCGCTCGAGGACCTTTCGGGCGCCTCCGCGCCGCAGCCGCGCATCGTCACCGGCATCGGCGAACTCGACCGGGTCGCCGGCGGCGGCTTCGTCGCCGGCTCGGCGACTTTGATCGGCGGCGAGCCCGGCATCGGCAAGTCGACGTTGCTGATCCAGGCCTGCGCGGCCTTGGCGCGGCGCGGCGGCCGAGTCGTCTATGTCTCGGGCGAAGAATCGACCGAACAGGTGCGTTTGAGGGCGACGCGACTCGGCCTCGCCCAGACGCCGGTGCAGCTCGCGGCTCAGACTTTGGTTGAGGATATCGTCGCAACGCTTGGCTCGGGCGACGCACCCAAGTTTGTCATCATCGATTCCATCCAGACCATGTGGAGCGACGCGATCGAATCCGCGCCGGGCACGGTGAGCCAGGTGCGCGGCACGGCGCAGGCGCTGATTCGCTTCGCCAAGAGCAGCGGCGCGGCGGTGATCCTGGTCGGCCACGTCACCAAGGACGGCCAGATCGCCGGCCCGCGCGTGGTCGAGCACATGGTCGACGCGGTGCTGTCGTTCGAGGGCGAAGGCGCGCACGCCTTCCGGGTGCTGCGCGCGGCGAAGAACCGCTTTGGCCCGACCGACGAGATCGGCGTGTTCGAGATGACCGGCGGAGGGCTCGCCGAGGTGGCCAACCCGAGCGCGCTGTTCCTCGCCGGCCGCGACGGCGCCGCCCCCGGCGCGGCCGTGTTCGCCGGCGTCGAGGGCGCCCGGCCGGTGCTGGTCGAAATCCAGGCGCTGGGGGCGCCCTCGAGCCTCGGCACGCCGCGGCGCGCGGTCGTCGGCTGGGATTCGAGCCGACTGGCGATGGTGCTGGCGGTGCTGGAGGCGCACGCCGGCCTCAAGCTCGGCCAGCACGACGTCTATCTCAACGTCGCCGGCGGGCTGCGCATCGCCGAGCCGGCCGCCGACCTCGCCGCCGCGGCGGCGCTGGTTTCGTCGCTGATCGGCGTCAGCCTGCCGCACGACGCGGTCTATTTCGGCGAAATCGCGCTCTCGGGCGCGGTCAGGGCGGTCGGCCACACGGCTTTGCGGCTCAAGTAGGCGGCGAAGCTCGGCTTTTCCAGCGCCGTGGCGCCGCCGTCCCGTAACGACGCCGAGGGGGCGCGACTGAAAACCGTCGCGGTCTCGTCGGTCGCCAGCCTGGTGGCGGAAATCGCCGCCGCAGGCGTCGCCGCCAAGACCGCGCGTGGAGGGTGACGAACGTGATCCACTTGGCTATAAGGCCGGGCGACGAAGCGGCGGGCGCCCGTCGCGGGACCCCGAATCTTCCCGTGCGGGTGCGAGGCTCGGCTCATGCCTTCCTATCTTGATCTCGGCGTCATCGGCGTCATCCTCGTTTCGGCGCTGCTGTCGCTGATGCGCGGGTTCACGCGCGAGGTGCTGGCCATCGCCTCCTGGGCGGCGGCCGCCGCCGCCGCCTATTATTTCTACCCGACCGTCATGCCCTATGCGACGCCCTACATCCACAAGGAGATCGTCGCCCAGGCGGTTTCGGCGGCGGCGGTGTTCTTCGTCACGCTGATCATTGTCTCGCTGTTCACGGTCAGGCTGTCGGATGCGATTCTCGACAGCAAGATCGGCGCGCTCGACCGCTCGCTCGGCTTTTTGTTTGGCGCGGCGCGCGGCTTTTTGCTGGCGGTCATCGCCTTCTCGATTTTCAACTGGCTGGTCGCCGAGAAGCAGCAGCCCGTATGGGTGACGACGGCCAAGACGAGGCCGGCGCTGACCGAGACCGCCGACAAGATCATCGCCATGCTGCCGGAAGACGCCGCCAACACGATCGAGGGCTGGATCAAGGCGAAGAACGCCGCCGCCGCCCCGGCCGAGGCGCCGGCGGACGAGACGACCGCGCCGCCTTCGGCGCCCGCGCCGACCTCGGCCGCGCCCACCGCTTCCCCCTCGACGAGCGGCGCCGACAAGCAGAAACTTGATACGCTGATCAACAAGGGCGTGCCCATGCCTTCGCCCGCCGCGCCAGCGGTGGTCCCGACGCCCCACAAGACCTGAGGTCCGATGCACGAAGAGACCGCCGCGTCCAACCTCCCCGCCCCCGACACGACGACTCCGCCGCGCGGCGGCGCTTCGCCCGCCGAGGAGGCCTTCGATCTCGACGGCGACAGGCTGCGCGAGGAATGCGGCGTCTTCGGCATCTTCGGTCATCCGGCCGCCGCAGCGATCACCGCGCTCGGCCTGCACGCTCTGCAGCACCGCGGCCAGGAAGCGGCCGGCATCGTCGCCTTCGACGGCTCGCGCTTCCACTCCGAGCGGCGCCTCGGCCTGGTCGGCGATCACTTCTCCAGCGCAGCGACGATCGAGCGCCTGCCGGGCTCGGCGGCGGTCGGTCACGTGCGCTACGCGACGACCGGCGCGACGATCCTGCGCAACGTCCAGCCGCTGTTCGCCGAACTCTACGCCGGCGGACTGGCGGTCGCCCACAACGGCAACCTCACCAACGGCCTGACGCTACGGCGCGAGTTGATCCGCGACGGCGCGATCTGCCAGTCGACCTCGGACACCGAGGTCGTGCTGCTGCTGACGGCGCGGTCGCGGCGCACGCGCATCGTCGACCGCTTCATCGACGCGCTCAGCCAGATCGAGGGCGCCTACGCGCTGGTCGCGCTGACCAACAAGAAGTTGATCGGCGCGCGCGATCCGCTCGGCATTCGCCCGTTGGTGCTCGGCGAACTCGACGGCTGCCCGATCCTCTGCTCGGAGACCTGCGCGCTCGACATCATCGGCGCCAAGTTCGTGCGCGACATCGAGAACGGCGAAGTGATCGTCATCGACTCGAGCGGCGTCAGGAGCCTCAAGCCGTTCCCGCCGCAGCCGATGCGGCCCTGCATCTTCGAATACATCTATTTCGCCCGCCCCGATTCGATCGTCCACGGCCGGTCGGTCTACGACGCGCGCAAGGCGCTGGGCGCGCAACTGGCGAAAGAATCGCCTGCCGACGTCGACGTCGTCGTGCCGGTGCCCGATTCCGGCGTGCCTGCGGCGCTCGGCTACGCCGCCGGCTGCGGCGCGCCGTTCGAACTCGGCATCATCCGCAACCATTACGTCGGCCGCACCTTCATCCAGCCGACCCAGGCGATCCGCGAACTCGGCGTCCGCCTCAAGCACAACGCCAACCGCGCCGTCGTCGCCGGCAAGCGCATCGCGCTGATCGACGATTCGATCGTGCGCGGCACCACCAGCGTCAAGATCGTGCAGATGATGCGCGAAGCGGGCGCGCGCGAAGTGCACATGCGCATCTCTTCGCCGCCGATCACCCATCCCGACTTCTATGGCATCGACACGCCTGAGCGCGACAAGCTGCTCGCCGCGCGCATGGACCTCGAAGGCATGCGCCGCTTCATGGGCGCCGACAGCCTCGCCTTCCTGTCGATCGACGGCACCTATCGCGCGATGGGCTATCCCGGCCGCGACCCGCGCCGGCCGCAGTTCACCGACCATTGCTTCACCGGCGACTATCCGACCCGGCTGACCGACCAGGAAGCCGAACCGGAGAAGCGGCAGATGTCGCTGCTCGCCGAAGCGAGCTGAACGCAGCGTCACGAACCTGTCATTCGACTTGGCGATACAACCCGGGCGGCGCCGCCGCTCGGGGGAACCTTGTCTTGACCGCTATCGCCGACGCCTCGGGCGCCGCAGCGCAATCCGCGCCTGCCCGCGTCCATTTCGATCAGTCCATCGACGTTCGCGCAGTGCTGATCTTTCTCGCCATCCTCGCCGGCGGCCTGTTTTTCATGGCCTACTCGATCTACTCGGATGTCGCCGACAGCGGCGCCGCGCCGAAAGCGATCCTGCCGTTCCTGCTGCTCGGCGTGGCGATGGTGATCGCGCTCGGCTTCGAGTTCGTCAACGGCTTCCACGACACCGCCAATGCGGTTGCGACGGTCATCTACACCCACTCGCTCAAGCCGCAGATCGCCGTCGTGTGGTCGGGCTTGCTGAACCTGCTCGGCGTGCTCACTTCCGCCGGCGCAGTCGCCTTCGGCATCGTCTCGCTGCTGCCGGTCGAGCTCATTCTGCAGGTCGGCTCGAGCGCCGGCTTCGCGATGGTGTTCGCTCTGTTGATCTCGGCGATCATCTGGAACCTCGGCACCTGGTCGCTCGGCCTGCCGGCCTCCAGTTCGCACACGCTGATCGGCTCGATCGTCGGCGTCGGCGTCGCCAATGCGCTGATGCGCGGCCAGGACGGCACCTCGGGCGTCGAATGGGGCCAGGTGACGAACATCGGCTATTCGCTGCTGCTGTCGCCGCTGTTCGGCTTCATCTTTTCGGCGCTGCTGCTGCTGGTGTTGAAGTTCGCGGTGCGCAAGCCCGCGCTCTACACCGCGCCGACCACCGCGTCGCCGCCGCCGCTGTGGATTCGTGCGCTGCTGGTGTTCACCTGCTCCGGCGTTTCGTTCTTCCACGGTTCCAACGACGGTCAGAAGGGCATGGGCCTGATCATGCTCATCCTGATCGGCGTCGCGCCGACGGCCTACGCTTTGAACCGCGCCCTTCCCGAGAGTCACGTGGCGACGTTCGTCGCCGCCTCGCAGGCCGCCTCGAAGATTGTCGACGCGCATGGCGCCGGCTACGCGATTCTCGGCGACCCGCGTCCGGTCGTCACCGACTACGTTCATGCGCACAAGATCGCCGAGGGCACGTATCCGGCGCTCTCTGTGCTGGTGAAGCAGATCGGCGACGAGGTCCAGCAATACGGCTCGCTCGCCAAGACGCCGGCCGACAAGGTGCAGAACGTGCGCAACGACATGTACCTCGCTTCGGAGGCGCTGCGTAATCTCGCCAAGGACAAAGAATCCGAACTGCAGCCGGCGGACGTCTCGACCCTCAACGCCTACAAGAAAGAGCTCGACCTCTCGACCAAGTTCATTCCGATCTGGGTCAAGATCGTCGTCGCGATCGCGCTTGGCCTCGGCACGATGGTCGGCTGGAAGCGCATCGTCGTCACGGTCGGCGAGAAGATCGGCAAGACGCATCTGACTTACGGTCAGGGCGCCTCGGCCGAGATCATCGCGATGGCGACCATCGGCGTGGCCGACGGCTTGGGGCTGCCGGTGTCGACCACCCACGTCCTGTCGTCGGGCGTCGCCGGCACGATGCTGGCGAACGGCTCGGGCATCCAGTGGACGACGTTGCGCAACATCGCGCTGGGCTGGGTGCTGACGCTGCCGGCGGCGATCCTGCTCTCGGGCGTCCTTTACTTCGTGTTCCGGCACATTTTCTGATCCGCCCCTGCGGCGGCGCGCCAGTTGGAGGCGCGCCGGTTGGAGGCGCGCCGCCAGCCTGCTAGAAGCTCGGGCGATCGTCGCCGGCCGCCGCGCCGAAGCGGCGCCGGGGACCTCATGGCCACGCTCGAAGACGTACTTGCGACCATCGACGCCAACCAAGGCGAGGCGCTCGACCGCCTCTTCGCCTTGCTGGCGATTCCGTCGGTCTCCGCCGTTCCGGCTCATTTCGCCGATTGCGCGCGCGCCGCCGACTGGTTGACGCGGGAGCTTGGCGACCTCGGCTTCGAGGCTGCCCGCCATGACACCGCCGGCCGGCCGATGGTGGTCGGCACGGCCAAGGCGAAGACCCGCGACGCGCCGAGCGTGCTGTTCTACGGCCATTACGACGTCCAGCCGCCCGATCCGCTCGCCCTGTGGACGACCCCGCCGTTCGAACCGCGCCTCGCCGATGGGCCGCGCGGGCCGCGCATCATCGCCCGCGGCGCCTGCGATGACAAAGGCCAGTTGATGACCTTCCTCGAGGCTTGCCGCGCCTTCCGCGCCCATGGCGGCCTGCCGTGCAACGTGACCGTGCTGCTCGAGGGCGAGGAAGAGACCGGTTCGGTCTCCCTGCCCGCCTTCCTCGCCGCCAACGCCAAGGCGCTGAAGGCGGATCTGGCGCTGGTCTGCGACACCGAGATGTGGGACGCGGAGACGCCGGCGATCACCACCATGCTGCGCGGCTTGGCGTTCGAGGAGGTGACGATCCACGCCGCCAACCGCGACCTCCACTCCGGCCTTTACGGCGGCGCGGCGATCAACCCGATCCACGTCCTGTCGCGCATCCTCGCCGATCTCCACGACGCCAACGGCGCGGTCGCCCTGCCGGGCTTCTACGACGGGGTCGAGGAGCTGCCCGAGGAAGTCGCCGAGCAATGGCGCGCGCTCGACTTCGACGAGGAGAAGTTCCTCGGCGAGGTCGGCCTGTCGGTCCCGGCCGGCGAGAAAGGCCGCACGACGCTGGAAATGATCTGGTCGCGCCCGACCTGCGACGTGAACGGCGTCTACGGCGGCTATGCCGGCGAAGGGGCGAAGACCGTCCTGCCGGCCCAGGCGACCGCCAAGGTTTCGTTCCGGCTGGTCGGCAAGCAGAACCCGGAGCGGGTCGCCCAGAGCTTCCGCGCTTTCGTCAAGGCGCGGCTGCCCGCCGACGTCACCGCCGAATTCGTTTCCTATTCCGCCAATCCGGCGATCGCGCTTTCGGCCCGCAGCGAGGCGGTGCGACGGGCGGGCCGCGCGCTGGAGGCCGAATGGGGCCGGCCGACGACGCTGATCGGCTCCGGCGGTTCGATCCCGGTCGTCGGCGCGTTCAAGCGCGAACTCGGCATGGACAGCCTGCTGGTCGGCTTCGGCCTTCCCGACGACGCGATCCATTCGCCCAACGAAAAATACGAACGGTCGTCGTTCCACCGCGGCGCGCGCTCCTGGGCGCGCATTCTCGCCGCCCTGGCGGCGTGAGCGCGCTCGTTCCGCGCGTCGGCTGCGGCGCGGCGATCGTCCGCGACGGGCAAATCCTGCTGGTCAAGCGCCTGACGCCGCCAGAAGCCGGCTCGTGGAGCCTCCCGGGCGGCAAGGTCGAGTTCGGCGAGCGGCTCGCCGACGCGGTCGCGCGCGAGATCCGCGAGGAGATCGGCGTCGAGATCGCGCCCGAGCGCCCGCTTGTGGTTGTCGAGACGCCGAACGTCGACGGCCAGCATTGGATTGCGCCTGTCTATCTCGCCCGCCTCATCGCCGGCGAACCGCACAATTGCGAGCCGACAAAACACGCAGACATCGCGTGGTTTCCGCTCGACCGGCCGCCGGCGCCGCTCTCCGCCGCCGCCCGCGACGCCTTCGCCGCGCTCGCCGGCGGCTGATCGTCCGGCCGAAAACGCAAGCGGCCATTCTTCCTAAGTCGAGGAAAGGCTTGCGCGGCGCGTCGCCCGTCTGGATAGTGCGCGCCGGGACGCCTGTGTCGGCGCCATCCCGCTCCCGACCCGCTCCGAACCGCGCGAGGCCCGAACCGAGCAATGATGCGGCAGTACGAACTGGTCGAACGCGTCCGCCGTTACAATCCCAACGCCGACGAAGACTTGCTTAACCGCGCCTACGTCTTCGCCATGAAGGCGCATGGGTCGCAAAAACGCGCGTCCGGCGATCCGTTCTTCTCCCATCCGCTCGAAGTCGCGGCGATTCTCACCGACCTCAAGTTCGACGACGCGACGATCGTCGCCGCAGTTCTGCACGACACGATCGAGGACACCACCGCCACCCGCGAAGAGATCGACAGGGTCTTCGGCCCGGAGATCGGCGGACTGGTCGAAGGCCTGACCAAACTCAACCGGCTCGACTTCGCCTCCAAACACGCCCAGCAGGCGGAGAATTTCCGCAAGCTGCTGCTCGCCATCGCCGACGACGCGCGCGTGCTGCTGATCAAGCTCGCCGACCGGCTGCACAACATGCGCACGCTCAACTTCATGCCGCAGGACAAGCGCGCGCGCATCGCTCAGGACACGCTCGACATCTACGCCCCGCTCGCCGGCCGAATGGGCATGCAGGGGATGCGCAGCGAGCTCGAGGATCTCGCCTTTCGCTATCTGATGCCGGACGCCTACGCGTTGATCATGGCGCGGCTCGAGGAGCTGAAGAAGAAGAACGGCGCGCTGATCGCCCGCACCGCCGACGAGCTCACCGACCAGTTCGCGCGCCGCGGCATCAAGGTCGAGGTCAAGGGTCGCCAGAAGCAGGCCTACTCGATCTGGCGCAAGATGGAGCGCAATTCGATTTCGTTCGAGCAGCTCTCAGACATCTACGGATTCCGCATCCTCGTCGACACCGTCGCCGACTGTTACGCCGCCGTCGGCGTCGCCCACACGACCTGGCCGGCGGTGCCCGGCCGCTTCAAGGACTACATCTCGACGCCGAAGCAGAACGACTACCGCTCGATCCACACCACCGTGATCGGCCCCGCCAGCCAGCGCGTCGAGTTGCAGATCCGCACTCACGACATGCACGAGATCGCCGAATACGGCGTCGCCGCGCATGCGCTCTACAAGGACGCCAAGGGTCATTCGGAGCCGGTCGACGCCGGCGAGAGTCGCGCCTATCGCGGCCTCCGGCAGACGATCGAGGCGTTGGCCACCGACGACTCGGAGCGGTTCCTCGAGCACACCAAGCTCGAGCTGTTCCAGGACCAGGTGTTCTGCTTCACCCCTAAAGGGCGGCTGATCGCGCTGCCGCGCGGCGCGACCGCAATCGATTTCGCCTACGCCGTCCATACCGACGTCGGCAATTCGGCGGTCGGGGCGAAGATCAACGGCCGCATCGCGCCGCTGATCTCGACGTTGCGCAACGGCGACGAAGTGCTGATCGTGCGCTCCGACAGCCGCGCGCCGCCGGCGGCGTGGGAGAGCCTGGTCGTCACCGGCCGCGCCCGCGCCGCGATTCGCCGCGCCACCCGCGAAGCGGCGAAAGCCCAATACGGCGGGCTCGGCCGGCAGATCGTCGAACGCGCCTTCGCCCGCGCCGGACGCAAGTTCTCCGACGCCAAACTGAAGGCGGCGCTGGGGCGCCTGGCGCGCGCTTCCGTCGACGACGTCTTCATCAGCGTCGGCCGCGGCGAGCTCTATTCGTCGGACGTCGTGCGTGCGCTCTACCCCGACTTCCAGGAGGAGCGGAAGCCCGGCCCCGCCGTCGCGCCTGGCGAAAGCGGCTGGTTCGGCCTCGCCAAGGCCGCCAACCTCGTCTTCCGCGTGCCGGGCAAGGGCGAGAACGGCGAGCCGCTGCCGCTGCGCGGCGTCGATTGGGACGCGCCGGTGCGCTTTGCGCCGAAGGGCGGCGCGGTGCCCGGCGAGCGCATCGTCGGCATCCGCACGCCGGGCGAAGGCATCACCATCTATCCGATCCATTCGCCGGCGCTGGTCGCCTACGACGACAAGCCGGAATTGTGGCTCGACGTCCGCTGGGACCTCGACGCCGCCAACAAGGCGCTCTATCCGACCCAGCTCCAGGTGACGACCCTCAACGAGCCCGGCGCGCTCGGCGTCGTCGCCACGACGATCGGCGAGAACGGCGCCAACATCAGCAACGTCGTGTTCAGCCCGTCAGGATCGGACTTCCGCGAATTGCGCTTCGACCTGCAGGTGTTCGATATCCAGCACCTCAACACGATCGTCGCCCAGTTGCGCGACAAGCCCGTCGTCGCCAAGGTCGAACGATTGAGCGGCTGAACGGCTAAACTTACCGATTGGCGGCTGAGCGGGGATGTCTCAGAAGGGCGGCAGGTGGCCATTGAATGCCGCAAAACTCATGCGTCGACCGCCTGTCCCATGACCACCGGCAGGCCCGCAGCCTTCCACTCTGGATAGCCGTCCTCCAGGCGTCTTGCCTTGAAGCCTTGCTTGCGCAGCGTCGCGACGGCTTCGAACGCGAGCACGCAATAGGGTCCGCGGCAGTAGGCGATGATCTCTCGGCTCTTGGGAATTTCCCTCAGCCGGCGCGCCAGCTCCTTGAGCGGGACGTTGACCGCGCGGGGCAGATGGCCGGCCACGTATTCGTCGGCGGGCCGCACATCGAGCACGGTCACGGCGCCGTCCTTGACCCGGCGCGCCAGCTCATTGCGTGTGACCGGTTCAAGCGAGTCACGCTGATGGAAATACCCTGCAATAGCCTCTCTCGCCTCGGCGAGGTTGCGTTCAGCGACGCGTTGCAGCGCAGCCCTTGCTTCGAGGGCGCTGAGATCACTGAGTCGGTAGAGGACGCGCTTTCCCTCGCGCCGCGACGCCAGCAGGCCCGCCCGACGCATAAGACGCAAGTGCTGCGAGGCGTTGGCGACTGACAAGCCGACTCGCTCGGCGAGCGCTTCGACGCTCCGTTCGCCCTGCGCTAGCTGCTCCAGAATCTCCAGCCGATGAGGGTGAGCTAAGGCCTTGGCGACCTCAGCGAACGCTGAGAACATCGCGCGTTTGGCTTGGCCGCTTGACATGCCTGCTCCTCGGTGAAATCATTCAATCGAATAATTGAATGTACGTGGACACGACTGTCAAGCGCCGTCGCGAGGCGGGCGAGAGCGCGGGCAGCCCTCAGCCGCCAGGGAGGCCTCGGATGATCCTAAGACGGTTCCTCTAGGGCCATCCGAGAGGCGTCCCGTGGCTGTTCGACAAGGGAGACAACCGATGATTGCAGTCTCGCGGTTCTCAGCGCTGATTGCGGGCGCGGCGATCGCGCTCGGCCCGGCCCTGGCTCAGGCGCAGCAAACGCCCGGACCGAACAATGGCGGAAACTACCCGTACCCAATGGGGCCCTGGATGATGGATTGGGCCGGCGGAGGATGGAGCATGATGATCTTTGGTCCGCTGTTTATGATCCTTGTTCTCGTGGTCGTGATCGTCGCCGCCGTCCTCATTGTGCGAGCGATCGGCGGTACGACTTGGTTGGGCCCGCCGCCGCTGGGACACAGAGCGCTCGATATCCTCAAGGAGCGCTATGCGCGCGGCGAGATCGACAAGAACGAGTTCGAAGAGCGCCGCCGCACGCTTGGCGAATAGCGCTTCAACTGCTTCGCACGGAAACGATAATGAAGTTCCTCTTCCTTCTCAATGCCCCGCCCTACGGCTCGGAACGAACCTACAACGCGCTTCGCCTCGCCCACGCGATCGCCAAGAACGATACTGAGGCGAAGATCACTGTGTTCCTGATGGCCGACGCCGTCGCTGGCGCCAAGAAGGGCCAAAAGACGCCCGATGGTTACTACAACCTCGAACGACTGCTGAAGCGCTTCGCAACCGGGGATCACAAGCTGCTGCTCTGTGGAACTTGCATGGACGCGCGCGGGCTGACCGAGACGGAACTCGTCGAAGGCGCCCGTCGAAGCACGATGGACGAGCTCGCCGCGGCGACAATCGAGGCGGACAAGACGTTGGTGTTCTAACGTTGGCCGGATGCCGACTCGGGCGCCATTCAGACCCGCAGCGCGAGCGTTCGCGCTGCCGAGGCGGTGGCGGCAAAGCACTTCTGCCTGCGACGGCGCCATTGGCTGAAGAAGCGCGGACGCCGCTGGTCCCACAGCATGCGTTCGCCGACAAGCGAGAACTTGTTGAATCTGACGAAGCGCTGGCGCCGGAATCCTCGATATGAAGCCGATCTATCTCGACTATAACGCCAGCACGCCGATCGACCCGGCGGTGGCGGCGACGATGCGGCCGCTGCTGGAGGAGGCCTACGGCAATCCATCGAGCGGGCATTGGGCGAGCGTCGGGGCGCGGGCGGCGATAGAGAACGCGCGCCGGCAGGTCGCCGCCTTGGTGAATTGCGACGCCGACGAGATCGTATTCACGAGCGGCGGCAGCGAGGCCAACAATCTCGCGCTCGAGGGTACATTCTTCGCCCGCAGCGGTCGACCCTCCCACATCGTGACGTCACAGATCGAGCATCCGGCCGTTCTCGAACCCTGCCGTTTTCTCGAACGACTCGGCGGCGCCGTGACCTATGTGCGCGTCGACTCGCGCGGTCTGGTCGACCCCGACGACGTCAGAAAGGCGATCCGAAAAGATACGTTTCTGATCAGCCTCATGCACGCCAACAACGAGGTCGGGACGATCCAGCCGATCGCGGAGGTGGCGAAGATCGCCCGCGAGCATGGGATCACCCTTCACACCGACGCTGCGCAATCGGTGGGGAAGATGGAAACGCGGGTCGACGACCTCGGCGTCGACCTTTTGTCGATCGCCGGCCACAAGGTCTATGCGCCGAAGGGGATCGGCGCCCTCTATGTGCGGCGCGGGGTCGCCATCGAACCGCTCATCCATGGCGCTGGGCACGAGGGCGGCCGGCGCGCCGGCACGGAAAGCGCGCTGCTGGTGGCGGCGCTCGGCAAGGCGTGCGAGATCGCCCAATCCGCCATCGGCGCCCCGGAGACGCAGCGTCTGCGCGACCACTTTTGGCGGCACCTGCGCGCGGCGTTTGACGATCGCGTCGTGCTCAACGGCCATCCCGAGCTGCGGTTACCCAACACGCTCAACGTCTCGTTCGTCGGCCGGATCGGCGCCGACATCCTCGCCCGCATCCCAGCGGTGGCGGCTTCGACCGGCTCGGCCTGCCACGCGGGCGAAGTCGCCCTGTCGCCGGTGCTGGCGGCGATGGGCGTCGCCCCCGAGGTCGGCATGGGGGCGATCCGCTTCAGCCTCGGCCGCTGGACAACCGGCGACGAGATCGAAACGGTCGTCGACCACTTGCGCCGGGCCCTGGCGTGAACGCGAATGACGCGAGCCCCACAGTCGGCCCGAGCGCGTATGCGGTTTGGCGCGCTAGCGCCCTCGGCGCGGTCACTGAGACCCTCGAACTTCGGACGATCCTCGACCTGACGGGCGAGCTGAACGGCGCCTGCATGCTCGATGTCGGCTGTGGCGACGGAGCACTCGCCTGCGCCGCGGCGAAGCGCGGCGCCGACGTTGTCGGCGTCGACCCCGAGCCGGCGATGCTGGAGGCCGCACGCTCCCGCGCGCGAAGCGACGGCGTCGCGGCGACCTTCCTCGAAGGTCGGGCAGAGAGGCTACCTTTCCCCGACGGCGCCTTCGACGTCGTCGCGGCGGTCACCGTGCTGTGTTTCATTCCCGACGCCGTCCGCGCTCTGCGCGAAATGGCGCGCGTGCTGCGGCCCGGCGGTCGCCTCGTCACTGGCGAACTCGGCCGATGGAGCACCTGGGCCGCCGCTCGCCGCCTGCGCTCCTGGTTCGGATCGGCGATCTGGCGCGCGGCCCGCTTTCGCGACGCCGGCGAGCTTCGCCGGCTCGCGGTGAAAGCCGAGCTGTCGGTCGAAGCGATTCGGGGGGTCGCCTTCTATCCGCCGGTCGGCCTCCTTGCGCGCGTCATGGCTCCAATCGATCCCTGGCTTGGTCGCAGGATCACCCTCGGCGCAGCGTTCATCGCGCTTCGCGCCGTCGCGCTCGGCGCCGTTGCGACGACGATCGGCGAGAACGGCGCGAACATCGACAATCTCGTGTTCAACCCGTCGGGATCGGATTTCCACGAACTGCGCTTCGACCTGCAGGTGCTCGACATCCAGCATCTCAACTCGATCATCGCCCAGTTGCGCGACAAGCCGGTCATCGCCAAGATCGAACGGCTGAGCGGGTAGCGGCCGCGCCGCGGGAGCGGTCTCGGCGAAAACCGGCTGCACGCTCGGCGTGCTTGCGACAAACGAAACGCAGGACCCATCCGTCATGCCGCTCTACTTCGCCTATGGCTCGAACATGGACGTCGAGGCGATGACGCGCCGCTGCCCGCGCGCCAAGCCGCTCGGCCTCGCCCGCCTCGCGCGCCACCAGCTCGCCATCATGCGCGAAGGCTGGCTGACGGCGGCGCGCGATCCCCGAGGCGACGTCCACGGCGTGCTGTGGGACGTCGCCTTCGCCGACATGCGCGCGCTCGACCAATACGAGCAGCTCGCCAGCGGGCTCTATACGAAGACGCAGCAGCCGGTGATCGGCGAACGCGGCGCGAGACAGGCGCTGGTCTATTTCGGCGCCAATTCCGGCCCCGGCGTCGCCGCAGCCGACTACATCGCCGGCGTGCTGGCGGCGGCGCGGAATTGGAAGCTGCCGGCGGCGACGATCGCCCGGCTCGAATCCTTCGCCGCCGCGGCGGGCGTCGCCCGCTCCGCGCCGCCGGCGAGCGCCGCGCCCGCGCCCGGCCCACGCGAGCGTCCGCGCTTCGCCACGCCGTTCGACCGGGATTGATTGGACTGCCCGCCCGAAGGCGCGGTCGCGACCGCGTCTACGCCCGAGCCGCGCCGCCGGAAAAGCTCATGCCGGCGCGGCCGCGCATATAGCCGTCGACGAGCGGCGTCGGCGCGATCAGCGCGCCGAGTTCGGCCTGCGCCTCGGCCGGGACGATGCGGCCGTCGAGCGCGGCGCGGAACAGGCTCGCGACCTTGACCATGTCGGTCGTCTGCGGCGACAGCCGGAAATGGCTGACGCCGGCCGCCTGCAGCGGCGCGAGATCTTCAAACGCCGCCGCGTAGCCGTGCGACAGGGTCTGGGTGCCGTTGACGACCAGCAACGGCTTGCCGTCGAGCTGGTCGGCGGCGAGCCCGTCGGGATCGAGTTCGCAGACGAACTGGCAGGAGTCCTTGTGCAGCCCGTAGGCGCGCGCGTGATAGCAGCGCATCGACAGCGACAGTCCCTGGCGGCCGAACACCAGCGCCTCGGTCTCGACCGGGTTGTGACGCGCCAGCGTCGCGATCGCCGCCGCCGACAGCTCGACTGGCAGCCCGATCCTGACCGCGCCGCGCGCGACGAGGAAATCGATCGTCGCCTCGTTGAACGTATTGATGAACGGCCCGCTGACGAACGGCGCGCCGGCGAGCAGGTTGATCGAGGCGACGTCGTTCGCTTCGATCATCGTCCCCTCGCCGCAACGGGCGCGGATTTCGTCCATCTCGCGGTCGGTGGTGACGAGCGCCAGCGTCGAATGGACGACCTGTTTGCCTGCGGCGACGAGCCGCTCGGCGATCGCCGGCAAGTCGCCGACGAAGAACGGTTCGCGCTTGGAACAGACGACCTCGCCGAGATAGACGCAATCGACCGGCGCCTCGTCGGCGACGCGGAAATAGAAATCGCGCCGCTGCTCCGGCTTCCAGTTGAACAGCAGCGGACCAAGCGTCAACGCGCTCATCGCCAACCCTTCTTGTAGGCGCTGAGCGTCACCTTGCCGCCCTCGGCGATCGCATGCAGGTCGCCGACCGCGCTCGACGCCTCCTCGCCGCGCGCCAAGGCGTCGAGCGCGGCGCGGAAATGGGCGACGACTTCGGCGACATAGGCGCGGCTGCGCTGGCGGCCCTCGATCTTGAGCGCCGTCACGCCCGCCCCCTTGAGCTCCGCGAGGATCGAGGCGGCGTTGAGGCCGACTGGCTCCTCGAACAGGTAGGACACCTCGCCGCGCGCCAGCAGCCGGCTCTTGCATGGCGTTGGATAGGCGGCGTTTTCGCTTTTCGCGTAGCAGTTCGTCATCACCTCGCCGAGGCGCGACACCATCTTGCCGCCTTCCTCGCGATAGGAGACGAACTTGGCCGGCGCGCAGACGCCGTCGCTGCTCGGCGAGCGCCCGGTGATGTAGGACGACAGATAACAGCGCCCCTCGACCATGGTGCCGAGGCTGCCGAAGGCGAAGACTTCCGCCTCGATCTTCATCCGCGCGATCAGCGCCGCCACTTCCTTGACCGCCAGCACGCGCGGCAGCACCACCCGGCTGACGCCGAACGCTTCGCGATAGAAGTCGATCGACAGCGGGTTCGACGCCGCCGCCTGCACCGACAGGTGACGGCGCAGGCCGGGATGGCGGCGCGCGGCGTAGTCGAGCAGGCCGATGTCGGCGAGGATCACGGCGTCGGCGCCGGCGGAGGCGGCGGCGTCGACCGCGCGTCGCCACGGCGCGAGATCACCGGCGCGCGGGAAGGTGTTGATCGCCACCAGCACCCAGCGGCCGCGCGCGTGGGCGTATTCGATCCCCTCGGCGAGCTCGCGGTCGTCGAAGTTGAGGCCGGGATAGTTGCGCGCGTTGGTGCAATCGCGAAAGCCGCAATAGACGCTGTCGGCGCCCGCGTCGATCGCGGCGCGCAGGGCCGCCGGCGTGCCGGCCGGACAGACGAGTTCGAGATAGTTGACCGCCCTCACGCCGCTGCGCCCTCTTTGCGGCGCTGATGGGCTTCCAGCTTGCTGAGTCGCGCCTTCAACCCTTCGATCTGCTCTCGCAACTCGGCAGCCTCCGCTTCGCCCATCCCTGCCCGCTCGCCGCTCGCCGCGGGCGGCGCCAGCGCCGCGCGCAGCCGCGTCGCCCGACGTTCCCAATTGAGGATGGCGACGCGCGCCATGCGTCTCAACGGTCCGAACAGCGACGAGGCCTCGTCGAGCACGCTGATCGTCTCGCGATCGAGAATGTTGCGCAGCGTAACCACCGCCGCGGTGTCGCCGCTGACCGTCAATTCGCGGGTGAAGAACAGCGCGTCGCCGTCGACGCGGGCCTCGAGCAACGCCATCATCGCCTCGAGTCCGCCCTTCAGCTCGGCGTCGGCTGCAACGTCGGCCTCGGCAACGCGCAACGTCGGGGGGCCGCCGCCGTATTGCAGCAGGAAGCGCCGCGGCGGGTCCGTCAGTTCGACCAGGACGCGGGTTTGCCGCTGCTCGGCGAGCACGGCGAAGAGGTGGGGATGATTGCGGCCCATCGCCGCAAGCAAAGCCGCCGCCCCAAGATCGAGCGCCGGCCTAGGCGCCGCGCCAATGAACACGCGCGCCAGCAAGCTCGGAAACTCGTTATCCTGCATTGCGCCTCCGCCCGCCTGCGTCGTCTGGTCGCGCAGACGACAGAACGCGCTCGTTTTTCGCCGCGCTGATTGATTTGCGTCAACGAGGGTCGAGACCCCTCTGGGCTATGCAAAATCGCAACGCTGGCCGCGCGCCGTCGCCGTCGCGGCGTCGGCTCGAGAAGAAAAGCAGCGCAATGGGGCATCAGGGTTTCGTAAGCCGCAAAATTGTCGGCGTTGGCGGCGCGCGCGAATGTTATCTGTCGGTTGACGTAGAGCCGGACCTCGCCTTCCTCGATCAGCTCGAGGCGTTGCGCGTCGGCTATGCCGCAGCCAAGGCCGAGATGGGCCTGCAGCCGGACAGCGCGATCTTCCGCCGCATCTTCCTCAGCGACGCGATGAACCAGGCCGAGCGCGTGCGCGTCAGCGAGCTGATGGCCGCGCCCGACGAGGGCCCGGTGGCGGTGTCGATCGTCCAGCAGCCGCCGGCGCACGGCGCCAAGCTTTCGCTCCTCGCCTACCACGTCGAGCGCGAAACGCCGATCGTCAAACGCACCCTCGGCCATCATCACACGCTGATCGAGATGGGCGGGCTGCGCCACCTGTGGAGCACACGCATGTGCGCCGCCGCCGACGTCGGCCCCGCCTCGGCCGCCGACCAGACGCGCGAAGTGTTCCGCGATTTGATCGGCGCGCTCGCCGCGCAGGGCGGCACATTGCGCGACGATTGCGTGCGGACCTGGCTCTATATCCGCGACGTCGACGTCTTCTACATGGACATGGTCAAGAGCCGCTCCGAGATCTTCAAGCGCGAAGGCCTGACCGGCGACACGCATTTCATTGCCTCGACCGGCATCGAAGGCGCCTGCGCCCACCATTACGACCTAGTGGCGATGGACGCCTATTCCGTGCTCGGCCTCGCGCCGGGACAAGTCTCTTATCTCAACGATTTCGATCACCTCTGCGCGACCAAGGACTACGGCGTCACCTTCGAGCGGGCGACGCGCGTCGCTTACGGCGATCGCGCCCATATCTTCATGTCCGGCACCGCCAGCATCGACGGCGAGGGCTGGGTCGTCTACCCCGGCGACGTGCTGCGCCAACTCGACCGCGCGCTGGAGAACGTCGACGCGCTGTTGAACGCCGGCGAGATGCAGCTCGCCGACTTGAGCCATCTCATCGTCTATCTGCGCGACCGCGGCGACTATTGCCGGGTGCGCAATCGCCTCGCGGAGCGATTCCCGTCCCTGCCGCTTCAGATCGTGCAGGGGCCGGTGTGTCGGCCGGAGTGGCTGATCGAAGTGGAGGGGATCGCGGCCAAGACGATCCAGAAGCCCGGCGTACCCGCGTTCTGACGGGAGGACCGGGATCCATCCGACGACCGGCGAAAGCCGCGACGGGGATGGAACGAACGGAGAGTGTCATGCAGGAAGACAACGCGCCGCTGACGATCATCAATGAAGCGGCGATCGCCGCCGCCGACTTGCGCCACGACCCCTACGACTATTGCTTCGTCGACGATGTGATGCCGCCGAGTCTGAAGGAGCCGGTGCTCAACGACGCGCCGGTCATTCCCGACCGCGGCAGCTACGGCCTGCCCGATCTGAAATACGGGCCGAACTTCGGCAAGGTGATCGACGAGCTCCTGAGCGTTCGCTTTCGCAGCCTGGTCGAGAAGAAATTCGACATCGACCTCAGCAAATGCCCGCCTTGCATCGTCATGATGGGCAACACCAGCGGCCAGTACAACGAGGGCTATTCGCACCCGGACTCAAAGCACAAGATCATCACCGTCCTGGTCGGCTTCAGCTGGGAATGGCCGTACGAGCGCGGCAAGCTGAGGGTGCTGCGCAGCGACAACCGTGATGACTTCGCCTTCGAGTACGCCCCCGAATACGGCAAGATGCTGATGTTCCGCGTCTGCGATCACTCGTGGCACGGCTTCCTGCCGCAGAAGGGCAAGCGCGCCAGTCTGCAGCTCTGCTACGTCGACTCCGACTGGTACGTGAAAAAGGAATACTGGCGCCACAGCTGGAGCGCCTACGCCAAGTCGGTGCCGCTGCTGCGCAAGGCGATCGACTGGGCGCCGCGCCGCCTGTTCGCCCACTGACGCGTCGCGCTTTCGACGCGCCGCGCCGGCCCAACGCCGCCGCGACTCGCGTCGTTTCATCAGGAGTCCGCCATGATTTATCCGCCGCCGATCGACTCGGCCACTGTCGCCGAGCATTTCAAACGCTCCCTTGCGGAAGCGAAACGAGATGACTGGCCGTATCGTCATTGGAACCTGAAAGAGATCTATCCGGAAGCTTTGTGCACCGGCATCCTCGCGCTGCCGGTCGACCCGCCGCGGCTCGGCAAAACCGACGGCACGCGCGGCACCTACAACAGCCAGCGCTGCTTTTTTACGCCCTATATGCGCAAGACCTACGCCGCCTGCGCGGCGCTGTGCGACGCGCTGCAGCGTCCCGACGTCGCCAAGATCGTCGGCAAGATCTGCGAAATCGACGTCGAGGGCGCGTACCTGCGCATGGAGTACATCCAGGACGTCGACGGCGCCTGGCTCGAGCCGCACCACGACATCCCGGAAAAGCTGTTCTCGATGGTCATCTATCTGTGCCTCGGGCCTGACGCGCCGACCTGGGGCACCGACATCTACGATTCCGACAAGAAGCGGGTGGGCAGCTCCTCTGCCGAGTTCGACAGCGCGGTGATCTTCATCCCGGGCGAGAACACCTGGCACGGTTTCGAGCCGCGGACGCTGGTCGGCGTGCGCCGGCTGATGGAAATCAACTACGTTCGGCCGAGCTGGCGCTCGCGCGAGCAGCTCGCGTTCCCTGACCGACCGATCAAACTCGCGTAAAGCGTTCGGCGGCGCCCCTCGGCGCCGCCTCCAGTTCCGGGCAAGCGAGCCCCGCGAGCTTGAGCGCGCGGGCGTTTCGCCCATGACGCGGAGCTGTCTATGCTCGTCGCCGAGCCGCGCTCATTCCCGTTCGTCGCGATGGGAACGTGTTGTGAGCTGCGGCTTTATGGCGACGAAGCGACGACGACCTGCGCCGCGAGCGCGGCGATCGCCGAGGTCCGTCGCATCGAGCGCGTCTATTCGCGCTTCCGCCCCGACAGCCTGGTCGCCGCGATCAACGCCGCTGGCGCGCGCGGCGGCGCGATCGAGCTCGATGGCGAAGCCGCCGATCTCATCGACGTCGCTTTCGCGGCTTACCGCCGCTCCGACGGGCTCTTCGACATCACCTCCGGCGCGCTGCGCGAAGTCTGGCGCGACGACCTCGACGCGGCGCCGACGGCTGCGGCGATCGCGCCAGTTCTGGCGCGGGTCGGCCTCGACAAAGTCATCTGGGAACGACCGCTTCTGTCGTTCGACCGGCGCGGCATGCAGATCGATCTCGGCGGGATCGGCAAGGAATACGCCGTCGATCGCGCCGCCGAAATCTGCCGCGAGCGCGGCGTCGAGGCCGGTCTCGTCGATCTCGGAGGCGATCTGGCGGCGATCGGGCCGCACCTGGATGGCGCCGCCTGGCGAATCGGCGTGCGTGACCCGCGCCGGCCGGAAGCGGCGCTCGCCACGCTCTTCGTCGGCGCCGGCGGCGTCGCCACTAGTGGCGATTACGAGCGCTTCTGGAGCTTCGACGGACACCGCTATGGCCACATCTTCGATCCGCGAACCGGCTGGCCGGTCGCCGGGCTGGCGTCGGCCACGGTGGCGGCCGACACATGCTTGGAGGCGGGAATCGTCTCGACCGTCGCAATGCTGAGAGGCGCGGACGGCCCCGCCTGGCTCGCCGAGGCGCCGCCGCACGTTTACGTCGACGCTGAGGGCCGCCTCGGCGGCTCGGCGCTCACGCGCCCGACGAGCGGAACTGCGCCATCAGCGCCGTCATGCCACTGACGAAAGCCTGCTTCGACACCGAACCGGATCGCGACGGATCGAGAGCGGCGAAGACGGCGTCGGCGCCCATGGCCCTGAAGCCGGCGGTCGGCTTCATCGTCTGAAACGCCTGGGTGAACTGCGACTTGGTGATCGAGCCGGAGCCGGACACGTCGATTTTGGCGAACAGGTTGGCCATCTTCTGCGCCGGCGGCGCGCGCATGCTCGCGCCCGACATCGCCTGCGGCGACCAACTTCCGGCGACGCCGGTGACGCTCATGCTCATGCGCTGCTCCTCTCGGGTCGAAACGCCCATCGACGAGCTAGCGGCGCGGAACTGGAGTCGAGCTTGCGGAGCGCCGCGAAAACGCTGGCATTGGCAATTTGTATACGAACGCGAAGAAAGACCGCGCGCCGAGGCGAGAAGATCGTCGCGTTAACCTCGATCATGCGTTTCCGTTAACCGGTTCTTGGCGCGCCGCGCGCAAAGCTCCGCGACAAGGCGTTCGCCCAGTGGCGAACGCGCCGCCGCCGCGCTTCCATGCTGAAGAACGCCCTTTTCTTCGCGATCGCCTCCCTGACGATCGCCTTCGCCGCCCCGTCGTTCTTAGTCGCGCCGGATGGCGGCGCCGCGCCCGGCGCCCCCTCTGCCGCCGCCATCGCCCCAGCGCCGCCCGCCCCTGCTGCGACCGTCGTCGCCGCCAATCCCGCCGCGGGTTATCGCGCAGCGTCGATCGCCGCCGACCCGGGCGGCCAGTACCGCGCCAAGGCGCTGATCGAGGGTCAGGACGTCGACGTGATGATCGACACCGGCGCGACCGTCGTCGCGCTGACGTCGGAGACTGCCACGCGTCTCGGCGTCGCCCTCGATCCTTCGCGGCCGCGCTGGAAGATGAACACCGCCAACGGCGTCGCGCTCGCCAATCCGGTCACGCTGCGCTCGGTCAGCCTGGGCGCGATCTATATGGACAACGTCCAGGCAGTGGTGATGCCGCCGGGAGCGTCCTCGACCAATCTGCTCGGCGCGAGCTTCCTTAAGCGGCTGGTCAGCGTCGAACAGCGCGACGGCATGCTGGTGTTGCGCCAATAGGCGCTGAAACCCTTTTGCTCGGCGCGGCGATCGGCTAGGCATGGGCGACCCCGCCCCACCGAGAGCCGCCGTTGTTCCCCAAGCCGCTGCCCAAGCTCGAACCTAACACCTACGACTACGAAGCGCGGCCGATGGTCAAGCCGACTGGCTTCCGCGAATACGACGCGCGCTGGCTCTACGAGCGCGAGATCAACCTGATGGGCGTGCAGGCTCTCGGCCTCGGCCTCGCCACGCTGCTCGACGAGCTCGGCGTCGCCAAGGAGATCGTCGTCGGCCACGACTTCCGCTCCTATTCCAGCGCGATCAAGAACGCGCTGATCGTCGGATTGATGGCGGGCGGCGCGAAAGTCAAAGACATCGGCCTGGCGATCACGCCGATGGCCTATTTCGCCCAGTTCGCGCTCGACGTTCCCGCCGTCGCGATGGTCACCGCCTCGCACAACGACAACGGCTGGACCGGCGTCAAGATGGGCGCCGCGCGGCCGGTCACCTTCGGGCCGGAAGAGATGGGACGGCTGCGCGACATCGTGCTCGCCGGCGCGTTCCGCCCAAACGGCGGCGGCGCCTATGAATTCATCGAGGACTTTCCCGCCCGCTACATCGCCGAGCTAACCGCCCGGCCGAAATGGACGCGCAAGATGAAGGTCGTCGCCGCCTGCGGCAACGGCACCGCCGGCGCGTTCGCGCCGCGTCTGTTGTCGGCGCTCGGGGCCGAGGTCGTTCCGCTCGACTGCGAGCTCGACTTCACCTTCCCGCGCTACAACCCCAACCCCGAAGACCTGCATATGCTGCACGCGATGGCGGCGGCGGCGAAGCAGAATGGCGCCGACGTCGCGCTCGGCTTCGACGGCGACGGCGACCGTTGCGGCGTGGTCGACAACGAGGGAAACGAGATCTTCGCCGACAAGATCGGCGTCATGCTGGCGCGCGACCTCGCCAGATTGCATCCGAGTCCGACCTTCGTCGTCGACGTCAAGTCGACTGGCCTATTCGCCGCCGATCCGGAACTGAAGCGGCTCGGCGTCAAGGTCGACTATTGGAAGACCGGCCATTCCCACATCAAGCGGCGCGTGCGCGATCTCAAGGCGCTGGCCGGTTTCGAGAAGTCCGGCCATTTCTTCTTCAACGCGCCGATCGGCCGCGGCTACGACGACGGCTTCGTCACCGCCATCGCGGTCCTCGACATGCTCGATCGCAACCGTGACAAGTCGATGGCCGATCTCTATCGCGAGCTGCCGCAGACGTGGGGCTCGCCGACCATGTCGCCGCACTGCGCCGACGAAGCGAAATACGCCGTCGTCGACCGCGTCGTCGCGCGCTTCGAGGCGATGCGTGCGCGCGGCGAGACGCTCGCCCAGCAGGCGATCCGCGACATCGTCACGGTCAACGGCGCACGCGTGACGGTCGAAGACGGAACCTGGGGCCTGGTGCGCGCGTCGTCCAACAAGCCGGAGCTGGTGGTGGTGGTCGAAAGCCCGGCGTCGGAAGCGCGCATGCGGGCGATGTTCGCCGCAGTCGACGCCGTGCTGCGCGAGAATCCAGAGGTCGGGGCCTATAACCAGACGATCTGACAAGCTGCGACCAGTCGCGCCGATCTTGCCCGACGTGCTCGCGCCGGGCCTCAGAATCGTCTTCTGCGGCACCGCGGCGGGGACGGAATCGGCGCGCCGCCGCTGCTACTACGCCCATCCGCAGAACAAGTTCTGGCGCGCCCTGCACGAAGTCGGCCTGACCGACCGCCGGCTCGATTGCTCCGAGTTCGCGCTTCTGCCGCAATTCGGCGTCGGCCTCACCGACATCGCCAAGACGGCGAGCGGCATGGACAAGGAATTGCCGGTCGACGCGCTCGGGCGCGACGCCTGCGCCGAGATGGAAGCGAAGATCCGCGCCTGCGCGCCGGCGATCCTCGCCTTCACCAGCCTGACCGCCGGCCGCCGCTTTCTGCGCCGCGGCGCCGGTTTCGGCGAACAGCAGGAGACGATCGGGACGACCCGCGTCTGGCTGTTGCCGTCGCCGTCGCCGGCGGCCAATTGGAATTGGGCGGCGAACGCCGCCTGGTGGCGGGCGCTGGCGGCGGCGGCCGGCGCGCGCTGACGACCCGACTTAGGCTGACCGACGCACCCGATCCTGCGCGTCGCGGCGCAGACGACCGTCGGTCGTCGTCGGCGGGCGCGCGCCAGCGCTCGGCGCAAGCGAAGCGATCTGATTGCGACCCGCCCGCTTGGCGGCGTAGAGCGCCTCGTCGGCGCGTTGCAGCGCCGCCGAAACGGAGTCCTCGGCGACCAGCGGCGTGCAGCCGATGCTGGCGGTGACGGCGACTTCGCCGTTCGGCGTCGCCACGCGCATCGCCGCGATCGCCGCCCTGGCGCTTTCCGCGGCGCGGCGCGCCGTCTCTTCGTCGGCGGCGTCGAGAAGCACGACGAATTCCTCGCCGCCAAGGCGACCGACGAAATCGACGTCGCGCACCGACCGCGCGAGCGCCCGCGCCGCCGCCTGCAGCGCCTGATCGCCGGCCCGGTGGCCGTAGACGTCGTTGACGCGCTTGAAATGGTCGAGGTCGACGATCAGCAGCGTCGGCGACCGGGCGACGCGGTCGATCTGGGCGATCGCCCGCTCGGCGGCGGCGAGGAAGGCGCGCCGATTGGCGAGGCCGGTCAAGTCGTCGGTCATGGCGAGACGCTCGATCGAGCGCTTGGCTTTGAGGATGCGGCGGATCGTGTCGACCACCAGAAAGGAGATGATGAAAGCGATGACGGCGGCGATTTCCGCAGCGACGCGCAACAGGCTGAAGTCCAGCGCGCCATCAGGCAAGCGGGTCGCGCAGGCCGTCAGAACAACCGCGCAAGCGACCGAAACGCCCGTGATGGCAAGCGACGCAATGACGACGTCGCGGCGGCTCCTGACATGAGCCAGTTTTCCGATCATCGGGAAACTCCAACCGCCCTTCATGGCGGCGCGGAAGACCTTACGCAACGTCCGTAAACGACTCCTTCTCGCGACCGTAGAAAGCGGGGGATGTGGATAACCTCGTTGTCGCGCCCCGTCGCTGGCCGACGCCAGCGAAGAGGCCTCCCGCAGCGCGGCTAAGGCGCAGACCGCTCAGCAGGTTCGGGCAATGACCGGCGCAGTCCGATTTCGTCTTTGCGCACATAGAGATCGATCGGCCAGTCGACGGCGCGGCTCGACGTCGCCAGCGTGTAGTCGGCGAGCGCCGCGGCGAGCGTCGGATCGGTCATCGCCCAGCGGTGGAAGCGGGGATTCACCGTGTTGACGAGAATTGCGTCGGGGCGGCCTCTCCGGATGTCCTCGGCGACCATCTCGCGCTCGCGGGCGACAATCGGCGCCAAGCGCTCGGCAAGCGCGGCGTCGCCGGGGTTCTCGTCGATCAGCCGGCGCGCGCCCGCAGTGAGCAGCATCCCCTGCGTGCGCTGGACCCAGACGCCGTCGACCTGCCTGACCAGCGGAAAGCCGATGCCGAGTCCCTCGGCGACCGCCGCCAGCCGGGGATGGGGCCCGAGCGCGGCGACGGCGCGCACGAAATCGCGGTCGGGCGCGGTCGGCGGGGCGGTGAAGAACAGCCAGACCGCGCCGGCGATCGCAGCGACGGCGAATTCGGCCAGGCGCGTCTCGCGTTCGGCCGCGACCATGCAGCGACCGCTGACGGCGACGAGCGCGCCGCCGCCGACGAGCGCGACGGCGACCGCGGCGGCGAAAGGCGGAAGCGACGCCAGCCTACCGGCGAGCGCGACGGCGACGGCCGCGGCGGCGAGCACCGCGAGCCGTCCCGGCGTCGCGCCGCGCCGATCGAGAGCGGCGCCGAACGCCAGGGCGATCAGCGCCAGCGCCGGATAGGCCTGGTAGAGCCAGCCTTTGCCTTGGATGAAGAACGTCGCCAGCGCGCCGACCGCGGCGAGCGCCGGCGTCGCGATCAGCGGCGCGCGCAAGCGCGGCCCAGCGACCAGCGCGAGCGCCGCCGCGAACGCCGCCCACACGACGACGGCGGCGTTGACGATCAGGTCGCGCGCCGCCTCGCGCACCGGCAGATAAGCGGCGGCGACCGCCGGCAGGACCTCGGCGACATAGGCGGGGAAACGCCAGGCGACGACGCCCGCATAGGCGAGCGCGGCGGCGGCGGCTAACCAATACTCGCCGGCCCGCAACGCCGCGCCGACGCCTTGTCGCGCTGCGAGATAGGCGACCGGGCCGACGAACAGCAGCGCGTAGGGCGGTTTGATCGCGACGACCGCCGCCATGCACAGGCCCGCCGCGACGACCGAACGACCGCCAAGCGCCGCGCCCGCCGCGCGCGCCGCCGCAACCGCAAGCGCCGGCAGCGCCAGCAAGGCGACGAAGAAATCGCGCTCGTCGAAGGCGCGGCCCGGCAGCAGCGTCAAAGCAAACAGCGCCGCGCCCAGCGACGCCGGGCCGAGCTCGTCGAGCAGCCCGGCGCGGCTCAGAATCGCCGCGGCGGCGGCGGCCGAGGCGCCGCAGGCGGCGAAGCCCCAGGCCGCGACCACGAATTCGGCGTGGGCGCCCAACGCCCGGGCGAGCGCCACCGGCGGCAGATAGAGCAGGATCGCCGCCGGCGGGTTGGTCTCGATGAAATCGACATAGGGGATCGCGCCGTCGAGCCATTTCTCGCAGATCGTGATCATCCACGAGACATCGGCGATCGCGCCGAAGCGCGCTTGCGCGACAACGGCTGCGGCGAGCGCGGCCAGCGTCAGGGCCAGCGGCGCGGCGGCGCGCGCCCGGGCCGCCGCCGCGACGGCGGCGCGCGCGGCAATTCCCTCGGGAGCGGGCGCTTCGGCGAGCGGACGGGCGAAACGCATGGCGGACCGGCGGCTGACGGCGACCCGCCAGCCTTAGGCGCCGAGGCTTAACAATCCGGCAAGACCCCCCGCCGCCGCTCAGCCGCCGCAGTCGACGGCGAAGGCTTCGATGAGGGCGTCGAACACGAGCGGCGTCTCCCATTGCGGCGCATGGCCGGCGGCGTTGATCCTCTGCACTTCGCCCCGCCACAGGGTCGGCATGCTCAGTTTGGCGAAATAGGCGCCGTTGACGAGTTGCTCCTTGGCCCCGTGCAGCACCGCCAGCGGCTGCCCCAGCTTGGCGACGACCTGCATTTCGTCGCGCGAGACGCCCGGCGCCAGCGAAGCGGCGACCTGCTCGCGCGCGCGGCCGTCCGTGCGCAGCGCGTCTTCGACAAAGAAGTCGGGAATGTCGGCGAAGCCCGGGGCGAAGAACGAGGCGACATAGGCTTCCGCCTGTCCGCGCGTCACCTCGCGCGAGAACCCCGCCACCATTGCCGGGTTGGGCAGGAATGCGTCCGCCATCGCTGGCGGAAAGCCGATCGGCGGCGTTCCGTAGATGGCGAAGCCGCGCGCCCGCGGCAAGTCTTTGGCCGCCTCGAGCAGGATGTGGCCGCCAAGGCTCCATCCGACGAACACCGCCTGGTCGAGGCCGTAATTGCCGGCGATCGCCACCAGGGCGAGCGCGTGGCCGGGCAGCAGATAGGCGGCCGCGTCGGTGGCGTTCTCCGACCGGCCGTGGCCGAGCAGGTCAATCGCGACGACGCGGCGGCGCCGGCCAAGCGAGCCTTCGAGCTGGCGGGAGAAGGCGCGGGCCGAGCTGGAATTGCTGTGCAGCAACACGATCGGCGGACCGTCTCCGGCGGATTGATGGACGGCGAGCGCTCCGTTGGGGGTGTGGTAAAGCGTTGTTTTTGTCATGATCGGTCCCAATTCGCGATCCCGTCTCGTTCTTCAGCCTAGCAGCCCCGCCGCCGCGCTGAAAGGCGGACATCGCCGCCCTTCCCTTTCGCCCGCCTTTCGTGTATTGCGCCGCAAAATCGGAAGCGCGGCTTCACGGGCGCGCGTTTCGTCGCACTCCCGTCACATCGGCCATCGAGGGAAGGCGCGGCCAGCCGCCGCCTCTTGCGATTCGCGCCGCGCCGAAAGCCTGGACCCGCATGAAACTGAGAAACATCGCCATCATCGCCCACGTCGACCACGGCAAGACGACGCTGGTCGACCGGCTGCTGCAGCAGTCGGGCGCCTTCCGCGAGAACCAGCGCGTCGCCGAGCGGGTGATGGATTCCAACGACCTCGAGCGCGAGCGCGGCATCACCATTCTCGCCAAGGCGACTTCGGTGGTGTGGAAGGACGCGCGCGTCAACATCGTCGACACGCCCGGCCACGCCGATTTCGGCGGCGAGGTCGAGCGCATCCTGTCGATGGTCGACGGCGCGATCGTGCTGGTCGACGCCGCCGAAGGGCCGATGCCGCAGACCAAGTTCGTCGTCGGCAAGGCGCTGAAAATCGGGTTGAAGCCGATCGTCTGCGTCAACAAGGTCGACAAGTCCGACGCGCGGCCGAGCGAAGTCGTCAACGAGTGCTTCGACCTGTTCGCCGCGCTCGACGCAACCGACGAGCAGCTCGACTTCCCGATCATCTACGGCTCGGCCAAGCAGGGCTGGATGGCCGATTCGCCCGACGGTCCGAAAGAGAACATGGCGCCGCTGTTCGACCTGGTGCTCAAGCACGTCGAGCCGCCCAAGGTCGGCGCCGGCGCCTTCCGCATGCTCGGCACCCTGCTCGAAGCCAACCCCTATCTCGGCCGCATCATCACCGGCCGCATCTTCTCCGGCACGATCAAGACCAACGCGCCGGTCAAGGTGCTCGACCGGCTCGGTCATCTGGTCGAGAACGGCCGGGTGTCGAAGATCCTCGCTTTTCGCGGCATCGAGCATTCGCCGATCGACGAGGCCTCGGCGGGCGACATCGTCGCCATCGCCGGCCTGGAGAAATTCAACGTCGCCGACACGCTGTGCAGCCCGGAAGAGGTCGAGCCGCTGATGGCGCAGCCGATCGACCCGCCGACGTTGTCGATGACCTTCTCGGTCAACGACAGCCCGCTCGCCGGCACCGAGGGCGACAAGGTGACGAGCCGCGTCATCCGCGACCGCCTGTTCAAGGAGGCCGAAGGCAACGTCGCGCTGCGCGTCGAAGCGGCGCCCAACACCGACTCCTACATCGTTTCCGGGCGCGGCGAATTGCAGCTCGCGATCCTGATCGAGACGATGCGGCGCGAGGGCTTCGAGCTCGGCGTCTCGCGGCCGAAGGTGCTCACCACGCGCGACGAGACGACAGGCGACCTGCTGGAGCCGATCGAGGAGGTCGTCATCGACGTCGACGAGGAGCACTCGGGCGTCGTGGTGCAGAAGATGAGCGAGCGCAAGGGCGAGATGATCGAGATGCGCCCCTCCGGCGGCGACCGGCTGCGGCTGGTGTTCCTCGCCCCGACGCGCGGCCTGATCGGCTATCTCGGCGAACTGCTCACCGACACGCGCGGCACCGCGATCATGAACCGCGTGTTCCACGACTGGGGCGCCTGGCGCGGCGACATCGCCGGGCGGCGCAACGGCGTGCTGATCTCCAACGACAAGGGCGAGGCCGTCGCCTACGCGATGTGGAACCTCGAGGACCGCGGGCCGATGATGATCGAGCCGGGCTGGAAGGTCTACCAGGGCATGATCGTCGGCCAGCACACGCGCGACAACGACCTCGAAGTCAACGTGATGAAGGGCAAGAAGCTCACCAACATCCGCACCCACTCGAAAGACGAAGCGGTGCGGCTGACGCCGCCGATCCAGATGACGCTGGAAAAGGCGCTGGCCTACATCCAGGACGACGAACTGGTCGAGGTGACGCCGAAGTCGATCCGCCTGCGCAAGGCCTTGCTCGACCCCAACGACCGCAAGCGCGCCGAACGCGCCAAGGGAGCGGCGGCGGCGGAGGGGGCGGCGTAGGAGTGCTGCCGAGGCCCCGTGTTATGGCGGTTCTAAAGGGATACGCAGACGATAGTCGGACCGGCACCGGCGACAAGATATGGGTCATTGCCGGCTACGTTGGCGCTGACCACAAATGGGAAGCGTTCGAAGAGAAGTGGCCGAAGCTGCTCGCTAAGCATGGCGTGCCGTATTTTCACATGAGGGAACTTGGCAGGCCGAACGGCGTGTACAAGAAGTGGCACCCGCTCAAAGAACATTACGCCGAGATGGCGGCTTTCTACGACGATATGACCTCGATTATTGGAGAATGCTGGCTCACCGGCTTTTTCTCAATTGTCAGGCTCGACGATCTCGAAAGATTCAATGCGGAAACGGGGCTTGGTCTCGAACCTTATCCGTTGGCGGCATATGGTTGCATATTGATGATTGCCAACGAGTACGGCGATCTCACTTCAGAGGTATTCTTTGATCGCGTCGAGAAGGCTCACTCTAAGCTCGCCAAGGCGACGAAGTATGCAGAAAGTGACTGCTATCACGGCGCAGCGTTGAAAAACGTTGGCTTGTTTCCTTTGCAAAAGGGAGGCACTTTCAGGCAGTTGAAGCCCCTACAAGCCGCCGATTTCCTTGCTTGGGAACTTCAGCGCAATCATTTGAACGCTGATGAATGGCACTCGATGCCAGGCCGCTCGCGGAATGAAGATGAGCGCTGGGAAGAGTTCAAACTTTGGGCGCGCAAGAAATTTGGCACCGACGAGCCTCGGGGAAGAAAATCACTCCTCGCTCTCATGGAACGAGCTGCGCCTCCCTTAGGGATCATTTGGGACTACGATCAAATTCGTAAAGCGAACGATCTTAGGGGCGGGGTCTGGTAACCGGGGCAGATTTCCGGGCGGAGGGGGGAGTCAGGTCGGGCAAACTGTGATTCTCATGTCCTTTTTCAAGGGCGCCGGCCGAGTGGGCGCGTTCCGCGGCGGCGGTTGTAGGAATGCAACTGCGCATAGCTGGAGGCGGAGGCTCTGAGACGACGGTTGATC
>JBEKVR010000037.1:0-34356 GCA_049513815.1 Roseiarcus sp. | reverse complement strand
TCATGCTCGGTCTGGCCAAAACCTGCATGAAACTGAAATTGTCGTTCTACGACTTCATCGGCGACCGGCTGGGAATCCCAGGACCCAAAATTCCACGCCTCGCAACCCTCGTCAGGCATGCCCACGCTTGAGCCGACCCAAGCATGCCCGGAAATCTGCCCCGGTTACCGGGGTCTGGAGTTAAACTCTTTGGGCCGCACATTTTTCTCGAAGGCCTCGTCAAAATCCTTCGCGTCGTCTGACGCACGAATTATGGTGACACGCCCTCATTTCCCTTTTTGCTTCCGACGACGCAGCCGCTGTTGGGGCGGACTGGCAATTCGCGAATTGCGGGCGTGGCGCCGTATTGCCGTTTCGGCGCGTAGTGTTGACCGGCCCTGTCACAGCCCCTCAGCCGGCGAACGCGTCCAGCGTCATCCACAGACCGAGGACCAGCACGGCGCCCATCCAGGGGTAGAAATACCGTTCGAAGCCTGCAGCCTTGTAGGCTGCGGCCATCGTCTCCGGCGGGACGAGCAGCAGCGAAAGCCCCTTGAGCAGCCCGGCCCAACCGGCGAGCGTGACCACGATGGCCAGCGCGCCGCCGCTCCAGACATCGTGCGTCAGCACGATCGCGAGACCGGCCATGGTGGCGACCATGCCGGAAAACAGCATCCACGGCCCGCTGCGCGCCATCTCGTCCAGCGTCTTCAGCGTCCGACGCCTGCTGGCGAGCATCGCCACGGAAATCGCCGCCAGGTACACGCCGATAAGCTTGCCCAGAAAAACTGTCGTCGGGGACATGGGGACTATCCTTAAGCTGCGACTGTGTAGGTAGTTGGGCGGAACAGGAGTTGCAAAATGTCGCTCTCGCCGCCGCCTGGCGCCGCCCCATAGGCGCTAAGATAAGGTGCCTATCGCCGTCATGCCCGGCCTTGTCCCGGGCATCCACGCCGTGAAGCCGCGGCCAACCTTGACGGTTTTTGCAGCGGCACCGCGTGGATGACCGGGACAAGCCCGGTCATGACGGTAAGGGTTATTCCAACGAAGCGGCCTTATCTTAGCGCCTATGGGGCGCCGCCTCGCCGCCATCCGCCGGGCCTGAGCCTTCGCCCTCGCCGGGGCTGGCGTCCAGCCGACGAAAATTTCACCTCAAAGTGATAGCGGACGCGCCGGCGTTTCTGGTAGGCCTGCTCAAAGGCGCGCCGCCCGACGAGTTCTCTTTGCGATGACCGAGACGCCCTTGCGATGATCGCCCTGGTTCGCATCGCGTTGACGCGCCCTTATACGTTTGTGGTGTTGGCGCTGCTGATCCTGATCATCGGCCCGCTCGCCGCTTTGCGAACGCCGACCGACATCTTCCCCGACATCCGCATTCCGGTGATCAGCGTCGTCTGGCAATATACCGGCCTGCCGCCCGATCAGATGGCCGGGCGCGTCACGACGCCGTTCCAGCGCGCGCTGACGACCACGGTTAACGACATCGAGCATATCGAGGCCAATTCCTACAACGGCTTCGGCGTCATCAAGATCTTCTTTCAGCCCAACGTCGACATCCGCACCGCCAACGCCCAGGTCACGGCGATTTCGCAAACCCTGGTCAAGGCGATGCCGCCCGGCGCGACGCCGCCGTTGATCCTCAACTACAACGCCTCCACCGTGCCGATCCTGCTGGTGGCGCTGTCGGGCGAAGGCTTCACCGAGCAGCGACTGGCCGACGTCGGCATCAACCAGGTGCGCACGCCGCTCGTCACCGTGCCCGGCGCCGCGATCCCCTACCCGTTCGGCGGCAAGCTGCGGCAGATCCAGATCGATCTCGACCCCGCCGCGTTGCAGGCGAGAGGCTTGTCGGGCCAGGACGTCGCCAATGCGCTCGCCGCCCAGAACCTGATCACGCCGGCCGGCAGCCAGAAGATCGGCGCCTACGAATATGCGGTGCAGCTCAACAACGCGCCCTCCAGCCTCGCCGACCTCGGCGACCTGCCGATCAAGACGGTCGACGGGGCGATGGTCTATGTGCGCGACGTCGCCCAGGTGCGCGACGGCAATGCGCCGCAGACCAACATCGTCCATGTCGACAGCAATCGGTCGGTGCTGTTGCAGGTGTTCAAGAACGGATCGGCCTCGACGCTGGCGATCATCGCCGGCGTCAAGCAGCGGCTGATCGACCTGAAGGACGCTTTGCCGGCGGGGCTCAAGGTGGCCCTGCTCGGCGACCAGTCGCTGTTCGTGCGCGGCGCCATCTCGTCGGTGGCGCGCGAAGGCGTCATCGCGGCGGCGCTGACCAGCCTGATGATCCTGCTGTTCCTCGGCTCCTGGCGTTCGACCCTGATCATCGCGACGTCGATCCCGCTGGCGGTGCTGGGCTCGATCATCGCGCTGTCGGCGATCGGCGAGACGCTGAACATCATGACGCTGGGCGGCCTGGCGCTGGCGGTCGGCATTCTGGTCGACGACGCGACGGTGACGATCGAGAACATCAATTGGCATCTCGAGCACGGCAAGCAGGTCGAGCCGGCGATCATGGACGGCGCGCGCCAGAGCGTGACGCCCGCCTTCGTCTCGCTGCTGTGCATCTGCATCGTCTTCGTGCCGATGTTCTTCCTCGACGGCGTCGCGCGCTTCCTGTTCGTGCCGATGGCGGAAGCGGTGATGTTCGCGATGATCTGCTCGTTCATCTTGTCGCGCACGCTGGTGCCGACGATGGCCAATCACCTGCTGAAGCCGCATCGGTCCCACCTGGAAGACAGCGCCCGCGCCGCCTCGCGCAACCCGCTGGTGCGCGTCCAGCAAGCCTTCGAAGCCGGCTTCGAGCATATCCGCGAGGGCTACCACGGCGTGCTCGAACTGGCGCTGGGGCGGCGGGCGGTCTTCATTGTCGGCTTCCTCGCTTTCGTCGCCGCCTCTTTCCTGCTGACGCCCTATCTCGGCCGCGACTTCTTTCCCTCCGTCGACACCGGCCAGATCCTCATGCACGCGCGCCTGCGCGTCGGCACCCGGGTCGAGGAGAGCGCCAAGCAATTCGCCGAGATCGAGACGGTGATCCGCACGATCATTCCGCCGACGGAACTGTCGGCGCTGGTCGACAATGTCGGCATGCCGGTCAGCGGCATCAATCTGACCTACAGCAACACCGGCGTCATCGGCACGCAGGACGGCGACATTCAGATCAAGCTCGCCGACGAGCATCGACCGACCGCGGAATACGTCCGCCTTTTGCGCGCCGAACTGCCGCGCCGGTTCCCTGGCGTCGTATTCGGATTCCTGCCGGCCGACATCATCAGCCAGATCCTCAATTTCGGCGCCCCGGCGCCGATCGACGTGCAAGTCTCCGGCGCCAACCTCGCCGCCGATTTCAATTACGCCAATCTGCTGCTGAAGCGCATCCGCCATGTTCCCGGCGTCGCCGACGCGCGCATCCAGCAATCCCCGGCCAATCCGACGCTGGACGTCGACATCGATCGCACGCGCGCGCAATATGTCGGACTGACGGAACGCGACGTCACCAACAGCCTGGTCGTCAATCTCGCCGGCAGCGCCCAGGTGTCGCCGACTTATTGGCTCGATCCCAAGAGCGGCGTCTCCTATTCGATCGTCATGCAGACGCCGCAATACCGGCTCGACACGTTGAGCGCGTTGCAGACGGTGCCGATCTCGGCGGCGGGCGGCGCGAACTCGCCGATCCTCGGCGGCCTCGCCAAGATCACGCGAACGGTCGGCAATGCCGTCGTCTCCCAGTACAACATCCTGCCGATCGTGCAGATCTACGCGACGCCGCAGGGACGCGATCTCGGCGCGGTCGCCGACGACATCGGCAAGCTGCTTCAGGAAACCGCCGGCAGCGTCCCCAAGGGCGGCACGGTGGCGATGCTGGGACAGGTGCAGACGATGAACAGCGCCTTCTCCGGCCTGTTGTTCGGTCTGCTCGGCGCGATCGTGCTGATCTATCTGCTGATCGTAGTGAACTTCCAGTCCTGGGCCGACCCGTTCGTGATCGTTTCGGCGCTGCCGGCGGGTCTGGCGGGCATCGTCTGGATGCTGTTCGTCAGCCACACCACCCTCTCGGTGCCCGCCCTTACGGGCGCGATCATGTGCATGGGCGTCGCGACGGCCAACAGCGTGCTGGTGATCAGCTTCGCGCGCGAACGCTATGCGGCGCACGGCGATCCCGTCGCCGCCGCGCTCGACGCCGGCTTCGTGCGTTTCCGACCGGTGGTGATGACCGCCCTGGCGATGATCATCGGCATGGCGCCGATGGCGCTGGGGCTCGGCGAAGGCGGCGAGCAGAACGCCCCGTTGGGCCGCGCCGTGGTCGGCGGTCTTGTCTTCGCGACGATCGCCACGTTGATTTTCGTTCCCGTCGTGTTCAGTCTGGCGCACAAGCGGGTCCCAGAGACGAATCCAGAGCCGTCGGAGTCCCCGGCCCATGTCTGATCCTGCCACCCGACACGGCTTCAAGCGCAGGCTCGCCCTCGCGGGCCTCATTGCCGGCGCGGGCGCCATCGTCCTCGTCGTCACCGGCATCGGCGAGCGCGACAGGAGCAGCGCGAAATTGCAGGACTGGACCGAGGCCCAGGCGATTCCGACGGTGGCGATCGTCGCGCTGAACGCCACGCCGGGCGTGGCGAGCCTGAACCTGCCCGGCCGGCTCGAGGCCAATCTGCGCGCGCCGATCTACGCGCGGGTCAGCGGCTACGTGAAGGACTGGAAGGTCGACATCGGCGACAAGGTCAAGGCCGGGCAGACGCTCGCCGACATCGACGCGCCCGACCTCGACCAGCAATTGCTGCAGGCGCGCGCCGATCTGACCAGCGCCGAGGCCAGCGCCAAGCTGTCGGAGGTCACGCTGTCGCGCGGTCGCACCCTGCTGAGTTCGGCCGTCGTCTCGCAGCAGGACGTCGATCAGCGCGCGGCCGACCTCGCCAACAAGCAGGCCGCCGTCCATTCCAGCGAAGCCAACGTCGAGCGGCTGGAGGCGCTGGCGGGCTACAAGACGGTCGCCGCGCCGTTCGACGGCATCGTCACCGAACGCAACACCGACGTCGGCGCGCTGATCAGCGCCGGCTCGAGCGCCGGCCTGGCGATGTTCGTCATCTCGGACGTGCACAAGCTGCGCGTCTCGATCAACGTTCCCGAGACCTACGCGCCTGAGATCCGGATCGGCGACAAGGCGACCGTCACCTCGCCCGCCTATCCCCGCCGCGCCTTTCCCGCCGTCGTCGAAGCCTCCGCGCACGCGGTCGACGTCGCTTCCGGCACGACCCATATGCAGTTGACGGTCGACAACGGCGACGGCGTCCTGATGCCGGGCGGCTCCGCCAACGTGCATGTCGATCTCGTCGGCGGGGCCGGATCGTTCCGCATTCCGGTCAGCGCGCTGATGTTCGACCAGGGCGGGTTGCGCGTCGCCACCGTCGGCGCCGACGACCGCGTCGCGTTGAAGATCGTCACGATCGCACGCGACCTCGGCAGCGAAATCGAGATCGGCTCGGGCCTCCAGGCCGACGACCGCGTCATCGCCGCGCCGCCAGACGGAATCGCCGATGGCGATCAGGTTCGCATCGCCGACGGGGGCGCGAAGCCCGTCGCCACTGTCGCCGGCTCGGCCAAACCGCCGAACGGCGACTGAGGCGAGTGGCGCTTCGGCGCCGCCCACGGCGGGAGATCGAGCGACCGGCGGCGCGTCGGATCGCACTCACGCCGCCGACGGCCCTCGCCCTCTGCCGGGCGCGGCGGCGCGGAGCGCCGTCTTCTGCGAGACCGTCGCATAGACGTCTTCCAGCGCCGGCAACACGACGGCGGCGCTGTGACGGGCGAGGATCGTCTCGCGCGCGGCGCGCCCCAGCGCCTCCCGGATCTCCTGATCGCCCGCCAGCTTGAGGATGGCGCGCGCCAGCGCTTCCGGATCGCCGGGCGGGACGAGGACGTTCACGCCATCCTCGATCAGCTCCGGCAGGCCGCCGACCGGCGTGGCGATCACCGGCAGGCCGCGCGCCATCGCTTCGAGCACGCTCATCGGCAACCCTTCGTTGCGCGACGGCAATACGAAGATGTCGGCGCGCGCCAGCAGCGCCTCGCGCTCCGGCGGGCCGACCCAGCCGCGCACGTCGACATGATCGGCGACGGCGAGGCGCTGCGCCTCGCGCTTGGCGCGCTCGATCGCGCCGTTGCCGCCGATGGTCAGCTCGAGCGCGCCGTTGGCGGCGCGCGCCGCCGCAAACGCCTTCAGCAGATCGAAAACGCCCTTGCGCTCGCCGACCAGACCGAGAAACAGGATCTCGCGCGCCGGCCGCGCGCGGACGGGCGCCGCGTCAGGAACGTCGACATAGTTGGGGACCACCGTCGTCTTGGCGCGCGGCGCGATCTCGGCGACGAAGCGCTTCCAGCTCTGTGACAGCACCAGCACCCGCGCGGCGGCCTCCAACTGGCCGACGATCAAACGCTTCACCGGCGTCGGTTGCGCGGCGTAGAAGTCCTTCATCTCCGAGCCGTGCAGGTGAAGAACGACCGGGACGCCGAAGCGGCGCGCGATCGCGGCGAAGATCGCCTTGCGCCAGAAGCTGCCGCGCATTGCGGCGTGAACGTGCACGAGTTCGACCGGCGACGTGGTAAGAATCGTCACATAGGCGAACAGCGCTCTGGCGAGCAGCCATTGGCGCGCCCAGAACCCGCCCTCGCCATAGGCCGCGATCAGCCGGACGCCGTGACGCGCCACGAAGCCGTCGGCGACATAGGCGTCGACGACGCTGCGCATGCCCCCGGGCGCAGCGTTCCAGATCATGATCTTCACGAAACTCTGCCTTGCCCCCGCGCGAGGTTCGACGGCTGTAACGCCCAGGTCGCGCCGTTCACGTTAGCAAAACCCGATCGCAGCAGCTATCATGCGCAACGGCGAAATGACGGTGGAAACGCTGACGTTGCCGGGCAGGAGTCTTGCAGATCAGGCTGGCGCGAATGGCGTTGGGGCGCCGAAGCGGCGCGATTGCGCGCTCGGGCTGGCGGTCGTCTGCGCGGCGCTGTCGCTCGCCGTCGGCGCGCGCGCGCAATCGCTGTTCGGCGACAACCCGCCGTCGATCGTCGGCGGGTCCGGTGGTCTGGCGCCGCTGGCGCCGAAGCCCGCCTTCGGCGGCATGAGCGGTCCCTCGGCGCAGCTCCATCACGACGGCTATGGTCGCGTCTGCATCGAGATCCATGGCTATTCCGAGCCGCAAAAGGCCAACCCCGACATTTTCAATCACATGCTGCTGATCGTCAACGGCTGCAGCATGAGGATCAAACTACACGTCTGCTACTACAAGTCGGAGCACTGCATCGACGTCGTGGCGGCGCCCTACGACAGAACGATTGAGACGCTCGGCATCTTTCCGCACATGCAGGACTTTCGCTGGGAATACTCCGAGGGCTCAAACTAGCCGAGTGAGCGTCAGGCGCGACCGAGCAAGGACATGGGCAACGAACGCGGCGCGATCGTCTTCCTGTTGGGCGTTGCGGCGGCGCTCGCTCTTTCCGTGGCGAACTTCGCCCTCGGCGACAAAAGCGCCGCAGGAGGCGCGGCGCCCGCCGCCAGCCGCCCCCTCGTCGTCGCCCTCGCCGCGCCGCTCGACGTGTCGGACGCGGGGCTGATCATCGCCAACGACGCGGAACTGTTCGAACGCGCGGGCCTTCGGGTCGAGCTTCGCCCGCAGCCCAGCGACGCCGACGCCGTCGCCGCAGTCGTCGCGGCGCGCGCCGACATCGGCCTGGCGAGGGTCGAGAGCTTTCTCAAAGCGCGCGGCGACGGCGTTCCGGTCGTATCGTTCGCGGCCGGCCTGGTCGAGAGTCCGGTGACCTTCTACGCCCTGAGTTCGTCGGGGGTTCATACGCCGCTCGATCTCGTCGGCAAGCGGATCGCCTACGCGCCCGGCGCGGAGAGCGCGATCGTCTACGAGGCGATGCTGGCGCGCCTCTCGATTCCGCGGTCGCGAATGACGGAAGTTCAGGCGCCGCCCGGCGCGGGCGCGCTGCTCGACGGCGCCGTCGATCTGGCGCCGCTCGGCGGGACGGACGAACTCGCTCTGAGCAGTCGTGGCGTGCGTTACACGACGCTCAAGCCGGCCGAATTCGGCGTTCACAAGCTCGGCACGGTCTACTTCGCCAGCGAAAAGGCGATGGGCGAGGATCGTGACGTCCTTGAGCGGTTTCTCAAGGCGCTGATTGGCGGCTGGGACAGAGCCTATGACGACGTTTCCGCCGGCGCCGCCGTGATTGCCGGCGATCTCGGTCTCGAGCCCGCCCAGGTCCTGACCCTGATGGAGCGCCAACGCCCGCTGTTGCGGCCGCTCGCCGCTCGCTTCTGCGAGTTCGAGCGGGAACAATGGCGTCAGACCGAGGATATCCTCGTTGCGACGCAAATTCTCGCCGAGCCGATCGACCTTTCTTCGGCGGTCGACTTCGGCCCCCTACGCGAGGCCTATCGCCGAACCGGCGCGCTTGCGCCTGAACAGAGATTTGAGTAACGCCGTTTCGAGAGGTATGCGATGGCCAGGGGGCTCGCGCCGTCATTTCTGGCGCTGATCGCGGCGACGATGATGGGAACTGCCGCTCACGCCGGCTGCGCGTGCGTATGCGTCGACGGCGACGTGGTCCCGTCGTGCGCCAGCTCAACGGACATCCCGCCGATCTGCCCGATGCGCACCTGCACGCAACCGACCGTTCGACCGCCCCTGCCGATCGGCGCCAGACCCGCCTGCGCGGACACGCAGGTTTGCGATCGGTATGGGCATTGCGAATGGAAGCCAGTCTGCCGATGAACTCCGGCGCGAGGTCAGTCCCAGGGACGCGCTTCCTTCAACGCGACGCCCGGAACCGACACGTCGTAGCCGTCACGCCGTAAACGCCGCGCCAGCTGCTCGCGGTTTTCGGCGTTCGCCGTTTCAAGCCGAGCAAGGATGAGATCGCGAATGGGCCAACCCGACCCAGTCAGGTTGTCGGCGACTTCCTCGACCAATCCGGCGTCGAGCAAGGCTCGCTCCTCGTCGAGAATGGCGTCCTTCGTCGTCGACGATACGTAGTCGAAAGCCGCCAGGCCGTAGCGACTGCGTCCAATCGCAATCCAACCTTCGTTGGGGCCGAGCCGATAAGACATCTCCAGCGGCGCAACGCTGTCGGGCCGGACGCCGTTGGTCTGCACGTCCTCCCAATAGAGCGCCAGCCACAGGAACGAATCCATCGGCGAACATCGCAGGCTCTTCCTGACGGCGGCGTCAAGTCGCTGCAGCGCCGGATCGATCTCAACCCGTTTGCCGGCGGCCATCGCCGTCTCGGCGAGCCTCAACCGGATCACCGCCGCGTCGTGAAGCGCCGCCGGCGCACAAGTCGATTCCGCTTCCACCGCCTCCAGACTGGGCTCCAATCGTTCCAAAAGATCGGTCTTGAACGGCTGCTGATTGACCACGGCCAGAGCGGCGTTCGACAGACCGACGTGGCTCCATGACAGACGGACGGATTGCACGCTCCAGAGAACCGCGATTGCGCCAGCGGCGGCGACCACGATGCGGGCGAACCCGACGACGACGAGACGGCGCGACGTCATGTCTCAAGCGGAAGGCGGGCGAGCGGCGGCGTCATTTCGAGGTCCGCGTGCGACGAGCCGATGCGCGCGTTAGCCCTTGCGCCTCGGCGACGAATGGCGTCGCTGCGCTTTCGACAATGGCGCCACACTGCGCTGATGGCGACATCTGCTAGTCGGCGTAACCGTATCGTTTGTAATACCTGTTGCCGTAATACGCGTCGCGATAGCCATCGTAGCGACGCATGGTCTTCATGTCGACCTTGTTCAGAATGGCGCCCATCACGTTGTCATGCACGTGGCGCGCCGCGCCCAGCGCATGCTCGGCGACGTCGATCTTGGTGCGCGACCATTCGACGACGAACAAGTAGGAATCGATGAGTTTCGAAGTGGCCCGCACGTCGACGACCGGCGCGAGCGGCGACAGATCGACGATCACGTAATCGTACGTATTGCGGAGCTCGCGGAAAAGGGCTTCCGCTTGCGGAGACGAGAGAATGTCGCTCGTCTGCGCGTTGCGCGCCACACTGACCGCGGCGAGAAAATGCAGCGAGGTCGCGGGGTCGCGCCAGATCGCGTCGTCGAGCGCAGCCTTTCCGAGGATCGCTTCGACGAGTCCGGTCTTCGCAACCGGCGCGAGCCGCCTGCTGAGGTTGGGATTGCGCAAGTCGCCGTCGACGAGAATGACTTTGCCGCCTCCTTGCGCAATCAGGCGCGCCAGCGAAACGGCCAGCGTCGACTTTCCCTCGTTGGGCAGCGCCGAAGTCAGGCCGATCATCTTGTTCGGCTTGTCGAGGCCGCGAAGGTCGATCGCCATCTTGATGGCGCGCAGCGACTCGGCGAAATGGGAGAACGGGGAGTCGAGTACGTACGACAGCATCCTGTCGTCCGATGCGAATGTTCTCGCTTGTGGATCGCAGGCCGCGCCACGCGCGCCGCGCTTCGCCGAAAGCTTGACGAAGGGCGTCGTCGCCAGGCATTCGAGGCCAAGCGCATTTTCGATTTGCGACCCTGTCCGGACGACGCGATCCGCCAGCTCGCGGAAGGTCGCCGCGGCGAAGGCCAGCGCGCAGCCGCCGAAAACGGCGATCGCCATCACCAGCAGGAGCTTGGGACTGCTGGGATTGAGCGGTGGCGACGCTTCGGTGATCAGCCGCGACTCGGTCACCGGGAACGACTGCTGCTGCACCGACACCATGTAGAGTTGCAGGAAATTGTCGGTAAGCGCGCGGTAGCTCTGAGAGTTGGCGTCGAGTTCGTGCAAGGTCACCTGCGCCTGGCTGGTTTGATTGGATTGCGCGACCAGGTTGGCGAGATCCTGCTTGACGGCTTCTTCGTGCGACTTGGCGATGTCGAGATCGCTGCGATAGGTCTCGGCGATACGCTTCAACTCGTCGGCGATCGATCGCCGAATTTCGAGCATCTGATTGCGCAAGTTGACCACCGCCAGGTGAGTGGGGCCGTAACGCGCCTCCCAATCCGACTCGCGCTCCGCGAGATCCAGGTATTGTTGACGCAGGCGCGTGATGACGTCGTTGTGCAGGGTGTCGGTGACGGTCGCTGTCTCAGCGGAGATGCCTTTTTGATCCACCGCCTGCACGATCTCTTCGACGCGCTGTGCGCGCGCCTCCGCTTCCGCGCGCACGGCTTGAGCGGAGGTGAGAGCGCTGTTGAGTTCGGCGAGCTGCTGCTCGTTCAGCAGGCGACCGCCGGTGTCGACGATGTTGTTGTTGGCCTTGTATTCGACAACGGCGCGCTCGGCGTCCGAAGCCTGCGCCCTCAGCTCCGTGAGGCGATCCTGAAGCCAGGTCGCGGCGCGGCGAGACGACTGGTACTTGGACTCGAGCGAGTCGACGACATAGGCGTCGGCGATGGCGTTGGCGATCCTCGCCGCGCGCTGCGGGTCAACCGACTGGAAGTCGATCTCCATGACGTAGGACAGTCCGAGGCGTTTGATGGTCAGCGCCTTGGCGAAGCGCGCCACCGCCTGGCGGGTCAAGGCGTATTGGGATCGCGGCGCCTCCGCTCCCGGCATGAGGCGCCCGATAAAGGCGACAACGCCGCCGACGAGCCCGCCGGAAGGGCCAGTGAACTCAGGATCGTCGAGGAGATGCAGGTCCTTGATGACCGCCTGGGCGATATTCTCCGACTTCAGGATCTCGACCTGGCTGTCGATCAACGAGGAGTCGACCGGCGCGTCGACGCCCAAGGTCTGCTGCTGTTGAAGGAGTTGGATCTTGTGGGTGTCGACGTAGAGCTCCGCCGTGGCGGTATACTTCGGTTGCGCGGTGAAGAAATAGATTGCGGCGAGCGCAAACACCAACAGCACGACATAGAGCATCGTCGGCCACTGGCGCTCCACCGTCGCCCTGGCGGCCATGAATGTCGCCGACGCCGATAGGTCGTCGGCGGCGCCCTGAACGGAAGCCGAGGGAAGCTTAGGGGTGTGCAGCATTCAGTCTCCGTGTCGATCCCGGGCGACGGCGTAAGACATCTCAATCGGCCCGCGCCCACGCGACACGACGAACTGCGGCGGCTTCAAGGCTCGAGGCTCGAGGCTGGCGTCGCCCCCCGGCTGGCGACGGACGGTCTCGAACGACCGCCCGGCCCACCGCGCCCGTCGCCGGTCCGCACGAAAATCGAAGCCTGTAAGCGCAACCGCGACGCTCACGGCGTACTGACGCTTTGAACGATTGAACTCGTATACGACGTGCTCCCATTCCCGTTGAGCGTAAAGGTGTTGATCGGCGACTTTGTCGAGTAAGTGCCCAAACCCTGCAGCGTAGTTGTTCCCGAAAGTCCCGGCGAGACGTACGCGGCGGTCTGCCCTCCGCTCGCTCCGCTCGAAAAGCCGCCGCCCCCTCCTCCGGCGCCGGTCGCGCCGATCGGCTGCTGCCCGGTCGTCAACGCGAAAGCGACCTCCGCCGACTGGTTGTTGATCGTCTTGTCGGCGGCCAGGAGTTGGGTTTGGATATCAGTCGCGTAGGGCAAGTCCGACCGTTGGCAGATGGTCGCCGCTTGTCCCAGGCCCGTGCCGATCGCCGAGCGCTGACTGTCGCTGGCGGCGCCGAGCTTATCCAAAATGAAGGAAAGGGCGCCGGGATCCGACGCGGCAAGGTCCCGAACCGTTGAAATGGTGGCGGACGCATCCGTTTCGCCGCCGCTCTTCAATAGCTTGGCGAGCCAAGCCTCCAGGTCGGCCACCGTCGCCTTGGGCGCATGATCGGGCGCAAAACAAGATGCGGAGGACGGACCGACGGCGAACGCCATCAGCAGCGCAACCAGACCGGCGACCGTTCCCGCTCGCAACGGAAGGGCGAATATCTTGGTCATAACTGAACTCTCCTGGAACTTCCCCCGGGGTTCGGACGACGCCACTCGACACCTGAAGGATATCGATCTCTGCTCATACTGTCGACCGTCACAACGATCATGCTCAGTCTTGAGCGTTACTGCGGACTGACTCGGATGGGCGGCGCCGGCCGCGACCGGCGCCCTGTCCCGCGTTCGTTTCGCCCGGACGAGGCTTCGCGCCAGGCCCATACCGATCAAAGACATGGCGGGAATAGCGAAACCCGGCGTCTGCAACGAAAAATCGATCGCCGAGTGGAGGACGGCCGCGACGGCGACGCACAGGCCGGCGATCGGAAAGATCGCATCCGACCGGCTGCGCGCGACGCCGCGGGTCAATACGACGAAGATCGCCGCCCAGCCGAGAAAGACGAGGGCCGCGGTCGGGACGCCCAGATCTGAAATCATTTCCAGAGGCGTGCTGTGGGCGCGATCCCACGTGCCCCAAATCGAGATGTTCGCAGGACGGTAGGCTGGCACGACCCAGGCAAACGTTCCCAGGCCGGCGCCCGACCACGGATGGTCGCGAACGATCGCGAGCGTCGCCCGGTAGATGTCGAGGCGCCCCTCGTCGGAAATTCCGCGCAGATCGAACCGTGCGGAAACGCCCTCCCCGATGATCCCAAAGAGCAGAAAGGCGATCGCCGCAACCGCGCCCGTGGCGGCGAGCCATCGCTTGGCGCCGACAAACTCGCTGCGGAAATAGCAGAGGAACGCCAGCCCCATCGCCGCGAGCGAAACGAGGGCGCCGCCGCGCGAACCGGTCATGAACATGGCGGCGGCGGTCAGCAGCGCCATCGTCGCGTCGATCACCAGTTTCCGCGACGGTCTCGCCAGCAAGAGATCGCGCAATCGAGCCGCCGTCATCGGCCGCCCCGCGCAATCGTGGCGAACCCGCCGACACGCCAAGAGAAGCCAGAGAATCGAGCACAAACCGAAATAAAGGGAGGCCGTGTTGCGGTTGATGAACGTGCTCGTCAGCACCGAAGCGTAATCGGTCTTCTCGAACCAAAGGACCATGCCCGGTTCGATCGCGAAGGCCAACACGCCGTAAACGGCGTAGGCCGCCCCGCACCAGGCGACCAGCCTTAGCAAACGCTCCGCGACGGCGCGTTGCGAGCACAGGACGAAGGCGACGGTCAGCGCCAGGATGTCGGCGATGAACGGCCCGACCGACAGAACTGGCTGGTTCACCGCCACGGCCGCCGAGGGAGCAATGTCGACCTTGAGCAGCGCGGACGCCTCGCTCCAGATCGGCGCCGGTGACACGTGCGCGAGCCAGGTCCCGGGCTGCGATTGCTCGACGACGACCCAACCGACGATCGCCGCGACCGCAACGATGGCGACGATCAGAGCGGCCTCGGCCTTGCCGATCGCAGGCGTCGCCAGGACGGCCGCGACGCCGAGCGCGCCGCACCAAACCGCGACGACCCCGTGGTCGTTGGAGCCAAACGGCAGCGGCGCCAAGGCGACCACGCCCAGCCATAGGAGCCAAGAAAGCCTTACGCTCATCCTGCGGCCCGCCTCTCGCGCCCGCTTAGTGGTGCGCTATTTGCAACCGAAGCGTTTGCAGTTCGCTGGCCGTCAGCACGCCGTTGTAGAAGGTGGTGTTGACAGTGTTCAGGAAGTTGAGGAACTTCGTCATCTCGACAGACGGCGCGTTCGCGGCGAACATGACGTCCTTGTCGCGCATTTCGAACTTCGTCGCGAGGAAGTAGCCGCCCCCGTCGCGGAAGTTCACCGCGTAGATAACCGGGACTGTCGGGCCTTCGAGCGCCGATACGTCAACGCCGAGCTTCGCCACCAAGTCTTTCGGCTCGCGGCGGTACACATAGACAGAAGCAGGATCGGCCTGCACGTCGAGCAGCCCCCCGGCCTTGCCGACCGCCTCGGCGAGCGAAATCTTCCAGTCATCGAAGGCGAACTGACCTTGCTGACCGGCGGCGCCGAAGGCGACGAACGTCTGCGGTTCGCGGAAGACGTAGATCGTGTCGTTGGGGTGCGCCCAGATGTTGTTGCGCGGGTCATAGACCAACGAAGCGAACGGGGCGACGGCGCGTTTGCCGTCGCGCTCCAGTTCGACAACGGTGTCCCAGCCCTGCCCCTTGATGCCGCCGGCGCGGGTGATGGCGTCGAGGAGGTGCTCGCCGGCCGGGAAGGCGGCAAAGCGGTTGGGCGTGTTCACTTCGCCCAAAACGCTGATCAGCGAGGTGTTCTGAGTCGCCAGAGCGACCACCACTTGCGGATCGATCGCGCGGTTCTTGAGCGCGTTGACGATCTGCTGTTGCACCTGTCCCTGGGTCCTTCCGGCGGCTTTGATCGGGCCGGCGTAGGGCACGGAAATATTGCCCGCCGAATCAATCGGCTCGTTCGGCAAGGTGACGAAATTGCCTGGTCTGACGCCGGCTTCGGCAGGAATGAACAGGCCGCCGGCGGACGCTTCGAAAATGGTGATGGTGAGCACGTCGCCAACGCCGAATAAGATGTCGGCGGGCGGGCGCTTGTCGGCGAAGGTCCCGACAAAGCTTGGTTGGCCATACGCGGAGACGGTCGAGACGACATCGGGGTTCAGCTTGACGACGACATGCTCAGGTCCGGACGCCGTCTGGCCAGAATTGATGTCTTCGGACGAGGGACCGGCCGCCGGTAAAATGCTGCAGCCCCCCACTAACGCGGCGACGCAGATCGACAGCGCGACTGCGCCGAGTCCATGCCTCATCGGTACGCGCCCCCAGAAAAGAATGAATCAATGACCCTTTTGCGTTCCCCTTTTACTGAATGTTATCCAACAACTTCAAGGAACGCTACGGAAGCGGCGTTACAAACGGTAACTTGTAACGGAAGCTAACCTTCTCGCCGGTCAGTGGAGAAGATCTAGACTGCGCCGCGCAACCTGCGAGCGGCAGGGGCGTTGGCCGTCGCCGCCGAGGCAGCCATGGCAGGCGGCGGCGGTACGCCTCGCGCTCGCCTACACGTCGGACGGCGCCCACCCGGGCTCCACTCTGCATAAAGCGGGCGCGGCGATCATCGAGTCGTATAAGGCGGACGGGCCCCTGCCGTGCCCTTCAGCGCGGGCGGATTTGGCGCGACGGGTCAGCCCAAATCACTGAAGGATTGACACAAAGCGAACTTGGCGCCCCACATCACTTTGCGGGTGGACAAGGATTCGAGGAGCGCCCAGGTCATGCGAGGCAATATTGCGATTGTCCGGGACGCGTTGTCGAAACTCCCCAACGTCTCTCGGACCTGGTTCGAGTGGAGCTGGGAAGACGCGATGTGGGTCAAGACGCTGGTGATCGAAGTCGAATTCGACACCGACCCGAATTCGCCGACGTTCAGCCAGCTCACTCTGGACGCGATCGAGAAGACGGTGATCGGCGTGTTGAACGACGACAGGACGATGACCGTCAGCTACCTGCACGTTGTCCCCAAAGGGCGACGACAACCTTCGTAGGACGCGCCAGTCGAAGCGGTTCCGGCAAGATCGTCCGACGCGCCGCGGCGCGCGACCGACAAGCGCCGGCGCGACCCCATCGCCCAGCGCCGATGGCGAAGATTTGAACCTGCTTTCGCTCCCGCCGGCGCCGTTTCGCTCGACCGCGTCGCGGGCCGGGTCTAACGCCTGACCGAGCGGCGCGGTCCCGCTATGTTGGCGAAACGAGGCGCGCGCGGCGGCCGAACGCGGCTGCAAAGAGACGTTACGCGCGCTCTTTCTCCCGACGATCCGCCGGCGGCCCGAGGGCGGGTCGTCAACGAAAATGCAGGAGGTCGGAGATGACTGAGCCGTCTGAGTATGCGCCGCCGAAGGTGTGGACGTGGAACAAGGCCAGCGGCGGCCGTTTCGCCAAGACCAACCGCCCCATCGCGGGACCGACGCACGAGAAGGAATTGCCGGTCGGCCGTCATCCGCTGCAGCTTTACTCGCTCGGCACGCCCAACGGCGTGAAAGTGACGATCATGCTCGAGGAGCTGCTGGCGCTGGGCAAGAGCGGCGCGGAATACGACGCCTGGCTGATCGACATCGGCGACGGCGACCAGTTCGGCAGCGGCTTCGTCGCGGTCAACCCCAATTCCAAGATTCCGGCGCTGTTGGACCGCAGCGGCAGCAAGCCGATTCGGGTGTTCGAATCCGGCGCCATCCTGCTCTATCTCGCCGAGAAATTCGGCGCGTTCCTGCCGCACGAAGCGGGCCCCCGCGCCGAGTGCCTGTCGTGGCTGTTCTGGCAAATGGGCAGCGCGCCTTATCTCGGCGGCGGCTTCGGCCATTTCTACGCCTACGCGCCGACGAAGATCGAATATGCGATCGACCGCTTCGCGATGGAAGTGAAGCGGCAACTCGACGTGCTCGATCGCCGCCTCGCCGAGACCACTTATGTCGCCGGCGACGCCTACACGATCGCCGACATCGCCATCTTCCCGTGGTACGGCGGCCTGGCGAAGGGCTGGCAATACGGGGCGGCCGAGTTCCTCAGCGTGCAGGACTACAAAAACGTCCAGCGCTGGGCCGACATGCTGCTCGAACGGCCAGCGGTGCGGCGCGGCCGCATGGTCAACCGCACCAGCGGCGAGCCTTCGAGCCAGCTTCGCGAGCGCCACGACGCGCGCGACTTCGAGACCAAGACGCAGGACAAGATCGCGGCGGCGAGCTGAGCGGCGCCCGAAGGCGAGCGGCGCGGCTTGGGGGCGACGATCGGCGACCGGCGCCGTCGCAAATGGCGATCGTCGCCAAGTCGGGGCGCCCGCGCCGCCCTGCGCGTCATGCCGGCTCGGCGCTGAGCCGGCACGCCGACAGGTCGATCTTCAAGATCGCCGCGAGACCGTCCGCTGCGAGCCGGTGATCGTCGCGTTGCGGCAGGCCCGAGACGGTGACCGCCCCGATGCAACCTGCGCCATGCAGCAGCAGCGGGAAACTGCCGCCATGCACGGCATAATCGGAGCGAGGCAGGTTGTGCTCCTCTTCCTGCGTTTGGCCGGACAGCGCCAGCGCGCGCCCGACCGCGTAGGAGGAGCGCCACAACCGAAGCACGGTATTGCGCTTGCGTCGGATCCACTCCGCGTTGTCCGTGACGCTGCCCGGCATCGCGCAATGAAAGAGCGTCCGGTCGCGCAGCGAAACGTCGATGGCGATCGGCGCGCCCTGCGCCAGGCCGAATTCGCGCACGACATTGCCGAGCGCCCAGGCCTCTTCGGGGCCAAATCGCGAGAACACGAGCAGACGTTCCTGCTCGGCCAAACGGCGGATGTCTTCTTTCAGAGCCTTGTTCGGTTCCACCGCCGCTGGTCTCCTTGGGTTTGGCGAGGCGATCGCCGTCAGACGTCGCTCGGCGCGACCCATGCGCCCGACCGCGTCACGCCTTGACTTCCAGCAGGCTGGCGACGCGCTGCAACGCCAGCGCGTAGCCCTGCGGGCCGCAGCCGGCGATCACGCCGGCGGCGACGGTCGAGACGTAGGAATGGCGGCGGAACGCTTCGCGCTTGTGAATGTTGGAGATGTGGACTTCGATGATCGGACCGGCGAAGGCGGCGAGCGCGTCGAGGATGGCGACCGAGGTATGGCTGTAGCCGGCGGGGTTGATGACGATCGCCGCCGCGCCGTCGCGCGCCTCATGGATCCAGTCGATGAGCTCGTATTCGCGGTTGCTCTGGCGGAAGTCGACCGTCAGACCAAGGTCGGTCGCGACGCGGCGGCAGAGCGCTTCGACGTCGGCGAGCGTCTCGCGGCCGTAGATCTCCGGCTGGCGCTTGCCGAGCAGGTCGAGGTTCGGCCCGTTGAGAACGAAGACGGTGCGGCTCACGATTCGGCGCCCTCCATCGGCGGCGGACGTCGCCGCGCCTGAGCCGCCTCTATACGTCAAGGCGGGCGCCGGGGCGAGACCCGGCGACCGGCGCCAAAAGTCGCCTCAGGCGGCGCGCGCGCTTTCGTCCGCCTCAGCTTCCGCGCCGAGGCGGAACTGGCCGATCAGCCGCGACAACTGCTCGGTCTCCTGCCACAGGCGATGGGTCGCGGCGGTCGAACTGCCGACCATCGTCGCGTTGCGCTGCGTCATGGCGTCGATCTGATTGATCGCGACGTTGACTTCGCCGAGCCCGCTCGCCTGCTCCTTCGTCCCGGCGGCGATGTCGGCGACGACGGCGTTGATCTCGGCCACCTGTGCGAGCAGGCGCTCGAGCGCGCGGCCAGTCTCGCCGACCTGTTTGACGCCGTTGCCGACATGACGCGTCGAGTCGGCGATCAGGGCCTTGATCTCCTTGGCCGCCTGCGCCGAACGCTGCGACAGGCCGCGCACTTCGGAGGCGACGACGGCGAAGCCGCGTCCTGCGTCGCCGGCGCGCGCCGCTTCGACGCCGGCGTTGAGCGCCAGCAGATTGGTCTGAAATGCGATGTCGTCGATGACGCCGACGATCTGGTTGATCTGTCGCGCCGACTGGGCGATCGCGTCCATCGCCTCGACCGCCTCGCCGACGATCAGCGCGCTCTTCTTCGCGTCTTCGTCGGCGGCGGCGACGGCGGCTTGCGCATGCGCCGCGCCTTCGGCGGCGGTCTTGACGGTGCTGGCGATCTGTTCGACCGCAGTCGTGGTCTGTTCCAGGCTGGACGCCTGCTGCTCGGTGCGCATCGACAATTCGTCGGCCGCCGTGGCGATGTCCTGGGTGCCGTCGCGGATGGCGGCGATCCCGGTCGTCACCGCGCGCATCGCCCGTTCGAGCTGCGCCATCGCCGCGTTGAAGTCGGTCTTCAACGCGCGATAGGCGGTTGGGATGTCGGCGGTGATGCGATAGGCGAGATCCATGTCGGCGAGCCGCGCCAGCGCGACGCCGATCGAGCTGGCGACGACGGCGCGCTCCTGACGGATCGCCTCGTTCTGCGCCGCCTCCGCCTGCTCGCGATCACGTTCGCAATTGGCGCGATTCTCGCGCGCCTCGCGTTCGAGCCGCGCGTTCTCGACCGCGGCGTCGCGGAAGACCAACACAGCCCTCGCCATCTGGCCGATCTCGTCAGCGCGCGCCTGGGCGGGAACCTCGATCGTCGCGTCGCCCTCGGCGAGACGGCGCATCGCCTTGGTCATGCCCTGCAGCGGACGCGTGACGACGCCGCCAAGCAGCCGCCAAATGCCGAAGACCACCAGCACGCCGCCGAGCGCGCCGCCGCCGGCGATCTTGATCAGAAGCGTACGCAAAGCGGCAAAATCCGCGGCGGTCGAGACGCTGCTCGAGAACACGGCGATCACTTCGCCGTCCTGCAGCCCCATGCCGAGGCCGTGGCAGCTCTCGCAGATTTCCTTCGGCGCAGCGAGCGTCCGACCGAGAATGATCGGCATGCTGTAGCGATAGGCGCCGGCGACGAAGCGCGCCACAGGGCGGCCGGTGCGCATCGCCTCCTCGTCGACGCCGTCGACCGCCGCCTTAGGGGCGCGGTCAGGATAGGCCTGGGCCATGAAGGCGGTGACTTTCTGGCTCCATACGCTCCACAGCTTGCCGGGATAGGCCTTGTTGCGGCTGTCGAACCAGCCGTTGAACACCTTGATCGCCACGTCGTCCCTGTCGTCGACGCGGGCGCGCATCGCCGTCTCGACCAGGGCGTCGAGCGAACCAAGCTCGTTCTCCGACAGGCCGCGCAGGCGGCTCTCGAGAGCGGAATACTCGGACCAGGCGATCAGCGAGAGCGTTATCGTCAGCACGGCGGCCACGCCAAGCGCGGCGAGAATCATGAAACGAGACTGAACGCCGAGTCTCTTCCAACCAGAAATCATGGGGCGCCCCCGCGTCGGGAAAACCAATTCGGCGCCGGCGCTATGGTTTGCGTAACGGAAAGCCGTTGCCTGCTTGTTAATAATGTCTAGTCGGCGGACGACCCGCGGTCGGCGGGAAAAGGCTGCGACGCCGGATGAAATCTAGAGCCCCTCTAGCCAATTCATTTTCGCCCGGAATCGTAATACTTTACGCCACCGCCGGCGCGTCGACGCCGCCTCGGAGCGCGGTCTTTCGCGCCGCGCCTGCGACATTCCGTCGCGTCCGAAAGCGCATCCGACGCTGGCCTCGGCGCAAACGGCGCCTGCCGCCTGCGGTCCGCGATCGCGTCGCTCAGGCGCGCGCGAGCCGCGCCCCCATCCGCTGGCGCACCAGCTCGATCGCCTTCAACGGCCGGATCATCACCTTGAAGCTGACGATCTGATCGGCGGCGTTCCAGGCGATGAAGTCGGCGCCGTTGATCTCGATCCCGTCGATGACGGCGACGAATTCGAGCACCGCCGAATCCGGCCCGATCCATTCGCCGACGTAGCGAAAGGTCTTGTTGAGCAGCACGTCCAGCGCGGCGCCGAGATAAGCCTTGGTCAGCGCCCTGCCCGGCTGCGGCGTGCGGACGACCGGAGACAGGGACACCACGTCGTCGGCCAGCAGGGCGTCGAGCGCGGCGACGTCGCGACGCCGCGCGACGTCATGCCAACGTGCGATCGCGACCGGTTGCGGCATTGATCCCTCTCCCTGGCGGCCCGGCGCCGGACCCATGTTATGGTCCCGCGCGACAAAAGGGAGAGCGGAATGTCGGACATCGCGTTGGACGCCGGCGAGCGGTTCGCCAACGTCGGCGAGCTGGAGATCTGCTACCAGACGTTCGGCCGGCCGAGCGATCCGCCGCTGCTGTTGATCGCCGGCCTCGGCGCCCAGATGATCCTGTTCGAAGACGACTTCTGCGCCGCGCTGGCCGAACGCGGCTTGTGGGTCGTGCGCTACGACAACCGCGACGTCGGCAAATCGAGTCCGATCGACTGGAAGTCGCCGGCCGACGCCGGCGCGGCGGTCGCCGAGGGTAAGAAGGGCGAGCGCATTGCCGCGCCCTATCTGCTCAAGGACATGGCGGCCGACGCGGTCGGGCTGATGGATGCGCTGGGCATTGCGCGGGCTCACGTCGTCGGCGCGTCGATGGGCGGCATGATCGCGCAGGAGGTTGCGATCCATTGGCCCGAGCGCGTGCGTTCGCTGACCTCGATCATGTCGACGACTGGCGACCCGCGCCTGCCGCCGCCGACCCCGGCGGTGATGACGATCTTCACCCAACCGCCGCCGAAGACGGCGGAGGAATATGTCGAAGCCAACGTCGCCGCCTGGCTGGTCTTTCGCGGCGCCGGCTATCCCGAGGACGAGAAGCGCGACCGCGAGCGCGCCATACGCGCCGCCAAGCGCGGCTTCAACCCAGAGGGCGGGCAGCGCCAGATGCTCGCCGTCTACGCGTCGGGCAGCCGCAAGAAGACGTTGCCGAGCGTCAGGGCGCCGACGCTGGTGATCCACGGCGCCGACGATCCGCTGCTGCCGCTCGCCGCCGGCGAGGACACCGCCGCGAGTATCTCCGGCGCCAAGCTCGTCGTCCTGCCGCGCATGGGTCACGCCCTGCCGCTGGCGGTGTGGCCGCGAGTCATTGACGAGATCATGCAGCTCGTGAAGCGCGCGCCGTAAGCCCTCATCCGGCGCTTCGCGCCACCTTCTCCCGCAGGCGGGAGAAGAGTTCAGCGACGCCGAGGCGCCCCATCTCCCGCTCGCGGGAGAGGGTCGGGGTGAGGGCAGGTCCAAAACGAAAGACGGCGCCGGGGGTCGCCCGGCGCCGTTCGATCTTCTTGCGAGCGATTCAGCCGCTTCAGGCGCCGACCTGCGCCGCCGTCGTCACCGTCGACAGGTCGAGCTTGACGCCCGGCCCCATGGTCGAGGACAGCGCGGCGCGCTGCATGTAGGAGCCCTTGGCGCCGGTCGGCTTGGCCTTGTTCACCGCCTCGACGAAAGCGCGGATGTTCTCGGCGAGTTTCGCCTCGTCGAACGAGGCCTTGCCGACCGAGCCCTGAACGATGCCGGCCTTCTCGACGCGGAACTCGACCGCGCCGCCCTTCGACGCCTTGACCGCCGCGGTGACGTCCATCGTCACCGTGCCGACCTTCGGGTTGGGCATCAGGCCGCGCGGCCCGAGCACTTTGCCGAGGCGGCCGACGAGCGGCATCATGTCGGGCGTGGCGATGCAACGATCGAAGTCGATCGTGCCGCCCTGCACCGTCGCCACCAGGTCTTCGGCGCCGACGACGTCGGCCCCGGCGGCGCGGGCTTCGTCAGCCTTGGCGCCGCGCGCGAACACGCCGACGCGCAAGGTGCGGCCGGTGCCGTTGGGCAGATTGACGACGCCGCGCACCATCTGGTCGGCGTGCTTGGGATCGACGCCGAGGTTGATCGCGATCTCGACCGTCTCGTCGAACTTCACGCTGGCGTTGTTCTTCACCAGCTTCACCGCCTCGTCGAGCTTGTAGAGCTTGGTGCGCTCGACTGCGTCGCGGGCCGTGCGGATTCTCTTGCCGTGCTTGCTCATGGCTTACCCCACCACCTCGAGGCCCATCGATCGGGCGGAGCCTTCGATCATCTTCATCGCCGATTCGATCGTCTCGCAATTGAGATCGACGATCTTCTTCTCGGCGATTTCGCGCACCTGCGCTTTCGTCACCTTGCCGACGAAGCCGCGGCCGGGCGTCTTGGAGCCGGAGGCCGGCTTCTTGCCGATCTTCAGGCCCGCCGCCTTCTTGAGCCAGAAGGTGACCGGCGGCTGGCGCATCTCGAAGGTGAACGAGCGATCCTGATAGGCGGTGATGACCACCGGGATCGGCGAGCCCTTCTCCAATTGCGCGGTGCGCGCATTGAAGGCCTTGCAGAATTCCATGATGTTGAGGCCGCGCTGGCCGAGCGCGGGACCGATCGGCGGCGACGGATTGGCCGCCCCGGCCGGCACTTGCAGCTTGATATAGCCGGCGATTTTCTTCGCCATAAGCTCTGCTCCAAAATTGGCGCGAACCGACGAGGTTGAGCCTCGAAGGCGGCGCCAGGTTGCAGGTTCGTGGTGCGAACGTGAACCCCGGCTGGCAATCCGGGCGTTCTTCCACGGGTTAGGGCGCGGGGAATAGCAGGGATGCGACGGGGGCGCAACCGCGCGGAGAGCTGGCCGGGCGGCGCAAGGCGGCCGGACGCCCCGCCCTAACGCCAGATCCTGCCCGTCTCATAGCACGGGGCCGTCGCGCTCTTGTTAAGGCAGCCGATGGCCGCGTTCTCGGCTGCGCCCACCGGACGCGCCGAGTACGCCCCTCGGGCGTACGTCAGCTCTCTCTCGGCCCGAGCATCGCCTTCAGCGCCGCCTCAATTTGACGCCAAGTCTTCGCTTCCTCCTTGTCGTTTTGCTGTTCGTGCGCCGCGGCGCGACGCGCGGCTTCGGCGACAGCGCGGTCGCCGTGCGCATCGAGCAACCTCTGCGCATAGTCGTGGACTTCGGTCGCGATCATCGGAACCTCCTTCGGCTCGCATCGCGCCCCGGCGCTCTCAGCGCTGAGGCGCTCGGCGCCCCCGTCCCTTCGGCGGAAGAATGTGAGCAAATCATCGCGGCAGGACTGAGACGCAACGCGACGCCCGCCGCAGGGCTTTCGACCTGCGGCGGGCGCTCGTGCGTAGGCGGTTACGCCCGTCGGCGCCCCGTCGGCGCCGACGCGCGCTAGTGCAGCATCGGGTGCAGCGCCGGACCTCCCGGGCAACCCGGGTGCCACGGCACGCAAGCGTGATGCGCCGGACCGCCCACAACGCCCGGTCCTCCCGGCCCGCCCGGACAGCCCGGATGCCACGGCACGCATGTCAGGTGCGGCCCGCCCGGACAGCCCGGATGCCATGGGATACACGACGGCCCGCCCGGACAACCCGGATGCCACGGGATGCACGACGGCCCGCCTGGGCAGCCGGGATGCCACGGGATGCAAGACGGCCCGCCCGGACAACCCGGGTGCCATGGGATGCACGACGGCCCGCCTGGGCAGCCCGGATGCCACGGGATGCACGAAGGCAGCGGACAACCCGGATGCCATGGGATGCATGACGGCCCCGGACAACCCGGATGCCACGGTATGCACGACGGTCCGGGGCAGCCCGGATGCCACGGGATGCACGAAGGTCCCGGACAACCCGGATGCCACGGCACGCACCACAGCGGCGGCGGCGGCAGCCCGCAGCCCCAGTGCCACGGAACGCAAGGCGGCGGAGGCGGCGGCAGGCAACCCCAGCCCGTGCAGCCGACGGGCGGCTGGCAGAAGCCGGCATAGCCTTCCGGACAGTACACCCCGCCAATCACCGTCACCGGCGCGACGGGCGCCGGCGCGGCGGCCGCGCACGTCGGGTTCGGCACGCCCAAGAGCGCGAGCAGCATGCGGACGCGTTCGGCCTGATCCTGCGGGGCGGACGTCCCGAAGGCGTCGAGGTAGGCCGTGTAGTCTTCAACGGTGTTGCGCCAGATCGCGGACCAGTAGGCCACGTCCGCCGGCAGGCTCGACAGCGCGACCGGCGTGATCGGCAAACCGGCCGCCGCCGCCTGGATTTGCTGCGCGGTGGCGCCAACCGGATAGGCGAACGGCGGCGTCGCCGAAGCGCTGGCGTGCCAGGGCGTCTGGCCGCCCGCGGTCGCCTGATGAACCGTCAGGCGGGTCGCGCGCAGCATCGTGTCGACGTCAGCAAAGGGCTGCGGCAGCGTCGCCGTCAGCCCGGTTGCATAGGCGTCGTTGGCGTCGCCTGCCTTGGGCGGCGCTTCGTAATCGTGAATCTCGGCCGAGAGGCCGAAACTCGTCGCCATCGCCGGGGCCAGCGGGATAAGACCCTGCGGCAGAGCGACGCTGGCGACGCTTGGCGGGATCGGCCGCGCGCCGTCGAGCAGGACGACGCGAACCTGCGATCCGGTCTGCGCCAGATCGTTCATGACCTGCGTCATGCTGAGCGCGATCTTCGGCACATCGGTCTCGGCGGCGATGTGCGCGTCGATCGGCAGCAGATAGTCGTCGCAGCCGACGTTGACGCCGAGGCCGGCAAAATAGGCCGTGATCTCGGTTGTCGGTCCGCCCCTCGCCTTGGCGAGGAACGCCTGGTAGCCGGCGGCGAGATCCGCCGTATTGAGTTCGTGCAGCTCGGTGACGTCGAAGCCTTGCGCGCCGAGCGTCTTGGCGACCAGGGCCGCATCGGCGGCCGCAGTCGGCAGCGGATCGCCCACGTAGCCCGCCTCGCCGATGACCAGCGCGAGACGATCGGCCGCGAGCGCGGTCGAAGCGAGCAGCGCGGAACTCGCCAACGCGAGACCCGCCGCCGCCAGCGTCCTTAGCGTTTTTAGTCGGATTGCTGTCAGGAGCATCGCGACCCTCCCTCACGCGCGTCGCGCGGCGCGGCGAATGCCGCGACGCCCGATCGCGATTTGCGCTGTTCCTTGTGGCTTGAGGACGCAGACAGCGCCCAACGCTCTTTCAACTCGGCGCCGCGGAATCGACGACCTTCACGCCCGCGCACGCCGCAGGGAACGGCATCGCAACGCGATCCGTAGCACAAAAACCACAACGCGTCCCCGTTATGGTTACAACTTGAGGGATGCGGACTGCGTCGCCCCGTCGCAGCTCGCCTGTGGGCGCGATTTGTCCCGACTGCGGCCCAGCCGAAGGCGCGCGTCGCCGGCCTCAGGCGTGCGACCCTTCCGGCGGCGCGTCGTGGGCCGCGGCGACATGGCCGGCGGCGCGCTCCTTCGCCAACCACGCCGCATGATCGCGGGCGAGGAACGTGTAGACCATCGGCGTGACGAACAGCGTGAACATCGTGCCGATCGCCATGCCGAAGAAGATCGTCAGGCCGATGGTGAAGCGCGACTGCGCGCCGGCGCCGGTGGCCATGATCAACGGCACCATGCCGACGACCATCGCCGCGGTCGTCATCAGGATCGGGCGAAGGCGGATCGACGCCGCCTCGATGATCGCGTCGCGGCGCGACAGGCCCTGCGTCTCCTGGAGATGGTTGGCGAAATCGACCATCAGAATGCCGTGCTTGGCGATCAGGCCGATCAGCGTCACCAGGCCGATCTGCGAATAGATGTTGATCGTGGCGAAGCCCATCACCCCGCCGATGTTGAGCGGCAGCAGCGCGCCGAACAGCGCGGTGGGCAGCGCCACCAGAATGATGAACGGATCGCGGAAGCTCTCGTACTGCGCCGACAGCACGAGATAGATGACGATCAGCGCGAAGGCGAAGACATAGATGAGCGCGTTGCCCTCCTGCTCGAGCTGACGCGAATCGCCCTGGAAATCGTACGAATACCCGGCGGGGAAGACCTCCGCCGACTTCGACTTGAGGAAGTCGAGCGCCTCGCCGAGGGTGCGGCCGGGGAACGGCACGCCCGACAGCGTCGCCGAATTGAGCTGCTGGAAGCTGGTCAGCCCGTTGGGCTGCACCTTCTCGGTGACCGTCGCGACCGCCGACAGCGGCGCGAACTCCCCGTTGCTGGTGCGCAACTGGTAGCGCGTCAGCCACTCGGGCGACAGGCGGAAGGCGCGCGGCGCCTGCGGAATGACCTGATAGCTGCGCCCTTGCAGGCTGAACAGGTTGACGTAATTGCCGCCGAGCATCGTCGCCAGCGCGGCGCCGACGTCGGCCAGGCTGACGCCGATGCGGTTGGCCTTGTCGGCGTCGATCGACACCACGTATTCTGGCGTGTCGAACTTGAGGTCGACGTCGGTGAACAGGAACAGCCCGCTCTCGCGCGCCGCCTGCTGCATCTTCGCCGCGACGTCGGCGAGCGTCGAATAGTCGTCGGTGGTGCGGATGACGAACTGCATCGGCGCGCCGCCGGTCGAGCCGGGCAGAGACGGCGGCGCGAAGGCCTGCACCTGCGCCTCTGGCACGTCGAGGAACTTCGGCCCGAGAGCCGCCAGCACCTGCTTCTGGCTGCGCGTCCGCTGATCCCACGGCTTGAGGATCATGCCAGCGAACCCCGCCCGCACGTTGGGATAGCCGTTGACCATGAAGGCGTGCTCCACCTCCGGAACCGACTTCACCTCATCGTGGAGGCGCTGCGTCGCGTGCTCCATGTAGTCGCGGTTGGCGAGCTGCGGCGTCTTGGTGACGCCGATCAGAAAGCCCTGGTCCTCCTCCGGCGCCAGCTCGCGCGGCGTCGACAGATACATGACCCCAGTCATCGCCAGCACGCCGACCAGAACCAGCAGCGTCAGCGCGCGGAAGTTCAAACTGCTCAACAGGCGGCGCTGGTAGGCGCGTCGCAGCCCCTCGAACGTCCTGTCGACGAACGCGCCAAAGCGACCCGCCGACCCGGTTTCGTGGCGCAACAGCTTCGAGCACATCATCGGCGACAAGGTCAGCGCCAGGAAGCCGGAGACGATCACCGAGCCGGCGAGCGTGAAGGCGAATTCGCGGAACAGCGCGCCAGTGACGCCCGAGACGAAGCCGATCGGCGCGTAGACCGCCGCGAGCGTGATCGTCATCGCCACCACCGGCAGCGCGATCTCGTGCGCGCCCCGGATCGACGCGTCGAACGGCGTCATGCCGTCCTCGATGTGGCGGTGGATGTTCTCCACCACTACGATCGCGTCGTCGACGACCAGTCCTATGGCGAGCACGAGCGCCAGCAGCGTCAACAGGTTGATCGAGTAGCCGAGCGCCAGCAGCGCCATCATCACGCCGATCAGCGACAGCGGAATGGTGACGATCGGAATGATGGTCGAGCGGATGTTGCCGATGAACAGGAAGATGATGGCGATGACGATCAGCGCCGCCGCGATCAGAGTCTTGGCGACTTCGCGGATCGAGGAGCGGATGAACTCGGTCGAGTCGTACGCGATCGCCGTGCTGAGGCCGGCGGGCAGCCGCGCCTCGACGCCGGGCAGCACGGCACGGACGCCGTCAATCACGGTCAGCGGGTTGGCCTCCGTCGTGCCGTAGATGCCGATCACCACCGCCTTCTGCCCGTCGAAAGTCACCGACGCGTCTGAGCTCTGCGGGCCGAGATCGATCGTCGCGACGTCGCCGAGCCGCACCAGCCCGTCGCCGTGAGCGGCGATCACCAGCTTGCCGAACGCCTGAGCGCTATCGAGCGAGGTCTGCGCGTCGATGCTGATCTGGGTGTAATCGCTCTTCACTTCGCCCGCGGCGGAGATGAAGTTGTTGGTCGCCAACGCTCTGCTCACGTCGTTGGGCGTGACGCCGCGCGCCGCCATCCGAGTCGGGTCGAGCCAGATGCGCATGGCGAAGGTCTGGCCGCCGAGAATCTGCGCGTTGGCGACGCCGTCGACGGTCTGCAGCTGCGCCTGTACGACGCGGATCAAGTAGTCGGTGATCTGCGACGATGACATCACGTTCGAATTGAACGACAGGTACATCAGCGCGGTGCCCTGCCCAGTCTGCTTGACGATCACTGGATCGTTGACGTCCTTCGGCAGCACGCGGCGGGCCTGGTTGACCTTGGACAGCGCATCGGACATCGCCCGGTCGGGGTTGGCGTCGAGGCGCAGGTTGAGGGTGATGGTCGAGACGTTCTGCTGCGAGGTCGACACCAGCGTGTCGATGCCGTCGGTGCTCGCCACCGCCTGCTCGATCGGCGTGGTGACGAACCCCTTGATGACGTCGGCGTCGGCGCCCGGATAGGTGGTGGTGATGGTGATCGTCGTGTTCGACGTCTGGGGAAACTGGCGGATCTGCAGCTTCAGGCCAGCGACGCCGCCGATGATTAGAATCAGCAGGCTGACGACGGTCGCCAGCACCGGCCGGCGGATGAAGAGATCGGTGAATGCGTTCATCGGTCCGTCACGGCCTTGGCGTTTCGGCTGGCGGCGGCAAGGCGCCGCTCTGATCGATCGTCACCGGCGAATTCTGCTGCAGCTTGACCTGGCCGGCGATCACCACCTTGTCGCCGGCCTTCACGCCGTCGAGGATGGCGATCCGCTCGCCGCGCGTGGCGCCGAGCCGCACGAAGCGGCGCTCGACCATCAGGCCGTCTCCCGACTTCGCCGGAACGACGACGTAGGCGTTGTCGCCGTAGAGGCTGTAAACGATCGCGGTGCGCGGCACAGTCAGCACATAGGCCGGCGCGCCGGTGGTGACGGTGACGTCGGCGAACATGCCGGGCAGCAGCTTGTGATCGGCGTTGGCGAATTCGGCGCGTACGATGACGTTGCGCGATTCCGAGCTCACCCGCGCGTCGATCGCCGTCACCTTGCCGGTGAAAACCCGGCCGGGCTGGGCGTCGACTGAGAGCGTCGTCTCCTGGTCGACGGCGAGCGTCGCCAGCGCGCCCTCAGGGGCGGAGAAATCGACGTAGATCGGATCGAGCTGCTGCAGCGTCGTCAGAATTGCGCCCGCGCCGACATATTGCCCGAGATCGACATTGCGCAGGCCGAGCCGCCCGGCGAACGGCGCCTTGAGCGTCTTCTGAGCGATCACCGCTTGTGTGCGGTCCACCGCCGCGGCCGCCGAATCGCGCGCCGCCAGCGCCGCGTCGACGGTCGATTGCGGCGTGTTGCCATTGGCGATCAGCGCGCGGGCGCGATCGAGCGTCACGTTGGCGTTCTTGAGCTGAGCCCGTCCGTTGGCGAGATCGGCTTCTTCAACGGACGTGTCGAGGTCGACCAGCCGCGCGCCGGCGGCGACGTCGTCGCCCGACTGGAAATGGATCGCCGAGACGACGCCGGCGACTTGCGGCGCGACGACGATGCCCTGAAAAGCGCGCAAGGTACCGATCGCCGACAGTTGCGGCGGCCATTGATCGACCTTCGCCTCCTCGACCGCGACTGCTGTCGGCTTCGGCGCGAAGGCGGCGCTGATCGCGTTCTTGACGATCGTCGGTTTGAGGACAAACTGAAAATAGGAGAGCCCGCCGACGGCAGCGACGATGGCGACCAGCACGAGCAGAAACACCACCGGCCGCCGCGCGCTGAGCGGCAGCGCGCGCAGGATCAGCAGCAGCGCGAAGACAATCGCGAGCGCCAGGAAGATCGCGGGGAGAGCAGGCGCATGGAACTGCGCTTGGTTGGCCGCCGCCGCAACCGCGAGCGCCGCGATCGCCGCTACGGTCAGCACCCAGGTCGTCGCCCGCTTCATCGTCCGTCTTTCTCCCGCGCGGCCGTGTAATCGCCGACCCCTTTCGAAGCGGCGGGACTATTTCAGAAGGCAGGTCAAAAGGCCAGCATTTCGTGACGGCGGATTAACGCCGCCACGCCACGATTCGCGCATGGCGAACGGCTTCGCGCGCCGTTAGAACGAGTCTATCCGAGGGAGGCGTCGGCATGCCGCTCAAAATTGAACAACGCATCGAGCGTCTGCAGACGCGCCTGCGCGAGACGGCCTTTTGGCGCGCGCGCGAGACGTGCGACATCGAAGGCTGGCGCTGTGACGGTCAGCCAATCGCAATCGGCGCGCCGTGGCCGAGCCGTGAGGGAATCGTGCGCTTCGCAGCCGACGCGCGCGTCCGCGACGATTGGCAGCTCGACGAGACGCGCCTGTCGCTCGACCTCGGCGGCGAGAGCCTGTTGACGCTCGATTACGACGACGGCGCACGCGTCGCGTTCGGTCTCGACGTCAACCATCAGGAGTTTCCCCTCGCCGGCCGCCACGTGACGATCCGCAGCGAGAGCGTCGCCCGCCGTCCGTTCGGCCAGCCGGTCGCCGATCCGCGGCTGCAGCGCGCGCGGCTCGTTTGGCTCGACCTCGCGCTCGTTCGCTTCGCCGATCTCGTCGCGGTCGTCGTCGAGGCGGCGGAGACGCTGGGAGCGCACGAAGCCGCCGAGCCTCTCGTCGCAGCGGCGGAAGCGGCGCTGCGCGCGATCGACTGGCCCTCGACCACCGCCGACTACATCGCCCGCGTCGCGCCCGCGCCGAACCAGCAGGCGTTGTGGCGCCGCCCCGAGATCAAGCCCGTTCCGACGCCGCTCAACGACGCCGAACGCGCGTCGATCGCGAGAGCGGACGCCGCGTTGCGCGCCCGGCTCGCCGAGCTGCGGCGCCGCTTTCCGCCGCAGGGCGAAGTGGCGATGACCGGCCACGCCCATATCGATCTCGCCTGGCTGTGGCCTTACGAAGAGACGCGGCGCAAGCTCAGGCGCAGTTTCTCGACCGCGCTGGCGCTGATGCAAGACGCGCCCGAATTCCGCTTCAATCAGTCGAGCGCGCAATTCTATGCGCAGGTCGAAGAAGACGACCCGACACTGTTCGCGGCGATCCGCAAACGCGTCGCCGCCGGCCAATGGGAGCCGATCGGCGGCCTATGGGTCGAGCCGGACACCAACATGCCGTGCGGCGAAAGCCTGGCGCGGCAGATCCTCTACGGCCAGCGCTATTTCGAGCGCGCCTTCGGCCAACGTCATCGCGTCTGCTGGCTGCCCGACTGCTTCGGCTTTTCGCCGGCGCTGCCGCAACTGCTGCGCCAGGGCGGCGTCGACTCGTTCCTCACCATCAAAGTGACGTGGTCGGAGACCAACAAATTTCCGCACGATCTGTTCTGGTGGGAGGGCCTCGACGGCAGCCGCGTGCTCGCCCACACCTTCGACAATCCGGTCGGCGGCTACAACGGCGAAGCGCGGCCGGGCTGCATCGCGCCGACCTGGGCCAATTTCCGCGGCAAGGCGCGCCATCCCGAGACGCTGCTGGCGATCGGCTACGGCGACGGCGGCGGCGGTCCGACGCCGCAAGGAATCGACAACGCGCGATTGATGCGCGAATTGCCGGCGCTGCCGCGCGCCCGCTGGACGCGAGTCGACGACTTTTTCGCCCGCGCTCACGCCAGCGCCGCCGCGAGCGATGCGACGCCGACCTGGCGTGGCGAAATCTATCTCGAACTGCACCGCGCGACGCTGACGACGCAGAGCGGCGTCAAGCGTCGCCACCGCCGCGCCGAGGCGGCGCTGCTGACGGCCGAGACTGCCGCTTCGCTCGCCCATCTTCTCGGCGCGCCGGCGCCGGAGAGCCTCGAGCCGCACTGGCGGGTTCTGCTCAAGAACCAGTTCCACGACATCTTGCCCGGCTCGAGCGTGCGCGAGGTCTATCAGGACGCCGAGGCCGAACTCGACGGCGTGATCGCCGCCGGGCGCGCCCAACAGCAGCGCGCACTCGAAGCGATCGCCGACAAGCTGCCGAAGGGCGCGCTCGACGACGCGCTGATCGTCGTCAATCCCTCGCTGTCGACCCGCCCGCTGCGGCTGACGCTCGACGACGGCGCCTTCTTCGCCGCCGACGCGACCATCCCGCCGCTGGCGATCACGGTCGTCAGCCGCGCCGCGCTGGCGCCGCCGACTGGCCTGTCGATCCACAAGCGCCGGCTCGAAAACGCGACGCTCAGGGTCGAGATCGGCGACGACGGGACGATCGCCAGCCTCGTCCACAAACCGACGCAACGCGAGGCGCTCGCCGGGCGCGGCAATCAATTGTGGCTCTATCCGCAGGACAAGCCGCGCGCCTGGGACGCGTGGGACGTCGAAGAGGACTACGCCCAGCGCGGCGAGGAATGGCGCGCCCTCGATTCGATCGCCATCCTCGAAGACAACCCGCATCGCGTCGCGCTCAGGGTCGAACGGACTTGGCGCTCGTCGCGCATCGTCCAGACCTACGCGCTTGCCGCCAACGGCCGCCGGCTCGATATCGACACGTTCATCGACTGGCGCGACCGGCGCGTGCTGTTGCGCTCCCTGACGCCGGCCGCCGTGCGCGCCGAGCGCGCCGTGTTCGAATGCGCGTTCGGCGTCGTGACGCGGCCGACCCATCGCAACACGTCGTGGGACGAAGCGCAGTTCGAAGTCGCCGGCCACCGCTTCGCCGACCTCGCCGAGCCGGGCTTCGGCCTGGCGCTGCTCAATGACGCCAAATACGGCCACAGCGCGCGCGACAACGTGCTCGGCTTGAGCCTCGTGCGCTCGCCGGTGCTGCCCGATCCGCTCGCCGACGAGGGCGAGCAGCGCTTCGCTTACGCGCTGGCGCCGCACGCCGGGGCGTGGCGTGAGGGCGGCGTGCGCGAGGAAGCGGAAGACCTCAACCAGCCGTTGCTCGTCGGCCCGGCGAGCGGGCTTGCCGCCGCAACGCTGACGCCGCTCGGCTGCGACGGCCTCGCCGCCGGCTTGGGCGCGCTCAAAAGCGCCGAAGATGGGGACGGCCTGATCCTGCGCGTCCACGAGCCCGCTGGCGCCCGCGGCCGCTTCGCCCTTGCCCTGCCCGACGGCTGGCGCGACGCCGGCCCCGTCGACCTGCTCGAGCAGCCAAGCGCGCCAAAAGCGGAAGGCTGGCTCAGCCAGTTCGAGGTGCGAAGCTGGCGGCTGAAGCGAGGGTGAGCGCCCAAATGGCGGCCTGACCAAAACGTCCTCACCGTGAGGAGCCTGCGCAGCAGGCGTCTCGAACGGCGAGACGTCGCCGCCGAGCGGCCCGTACGAAACGCCGCCGCTCCTCACCGTTCGAGACGCGCCGCCAAGGCGACGCTCCTCACGATGAGGAGGATCGGCGCGGTCTTTTCCCCCCTCGGCGCGCCGCGGCGCCATCGCGCTTGTCACGGCGGGAGCGATTTGTTAGACGACCGCCTCGCTTCGCGCCGCCAGCGCGATGCGTAAGCGGTCATGGCGGAACTGGTAGACGCGCTAGCTTGAGGTGCTAGTCCTTTAACCGGGGTGGAGGTTCGAGTC
>JBEKVR010000036.1:0-35037 GCA_049513815.1 Roseiarcus sp. | reverse complement strand
CAAGCGCGGCCAGATCATCGCCAAGTCCGGCCAGACCGGCAACGTCAACTCGCCGCAGCTGCACTTCGAGTTGCGCAAGGGTTCGACGCCGGTCGATCCCACCAGTTATCTCGCCGGCCTCTAAGAGCGCCGTCGAGACGAAGAGGTCGTCTGACTCCTCCAGGTCGGACGCAATTCCCACGGGCGGACCGCGAGACACGAAAAGCGCCGTGGGCTTAAACCAGGCGGCGGGTCCCAGGAAAGGCCCGCCGCTTCGGCGTTTTTTCAGCCTTCGCGGTCGAGGAGGCGGCCGAGCCGGCCGGCGAGATCCTGGGTGAACTGCCAGGCGGTGCGGCCCGAGCGCGCGCCGCGCGTCGTCGCCCATTCCAGCGCGTCGCGTTCGATCTCTTCGAACGGCGCGTCGAGGCCGAAATAATCGGCGTAGCCGCGCACCATGGCGAGATACTCGTCCTGGCTGCAATGGTGGAAGCCAAGCCACAGGCCGAACCGATCCGACAGCGACACCTTCTCCTCGACCGCCTCGCCGGGATTGATGGCGCTCGAGCGCTCGTTTTCCATCATCTCCCGTGGGATCAAATGGCGCCGGTTGGAGGTGGCGTAGAAGACGACGTTGGCCGGTCGACCCTCGATGCCGCCTTCGAGCGCCGCCTTCAGCGACTTGTAGGAGGTGTCGCCGCCGTCGAACGAGAGGTCGTCGCAAAAGACGATGAAGCGATGCGGCGCGTCACGCATCAGCGCCATCAGCGCCGGCAGGCTTTCGATATCCTCGCGGTGGATCTCGACCAGCTTCAGCCGACCGTCGCCAATGCCGCGGCGATTGATCTCAGCGTGCGCCGCTTTAACCAGCGACGACTTGCCCATGCCGCGCGCGCCCCACAGCAGCGCGTTGTTGGCGGGCAGTCCGCGGGCGAAGCGTAGCGTGTTGTCGATCAGCAGATCGCGCACCCGGTCGACGCCATGCAGCAGTGCGATGTCGACGCGATTGACCCTTGCGACTGAATCGAGCGCGCCGCTGTCGGCGCGCCAGACGAACGCGTCGGCGGCGGCGAAGTCGGGGCGGGGGCGCGGCGGCGGGGCGATCCGTTCGAGCGCGTCGGCGATGCGGGCGAGTCGCTCAGCGAGGTCGGGCGAGGCGAGGAACGGGGCGGTCATCGGGTCATCCATCGGGGCCGGCGGGATTTGCCACAAACCCGCGTCCAGCTCCAGCGCGCGCGTCGCCTCAACTTAGCCGCTCACCGGCCGAAGGCTCGGCGGCGAGGTCGTTGAGGATCGGGCAGTGCGGGCGGTCGTCGCCGTAGCAGGCGTGCACCAGCTTGCGCAGGGTGTCCGCCATCGCCTGCATTTCGACGATGCGGCTCTCGAGATCGACGAGATGATCCTTGGCGATGCGTCTGACGTCGCGACTCGGGCGCTCTTCGTCGCGCCAAAGCGCCAGCAGCTCGCCGATCTCGTCGATCGAGAAACCGAGGCGGCGTGCGCGTCGCACGAAGCGCAGCTCGTGAACGTCGCTGTCGGCGTAGTCGCGATAGGCGTTGTCGCGCCGGGCGGCCGGGCGCAGCAGGCCGATCGCTTCGTAATGGCGGATCATCTTGGCGCTGACGCCACTCGCCGCCGCCGCCGCTCCGATGTTCACGACCAAACCTCTTGACCTTCCAATGGTGGGAAGGTGTAGCCATATTACTCGAGTAGGGCAACCGCGAGCGCCAAATGTCTGTCGCCAAACACGAATCCGGCAACGCTAGGCACAGCGACGACCATACTCACGATCACGGCCACGCTCGTTCGGTGGCCGCGCCGGAATTGGCCAAGGATCCCGTTTGCGGCATGAGCGTCGACCCGGCGACAGCCAAGCACAGCGCCGAATTCGCCGGCCAGACCTACTATTTCTGCTGCGCCGGCTGCCGCGATAAATTCCTCGCCGAGCCGCGGCGCTACCTCGGCGCAGCGCCGGCAGAGGCGGCGCCGAGCGCGCCCGCCGGAACGATCTACACCTGCCCGATGCACCCGGAGATCCGCCAGGCCGGGCCGGGAAGCTGTCCGATCTGCGGCATGGCGCTCGAGCCCGAGACGCCGGCCGCCGAGACCGGACCGAATCCGGAACTCGTCGACATGACGCGGCGGTTCTGGGTCGCCGTGGCGCTGGCGGTTCCGGTGGCCTTCCTCGACATGGTCGTCCCGATGACCAGTCTCGGCGCAGCTGTCGGCGAGCAAGCCCTGAACTGGTTACAGCTCGTCCTCGCGACGCCGGTCGTGTTGTGGGCGGGTTGGCCGTTCTTCGTGCGCGGCGCACGGTCGATGGTCTCGCGCAATCTCAACATGTTCACCCTGATCGCGCTCGGAACGGGCGTGGCCTGGACCTACAGCGTCGTCGCGACCGTCGCTCCTAACGTGTTTCCCGCGGCCTTCCGCGGCATGGACGGCGCCGTGGCGATCTACTTTGAGGCGGCGGCGGCGATCACGGCGCTCGTGCTGCTCGGACAGGTGCTCGAACTCAGGGCGCGCGAGCGCACCGGCGGCGCTATCCGCGCTCTGCTCGACCTCGCGCCCAAGACCGCGCGCCGCGTCCGCCCAGACGGAAGCGACGAGGATGTCGCGCTCGAGCGCGTCGCGGTCGGCGACCGGCTGCGTGTGCGCCCAGGCGACAAAGTCGCGATCGACGGCGAAATCCTCGAAGGCCATAGCGCGATCGACGAATCCTTGGTGACGGGCGAGTCGATGCCCGTCGCCAAGACAGTCGGCGACCGCGTCGTCGGCGGGACGATCAATCAGACGGGCGCCTTCGTCATGCGCGCCGATCGCGTCGGACGCGACACCGTGCTGGCGCAAATCGTCGAGATGGTGGCCAAAGCGCAGCGCAGCCGGGCGCCGATCCAGCGTCTCGCCGATCAAGTGTCGGGCTGGTTCGTGCCGCTGGTCGTCGCCGTCGCCGTCCTCGCCTTCGCCGCCTGGGCGACGTTCGGGCCTGAGCCGCGTCTCGCCTACGGACTGGTGGCCGCGGTGTCGGTGCTGATCATCGCCTGTCCCTGCGCGCTCGGGTTGGCGACGCCGATGTCGATCATGGTCGGCGTCGGGCGCGGCGCGCAGTCGGGCGTGTTGATCAAGAACGCCGAAGCGCTGGAACGGTTGGAGAGTGTCGACACGCTCGTCGTCGACAAAACCGGCACGCTGACAGAGGGCAGGCCGCGCGTCGTCGCGGTCCGCTCAGCGCCGGGCTTCGCGTCCGATGACGTGCTGCGCCTCGCTGCGAGCCTCGAGCGGGCGAGCGAACACCCGCTGGCGGCGGCGATCGTCGCGGCGGCCAAGGAGAAGGGGCTGGCATTGGCCGAGGCGGCGGATTTTGACGCGCCGGCGGGCAAGGGCGTTCGCGGCTCGGTCGAGGGTCGCGCGGTGAGTCTCGGAACTGAGGGGTTCCTCGCTGAATCCGGCGTCGACTCGCGCGCCGTCGCGGCGGAGGCCGAACCTATTCGCCACGCCGGCGCGACGGCGATCTTTGTCGCGATCGACGGAAAGGCTGCGGGGGTAATTGGCGTCGCCGATCCGATCAAGCCGACGACGCCGGCGGCGTTGCAGGCGCTGCGCGACGCGGGCGTGCGCGTCGTCATGCTGACCGGCGACAATCGCACGACGGCCGAAGCAGTCGCGGCGAAGCTCGGCATCGCCGAGGTCGACGCGGAAGTCCTGCCGCAGAACAAGGCCGACGCGGTGGCGCGATTGCGTCAGCAGGGCCGGATCGTCGCCATGGCCGGGGACGGCGTCAACGACGCGCCGGCGCTCGCCGCCGCCGACGTCGGCGTGGCGATGGGGACGGGAACCGACGTCGCAATCGAGAGCGCCGGCGTCACGCTGCTTCACGGCGACTTGCAGGCGCTGGTTCGCGCGCGGCGGCTGTCGGCGGCGACGATGGGCAACATCCGCCAGAACCTGTTCTTCGCGTTCATCTACAATTCCGTTGGCGTGCCAATCGCCGCCGGCGTCCTCTATCCCGTCTTCGGAATTCTGCTGTCGCCAATCATCGCCGCGGCGGCGATGGCGCTCTCGTCGGTCAGCGTCATCGGCAACGCGCTGCGGCTGCGCAACGTGAAACTCTGAATCCGTAGGATCCAGTCCATGAATATCAATTCTGTCGCCCTCGCTGCGGCGTTTCTATTCGCGTCTTCGGCTGGGTTTGCTCACGACATGGGCGCGATGACAAACACGCGTCACGGCGCCGCGGCGGTCTATGCGTTCGGCGAACCAGGCAAGTCCGCCAAGGTCGATCGGACAATCGCCATCACGATGCACGATCTCAGTTTCGATCCTTCGAGCGTCGCGGTGAAGCGGGGCGAAACGATCCGCTTCGTCGTCGTCAACGCGAGCCCCATCGATCACGATTTCACCATCGGCGACGCAAAGACCGAGGCCGAGCACCGGGCGGAAATGGCCGAGATGATGGCCATGGGAATGACCCACGGCGACGAAGCCAATGCGATCATGCTGAAACCCGAACAACGCAAGGAATTGATCTGGACGTTCTCGAAGTCCGGGAAACTCGAATTCGACTGCAACATTCCGGGGCACGCGGAGAGCGGCATGAGGGGGACGATTGACGTCGCTGGCGGGCGATAGACGCGGGCTCGAGAGCAACGCCGCCCAAGTGACGGCGGGAGGCGAGGGCTTCTTCGCCGCGATTGCGTGGTCCGCCGATCGTTGGCAGAATCGGCGGACCGTAAGTTTCGCCTGACGCGAAGGAGGGGCGCAATGGGCGCAATCGGATGGGTTGGCGTGGCGGCGTTGTCCGCGTTCGTTGCGGCCGCGCCGGCTGAAGCGGCGGCGAGCGGCTTCATCGACGGCTTTCTCGGCGTCGAACCGGCGAAAACGGCGGAAAGCTTCGCCTGTTTCAATCGCGTTTACGATCCCGCCCATCTCGCATCGCACCCGCAGCAGAACGTCAAGTCGATGACGCTGCTGGCGGTGGTCGACCCGGTCAATCCCGACGAAGTGCAATTGCGCTTCGGCGTCACGTTCCGCAGCCGCAAGGGCATGTTGGAGACCAACGGCGGCTGCGGGGTCGTCAGGGACGAGAACGGCGCCCCGACAAGCGCGACCTCCGCGCACTGCAACGTCGACTGCGACGGCGGCGCAATCGACGTGACGCTGAAGACTGACGGCAATGTTCTCGTCGGCATTCCAGCCGGCGCGCGGTTGTGGAAGCCGGGTTCCGACAATCCCGACGACAATGTCCACGGCGCCTTCGGAGCGGACGACAAGCTCTTCAGGCTCGACCGCGCCGCGCTCGACCAATGCCTGCCGCTGGCGGCCGACAAGAATGAGAAGTCGCGGCTGAAGAGCGGCCATTGAAGGTAGCTGGAGGCGAAATGGGCGGACTGGGGCGAAGGCTGTTGGTCAAGTCGGCGCTTTTGGCCGGATTCGGCCTTGCCGCCGCGCCCAGCGGCGCCGAGCCGGCCCGGACGACCAAGGTCGTCTATCATCTGGTCGATGCGGAACGGGTCGCGCTGGCGCTCGGAAATTTGCGCAACCATGTCGCCGGCGCCGGCGGTCCCGGGGCTGCGCGCTTCGCTTGCGTCGTGCTGGGTCCAGCGCTGAGGGTGTTCCGCCGCTCGGGCGGCGACCTCGCCGCGGCCGAGGACCTGCGCGATCGATTGAGCGACGGCGTCGCGTTCTACGCTTGCGCCAACACGCTCGCGGCGCAGAAATGGACGCTCGCCGACCTGCAACCGGGCTTCCAGCTCGCTGAAAAAGGCGGGGTGACGCTGATCGCTGACCTCCAAGCCCAAGGCCACGCCTATATTCGACCTTGACCACGGCTGGCGAAACGGCGCGGCGATGCTATATGAAGGGACGCGCGCCGGGCCTTGAACCCGGTCGAAGACGAGGCGCTTATGCGCAATTTACGTTTCAAGGCGATGAGCGTCACCGACGCCGCCGCTGAGCGGGTCAAAGAAATCGTCGCCGCCGCCGACAAGCCGATTGTCGGCGTCCGGGTGGGCGTCAAGAACGGCGGCTGCGCCGGTATGTCCTACACGATGGAATTCGCCGAGGCGGTCGCCGCCAACGACGAAGTGGTCGAGGACAAGGGCGTCAAGCTGCTGATCGACCCGAAGGCGCTGCTGTTCCTGCTTGGCTCCGAGATGGATTTCAAGGTCGACAAGCTGGCGGCGAGCTTCGTCTTCAAGAACCCCAACGAGACCTCGGCCTGCGGCTGCGGCGAGAGCGTGGCGATCACGCCGGCCTCGCCCGAAGCACTCGTCGCCGCCGAGGGGTGAGACGGGCGTGGAGCGCGAAGGGCTCGAAGAGCTGTTCGCGCCCTTCGCCGTCGTCTCGGTGCGCCGCATGTTCAGCGGCCACGGCGTCTATTTCGACGGCCTGTGCTTCGCCCTCTCGATCGGAGGCGACGTCTACCTGAAAGTCGACGCCGAGACGCAAGCGGAGTTTGCCGCTGTCGCTTCGCGTCCTTTCGTCTATACCGCGCGCGGCCGCGATGTTCAGGTCGGTTATTGGCTGTTGCCGCCCGCCGCCTTCGACGACCAGGACGAGTTGCGGCGATGGGCGTCGCTAGCCTTCGGCGCCGCGCGGCGCGCTGCGGCGGCGCGGACAGCTAAACGCCGGAAAGCCAGCAGTCGGCCGATCAAGGCGGCGAAGCGATCGGTCCGGTCCGGCCCAGCCGGTCGCGCTGGAAGGTCGCCGTCAGGACGCCGGCCGCGACATTGAGCCTGGCCAGCCACCAGCGACTGAAGCCGGCGAGCGCCGTCGCGGCGACGAGCGCGACGACGAGCGTCGCGGCGATCGCCAACGGCGCCGAGCGCAGGACGAGGAAGACATAGGCGCCGACCGAGCACAGCACCGGCATGTGGACGAGATAGAAGGGGAACGACAGTTCGCCGCACGCCCGGCCCCACGGCCGCGACAACAGACGGCGCATGCCGGACCAGCCTTCCGCCGTGGCGATCAGCAGCGCCGCCGCCGCCGCGTAGAGATAAGGGATCGGCAGCCAAGTCGGCCAGATTGCGGTGAGCGGCGCGTAGAAGCCGAGCGCGCCCTCGGTGTAGCCGCAAGCGAGCAACGCCGCCGTCGTCACGACGGCGCCGACCGGCGCAGGGACGCGGAGCCCCTGTCGCGGCATGAGCGCCGCCAGGGCGAAGCCGGCGACGAACGGGAACAGCGCGGGATTGGCCGCGCCGCAGGCGACGGCCGCGCCGCCGATCACGATCAGGCGCGCGCGCAGCGCCGGGCGCGTCGCCAGCAGGAAGGCGAGCGCGTAGACCATCAGGCTGCCGTAGAACTCAAATGCCATGGTCCACAGGCTGCTGTCGTAGGTCGAATCGCCGCGCAGGAAGGCGAGAACCGCGCCCTGCATGAAAGCGCCGACGAAGCTCGGCTGGAATGAGGCGTCGGTCAGCGCGCCGCCGAAGCGGGCAAACCATGACGAACCGGTGAGGGCCGCCGCAGGCGCGTAGAAATAGCCGCCGACAGCGAACAGCAGCCATGAGCCGAGCACGGCGATGAGCGCCGGGCCGGCGAGGCGCGGCCAACGCTTGATCAGTCCACGGACGAGGACGTCGGTGCGGCCGGTCGTGAGACTGAGGCGCGTCAGCACGAAGCCGGAAAGGACGAAGAAGAACGCGACGGCGCCGGCGCCGTGAACGGCGACGAACCAGAATTGCGAGCGAGCCGAATCGGCGATCGGCGTCGCACCGAGATAGCCCGAAGAACCGGGATAGAAGGCGAGCATGGCGTGCCAGCCGAACACTGCGAGCGCAGCGATTCCGCGCATCGCGTCGAGGCTGACGTCACGCTCGTTGGTCATACCGGAAACGCCCCAGGGCCGCGACAGCGGCGATTCACGCGCCGACGACGGCCATCGGGTCGTCGCATCGGCACACTATCCGGGGCAATGTTTGACGCCGCCTTACCTGCGTTCGGCGACTAGTCTTCCGCTTCGGCGGGAACCGGCTTGGTCGGCAAGCGGACCGGGCGCAACAGGAAGCTCGGCACGTGGTCGCCGAGCCCAATGACGCGCGCTTCGCCGTCGTCGTCGCGGCGCGGGCGCCGCGGCGCCTCGGGCTTCGGTTGGCGACGCGGTTCTTCCGGACGAGGCTGCGGCTGGCGAGCGGCTTCGCGTTCCGCGGGCGCCGCTTGCGGACGAACGCCGCGCGCTTCGCGCTCCGCCGGCGCGTCGTGCGTATGGCCGCCGCGACTGCGTTCTGCGCCGCTGCGCGCCTCGCGCCGGGCCGGCTCGCTGTGTGAACGGACGCCGCGACCGCGATCGCCGCCGCTGCGCCGGCTGCGGCCGCCGCGATGTTCGCGCGGCGCTTCCTCGGCTTCCGCCGGTTCGTCGACGGGAACGTCGCCGCCGGCCTGCCATTCGATCTTCTGGCCGATCAGCTTCTCGATTTCGTCGATCGAGCGCGCGTCGGCGCGGGAAACGATCGTGACCGCGACGCCGAGCTTGCCGGCGCGGCCGGTGCGGCCGATGCGGTGGACGTAGTCTTCGGAGTGGTGCGGGGCGTCGTAGTTGATGACGTGGCTGACGTCGGGAATGTCAAGGCCACGCGCCGCCACGTCCGAACAGACGAGCAACTGCACCGAGTCATTGCGGAACGCGTCAAGCGCGGCCATGCGCGAACGTTGGTCGAGGTCGCCGTGCAGCGCGCCGACGGAAAAGCCGTGCTTCTCCAAAGAGCGATAGACGACCTGCACGTCGCGCTTGCGATTGCAGAAGATCAGCGCGTTCTTGAAGTTCTCGGCGCTGCGGATGATGCGGCGCAAAGTCGTCCGCTTCTCCTCGGGCGACGCGCCCGAACGCACCAGCGTCTGGGCGATGCCCTCGGCGGTCGAGGCGGCGCGCGACACCTCGACGCGCACAGGATTATGGAGGAAGGCTTCGGTGAGCCGGGTGATTTCCGGCGGCATGGTGGCGGAGAAGAACAGCGTCTGGCGGGTGAACGGCACCAGCTTGCAGATGCGCTCGATGTCGGGAATGAAGCCCATGTCGAGCATTCGGTCGGCTTCGTCGATCACCAGGATCTCGATGCCGTTCAGCAGGATCTTGCCGCGATCGGCGAAATCGAGCAGGCGACCGGGCGTCGCAATCAGGACGTCGGCGCCGCGCGTGATCTTGGCTTCCTGCTCGGAGAACGACACGCCGCCGATCAGCAGCGCCAGGTTGAGCTTGTGGTTGATCCCGTACTTGCCGAACGCTTCCTCAACCTGGGCGGCGAGCTCGCGCGTCGGTTCGAGGATGAGGGTTCGCGGCATGCGCGCGCGCGCGCGGCCCTTCTCGAGGGCCGACAGCATCGGCAGCGTGAACGCCGCCGTCTTGCCGGTGCCGGTCTGGGCGATGCCGAGGACGTCGCGCCCTTCGAGGGCGTAGGGAATAGCTTGTTCTTGGATCGGCGTCGGCGTTTCGTAGCCGGACGCCTTTACGGCGTTGAGCACTTTCTCGCTCAGGCCGAGTTCATCAAATCGCATTGCGTCTCGCTGGAACAGGGATTTGGGCGGGCCGCATTCGGGGCCCACGGGGACGGCGCGGCTTTTCCGGGTCGCGCTCTGGCGTGGCGCATTTCTAACGTTTAACGCCGGGCTGGGGCTTCAGTAACGCCTCTGACCTAGCCTCGATATAGTGGAATTCCGGCCAAAGTCAATGAAACGCGCCGATTCTGCGTCATTGCGTCATGGCGGCGAACCGCCTCCGCAGAGGATTGGTTAACCCACGCTCCTTACTGTGGCCGGCGTCGGGGGCGCTGGTCGTTTTGACGGCGTCGCCAGCGTTCGGTCGCGCGTCGATCGGTCGCCGGGCGGGGGGCAGAGGCGTGAGATCGTCAGCCTTCACGCACAGCCGGGCGTTCTGCCCCGACAGAACGCTATCATAGTGGGTTCGCCTATGTTCTCCAGGCTGAAGATCGCCTCAAAACTGTTGATCGGCTACGGCTCGATTCTCTTGCTCGTCGCCTGCATCAGCGGGCTGGGATACGCGGCGGTGGTGCGCGGCCGCGCGGCGCTCGACGACGTGGCGCATTTCAAGACGGCCGAAGCGCTCGAACAACGGCTGGAGAAGCGCGTGCTTGAGGCGCGCATGCATTTCTGGATCGCCCTGGAATCCAGCGATGCAAAGCAGTGGACCAAGTCGACAGAGGGTTTCGCCGTCGCCTCTGACTGGGTGGCGGACTTGCAGACCAACACGAGCGAGTCGGCCCGCGCCCAAGAGGTGCAGAAGATGGCCGATCTCGTCGCCAAATATCGCAAGCTGGCCAATCGCCTGCGCTTTGCGCAGACCCAGGACGGGTCGCTCGACGCCGACAAGATGAAAGCCGCCGCTGCGGAGGCGACGGGCGTCGAGGATTCGATGACCGCGCTCGGCGCCCAACTGGCGACGGAATTCCACGACACCGCCGAGGCGAGCTACGCAGTAGCTTCCGATTCGGCTGTGCTGACGCAGCGCACGATTCTCGGCGCCGGAGGAGTCGGCCTGCTGCTTGGCGCGCTGATGGCGATCGCTTTCACCCGCAGCATCAGCCGCCCAATTGTTGAAGTCACCCGCACCATGCACGAGCTGGCGAACGGCGACCTATCCGTCGAGCCGAGGCACGCCGCCGATCGCAACGAGATCGGCGAAATGGCGCGGGCGGTGACGGTGTTCCGCGATGCGGCGATCGAGAAAGCGCGGCTCGAGGTCGAAGCCGAGCGCCAGCGCGCGCTTGCCGAGGACATGCGCGCGGACAACGAGCGCGCCCAGCACGAGGCGATCGCCCGCGAGCGGGCGATCGTCGCCGACTCGGTCGGCTCGGGTCTGTCGCGAATGGCGGCGAAGGACCTGAGCTTCCGTATGTCGTCGGACATTCCCGAGGCCTATCGCAAGCTCCAGGCCGACTTCAACGCAGCGATCGCCCAGCTCGAGGCGGCGATGGCGACCGTCGCCGCGCGCGGCGGCGCGATCAACGTCGGCGCCAGCCAGATCGCCTCGGCGACCGACGATTTGTCGCGGCGAACCGAGCAACAGGCGACGAGTCTCGAGGAGGCGGCCGCGACGCTGGAGGAAGTGACGACGATGGTGCGCCGCACCGCCGACAGCACCGATCACGCGCGCGCGGTCGCCGGCGCGGCGCAAGCCGACGCGGCGAAGGGCGGCGAAGTCATCCGCCGCGCGGTCGAGGCGATGGGCGCGATCGAAAAGTCGTCGCAGCAAATCACCCAGATCATCGGCGTCATCGATGAGATTGCTTTTCAGACCAACCTGCTCGCGCTCAATGCAGGCGTCGAGGCGGCGCGCGCCGGCGACGCTGGACGCGGCTTCGCCGTCGTCGCTTCGGAAGTGCGCGCACTCGCCCAGCGTTCAGCGAGCGCCGCCAAGGAGATCAAGACGCTGATCTCGACCTCGACCGGCCAGGTGAGCGAAGGCGTCGCGCTGGTCGCCGAGACCGGCCAGTCGCTGCAACGCATCGTCGATCAAGTCACCGAGATCAATCGCGTCGTCGCCGAGATCGCCGCCGGCGCCAAGGAGCAGGCGGTCGCGGTCGTATCGGTCAATCAGTCGATCGGCGATATGGACAAGGCGACCCAGCAGAACGCCGCGATGGCCGAGGAATCGACTGCTGCGAGCCATAACTTGTCGGACGAAGCCAAGCACCTTGCGGCGCTGATCGCCGAATTCGAAGTTGCGCAGGGGACGAACGACAGGACGTCGCGCCCAACGCGCAACGCCGCAGCGGCGCTGCGCAGAGCAGGCTGAGGGCCGCAACAGTCGCCCTCAGCGGTCGATCGGCGTCAGGCAGACCAGCTTCACGTCCGGATGCGACGCGAAAACGAGCGTCGACTGACGGAAGCGGCGCACGGGCGCGAGGAAGCGGCGCTCGCCGCCTTCGCGCCCCAGCACCGATTGTTCTCGCCACAGACGGGCGAAGAACGGCGAAGCCCGATCGAGCTCCTCGATCAGTCCGCGCATTGTCGGTTCGCCGAGGCGGCGGCTGAAATCGGCGCGGAACTCGGCGACGACCCGCCGCGCGCGATCCTCCCACTGGTCGATCAGCCGCGGCGCAGCGGGCGAGCGGAAGATGAAGCGCATCAGGTTGCGGTCGTGGTCGTCGTCGAGCCAGCCGACGAAAAGCTCGGCTGCGGCGCGGTTCCAGGCGCGCGCGGTCCATTGGCCGTCGAGGAGGTAGGCGGGGATCGTCATCCGCTGCGGCAGCCGCAGCGCCTCCTCGGGCAAGGCGTCATCGCCGGAGGCGGGCGCTTCCGGGTCGCGCTTGCCCGCCAGTTCAAAAAGATAGGCGCGCTCCGCCGGCGCGAGGCGCAGCGCCGCGGCGAGGCGCGCCAGCAGACGCGCGGAAGCGGAGACTTCGCGGCCCTGTTCGAGCCACGCGATCCAGGTAAGGCTCGCGCCGCAGGCCTCGGCGATCTCTTCGCGGCGTAGGCCGGGCGTGCGACGACGGCCCACGGCGGCGAGCGGCCGCGGCAGGCGCTCGCGACGGGCGCGCAGGAAGGCGCCGAGGGCGCGGCGGGCGTCGGGGGTCGACATGGCGCCTTTTATAACAGGATAATGTTCAATCTTGTAATAGGTTAAATCGCCGAGCATGGTCGTCGTCGCCGCTCAATGGAGAGAGTCAATGCCGTCGCGATCCCATGATTCCTTCGTCGCCGACCAATTCAGCCCAAGCGCCGACGTCTATGTCGTCAGCGCCGTCCATGCCCGCGGCGAGGACCTCGAGGCGTTGAGGGACTTGGTCGGCCTGCAGCCCGAAGCGCGCGCGGTCGACCTTGGCAGCGGCGGCGGACACCTCGCCTTCGCACTGGCGCCACTGACGCGCAGCATCGTCGCCTATGACCTCAGCGCGGCGATGCTTGAGGCGCTGGCGGCGGAAGCCGGCCGGCGCGGGCTCGCCAACGTCGAAACGCGGCAGGGTTCGGTCGAGGCGTTGCCGTGGCCCGACGGCTTCTTTGACATCGTGGCGAGTCGGTACAGCGCCCACCACTGGCGTGACGCGGACGCGGGCCTCCGCGAGGCTCGGCGCGTGCTGAAACCCGGCGGCCTCGCCGTTTTCGCCGACGTCGTCGCTCCCGAGGATCCGCTGCTCGACACCTGGCTACACGGCTTTGAACTGCTGCGCGATCCCTCGCACGTGCGCAACTACTCGCTCACGCAATGGCGGACAATGGCGGAGGCGGCAGGCTTCAAGCCGACGCGCTGCGAACGCTATCGCATCCGGCTCGAGTTCTCGGCTTGGGTCGCGCGGATGAACACGCCGCCGATCTTCGTCTCGGCGATTCGCGCCTTGCAGGCCAAGGCCGACGAGGACGTCGTTCGTCATTTCGCCATCGAAGCCGACGGCAGCTTCTGGCTCGATACGATGCTGATGATGGCGGAAGGCTGAGGCCGCCGGCTCATGCCGCGTCGGCGCTGACCCGATTGCGGCCTTCGGACTTGGCGCGATAGAGGGCGCGGTCGGCGCGGCGGTAGAGCGTGCTGGTGTCGTCGTCTGGACCGCGCTCGGCGACGCCGATCGACGTCGTCACCGGGATCGCGCGACCGCCAGCGTCGATGACGAACGGCTCCTGCCCGATCGCCTGACGGGCGCGCTCGGCGATGCGCGCCGCGGCGCTGACCTCGACGTTCGGCATGACGATGACGAATTCCTCGCCGCCGAGCCGGCACAGAAGATCGCCGCCGCGAATGATGCCGCGCAAGCGATCGGCAAAGCTCTTCAGCACCTCGTCGCCGCAGTCGTGGCCGTAAGTGTCGTTGACCTGCTTGAAGTGGTCGATGTCGAGAATCATCAGCGTCAGCGGGGTTCGTCGCACGCGCGCGTTGTCGAGCATCGTCGCCAGATGGTTTTCGAGGAAGCGTCGGTTGTTGAGACCGGTCAGCGGGTCGTACAGAGCGAGCTCGATCGACTGCTGAACCTTCTCGCGCAGCGAGTCGGCGTAGCGCTTCTGGCGCAACTGCGTGCGCACGCGCGCGAGCAGCTCGTTACGGTCGACCGGGCGGGTCAGATAATCGTTGACCCCGAGTTCGAGGCCGCGCAGTACGCGTTGGCGGTCTTCGAGGTCGGCGACGGCAAGAATCGGCAGATTGCGCGTGCGCTCCAGCGCACGGATCTGACTGCATAGGCGCAGGCCGTCGAAGTTGGCGAGCCCCAGACTGACGACGATGAGGTCGATATTGTCTTCAGCGGCTCGAAACAGCGCCTCGTGGGCGTCGGGCTCGATGTGGACGGCGTGATGCGACTCGAGCGCATGGGCGAGCCGCTCGGCCGAACTGGCGCGGTCGTCGACGATCATGATGCGCCCGCGCTTGCCGTCGTCGACGTTGGGCGAAGCGAACGGCGCGATCATGCCGAGCGCGACGGTGGTGGTGGCGCGATTGCGCAGCTCGTCGACCGTCACCTTGAGGCGGGCAAGCGAACGCACGCGCGCGATCAGCGCGATTTCGTCGATCGGCTTGGTGAGAAAGTCGTCGGCTCCGGCCTCGAGCCCGCGGACACGGTCGGCCGGCTGATCGAGCGCAGTGACGAGGACGATCGGCAAATGGGCGGTGGCGACCTGACCTTTCAGCCGTCGACAGACTTCGAAGCCGTCCATGCCCGGCATCATCACGTCGAGCAGTACGATGTCGCACTGACCCTTCTCGCAGATGGCGATCGCGTCGGGGCCGTTGGTCGCGGTTTGCACCTCGAAATATTCTGCGGAAAGTCTCGCCTCGAGCAGTTTCAGATTGGGCAGAATGTCGTCGACGACGAGAACGCGCGCAGTCATCGATTCACTTCGCTCCGAGGAAATGATCGATGGTGTCGAAGAACTTCGCCACCGAAATCGGCTTCGACAGATAGGCCTCGCAGCCGCCTTGGCGGATCTTCTCTTCGTCGCCCTTCATCGCGAACGCCGTCACGGCGATGACGGGAATCCCGCGCAGCTCCTCGTCGTCCTTCAGCCACTGCGTCACCTCGAGGCCAGAAACCTCGGGCAGTTGGATGTCCATCAGGATCAGGTCAGGGTGGTGCAGCCGTGCGAGTTCGACCGCTTCGACGCCGCTGCGCGTCTGGACGATCCGACAGCCCCGCGTCTCGACGAGGTCGTTGAAGAGCTTCATGTTGAGCTCGTTGTCCTCTACGATCAGCACGGTCTTTGTCATGGAGGGGTCCGCAAAAAATGCGCCGCAGCGCCCCGAATTTCACATCGGCGCCGGGCGGACTATATTAGGCGCCATACCTTGACGAAAGGAAAACCGGACCGTGGCCCAGCGGGTTAACGGCAAGCTATCCACAGGCAGGGAGGGCGCCGAGACGATCGCGATCGCCGCGCTGGGCTTCCTCGCCGCCGAACCGGAGCGGCTCGCCCGGTTCCTCGCCTTGTCGGGCCTCGGGCCGCACAATCTGCGCCAGGCGGCGACCTCGCCGGGATTTCTCGCCGCCGTCCTCGACCATCTCGCCGCCGACGAGCGGCTGCTCGTCGCCTTCGCCGCGGCCCAAGGAGTCGACCCCGGCGCCGTGACCGGCGCCCGCGACGCGCTCTCCGGGCCGCCGGCGGAATCATCGCCTTGAGCGACGGTCCGGCGCCTGCCGCCACGGCGCGTTTCTGCCGCGACTGCCTCGCCGAGATCGATGACGAAAACGCCGCCGCAGGGCGTTGCCCGCGCTGCGGTTCGCCGCGGCTCATCGCCGCAGACGCCAGTTTGATGATCGCTCACGTCGATTGCGACGCCTTCTATGCGGCGGTCGAGAAGCGCGACCGGCCTGATCTCGTCGACAAGCCGGTGATCGTCGGCGGCGCCGGGCGGCGCGGCGTCGTCGCCACGTGCTGTTACGTCGCGCGCACTTTCGGCGTGCGCTCGGCGATGCCGACCGGCCGCGCCTTGCGGCTGTGCCCGCAGGCGATCGTCCTGCCGCCCGACATGGCGAAATATGCGCGCGTCAGTCGCGACATCCGTGAGCGCATTGAGAAGTTGACGCCGCTGGTCGAGCCGTTGTCGATCGACGAGGCGTTTCTCGATTTGACCGGCTGCGAAGGCGTCAACGGCGCGCCGGCCATGCTGGCGCTGGCGCGCTTCGCCCGCCAGATCGAGCGCGAGATCGGCGTCACCGTCTCGGTTGGCCTCAGCTATTGCAAGTTCCTCGCCAAGCTCGCGTCCGATCTCGATAAGCCGCGCGGCTTTTCCGTCATCGGCCGCACCGAAGCGCTCGCTATTCTCGCGCCAATGAGCGTCGGCCGGTTGTGGGGCGTCGGCAAAGTCGCCGAAGCGCGGCTGGCGCGGTTGGGCTTGAGGACGATCGGCGACCTGCAGGCGCTCGACGAGAAGGCGGCGGCGGCGCGGCTCGGCGACGACGGGCGACGGCTGTGGCGACTCGCGCGGGGAATCGACGCGCGCCGCGTCACGCCGGACCGTGAAACCAAAAGCGTTTCGAGCGAGACGACATTCGAGGTCGACGTCGCCGATCGCGACGAACTGACGCGCGCGTTGCTCTCCCATTGTGATCGCGTGGCGGCGCGGCTGCGCAAAGGCGGACTGGCGGCGAGGGCGGTGACGCTCAAGCTGCGCACCCCCGATTTCCATTTGCACAGCCGCAGCCGTTCGGGGCTCGATTCGACCCAGATGGCGCCGCGGCTGTTCGCGGTGGCGCGGGCGCTGCTCGAGGCCGAGCCGGCCGGCCAAGCCTATCGCTTGATCGGGGTCGCGGCGGGCGATCTCGCGCCCGCCGAGGACGCCGACGTCGCCGACCTCATCGAGGGCGACCGCCGCCGCGAGAAGGCGCGCGAAGCGGCGATCGCGACCTTGCGCGATCGCTTCGGCGCGGCGGCGGTACAGCGCGGCCTCGCCTATCGGCCGGGCGGCGGCGGGCGACCGCGCTGATCACTCGGCGCAGGCGGGAATCGGCAGGAGGTCGAGCCGCTTGAGCTTGGCTTGGAGCGCGAACGCGCCGTAGTCGAGCTTCAACGTGCCGGAGACGCCGTTCTCGTAGAGGTCGAAGCTGAGGATATATTCGGGCGGCGCGTCGCGCGCCTTCTCGTCGAAATAGGAGACGGTCACCGGCCAGCGACGAACCTTGCCGAGCGTGTCGGCGAAATCGGCCTCCGGCGTCGGCGTCGTCGCCTCTTTGCCGATGACGGTCAGCGTCTGGAATACCTTCTTGCCGGTGTCGGACCCGTCGTAGACGCGCGCCTCCATCGTTCCGCCGCCGGCCTTCGCATGGGCGATGATGCGCTCGACGTGCTCGGTCGGGAACAGAATGTCCTTGCCGATGTCCATCGTCTCGGCGTCGGGCTTGCTCAGCGCCACCGTCGTGTCGGCGCCGTCGGCGGCGCGACTCGCCGACCCGGCGACGGCGGGCGAGTTGCTGCCCTCCATGCGCGAGTCGATCTGGAACCGCATACGCTTGGCGTCGCCGTCCTCGAAGGTCAGGGCGTGAATGTCGGACGAGATGGGGTCGCCCTCGCTACGCTGCAACTGGGTGAACTGACGAAAATTCGAGGCGAACCCGTCGCAGCGCGAGCCGGAGAATTCGTAGGCGATCAGCCCTGAGGCGGCGACCGGCGTTTGTGAATTGGAGCGTTGCGCGCCGTAGTCGTTGATCAGCGAGACTTCGTAGGCCGCGCGATGGGGGACGAGCGGCAACGACGTCTCGGCGCGGGCGCCGGCGACGCCTGCCGCCAACACGACCGCCGTCAGGGCGATGCGACCTTTCATGCAACATTCTCCGCCAGCCCGAAGCGGGCGCCTCGGCCGTCGTTTGGTTGTCGTCGCGCTTTTCGGCGGATTCGTGGCCGAATGCGTTTTAGGGCTCGTCCGATTCCGCGACCGGCCCCCAGGCTTGTTCGAGCGCCGAGGGCTCGTCGAGCGGTTCTTCGTCCGGGCGAAGAGCCGAATCGTCGTCAGGCTGCGGGACGCCGAACCCAGCCGGCAACTTGCCGTCGAACAGGCCCGCGCCTTGCAGTTCGTCGAGACCGGGCAGATCGGCGACGGCGTCGAGGCCGAAATGGGTGAGGAATTCGGGCGTCGTGCCATAGGTGATCGGCCGCCCGGGTGCCTTGCGCCGGCCGCGCATGCGCACCCAGCCGGCCTCCATCAGCACGTCGAGCGCGCCCTTGGAGACGGCGACGCCGCGGATCTCTTCGATGTCGGCGCGCGTCACCGGCTGGTGGTAGGCGATGATGGCGAGCGTCTCGATCGCCGCGCGCGACAGCTTGCGCTTCTCCTGGTCCTCGCGCGCCAGCAGCCATGCGAGATCGGGCGCGGTGCGCAACGCCCAGCGGCCGGCGACGCGCACGACATTGACGCCGCGTTCGGCGTAGAGGCGCTGCAGCTCGGCCATCACCGCGCCGACTTCGGCCTCCGACGACAGCCGCGCGGCGATCGTCGCCTCGTCGGTCGGCTCGGCGGCGGCGAAAAGGATCGCCTCGGCGATGCGAAGATCCTCGGGGGCGAAACGCGGCGGCGCGTCGGTATCGAACAATTTGGCGACGATTCCCATTTTGACGTCTCAGTTCGGCTGTTGGGTCGGGACCGCGGCGACCGGGCGTAGCCATAGCGGCGCGAAGGCCGCGTCTTGCCGCAATTCAATCCGTCCCTCGCGCGCCAGCTCAAGCGAGGCGGAGAAAGACGATGCGCGCGCGGTGCGGCGAAACTTCGGCTCGACTCCATATTCGATCAGCCAGGAATCGAGCTGTGTCCAGTCGTCGACCCGTCCAATCATGCGTGTCAACGCTTCACGCGCGTCAGCGAGCGACCAGACCACGCGGGCCTGGAGTCGCACGTTGGCGCGCGCGTGCTTCTGGGTCTGCCGCGCGTAGGCGGAGAGGAGGTCAAAGAGCGTCGCCTCGTAGACGATCGCGCTGGTGCGGGCGATCGGCTCCGGCGCGCCGCGGGAAAAGACATCGCGGCCGAGTTGCGGGCGGGCGAACAACGCCTCGCCGGCGCGGCGAATCTGCTCCAGCCGCCTGAGGCGCTGGGCGAGCGCGTCGGCAAGGTCGGCCGCTTCGCCGCTTTCGGCCTTGGACGGGGAGGGCAGCAGCAGGCGCGACTTGAGATAGGCGAGCCAGGCGGCCATGACGAGATAGTCGGCCGCCAGCTCGAGCCTCAGCTTACGCGCGGCCTCGACGAAGGTGAGGTACTGCTCGGCGAGCGCCAGCACCGAAATGCGCGACAGATCGACCTTCTGGCGGCGCGCCAGCTCGAGCAGTAGGTCGAGCGGCCCTTCGAAACCGTCGAGGTCGACCGTGAAGGCGGGCTCGCCTTCGGCGCGGTCGACCTGAAACTCATCAATGGAAACGCCGACGCCGGCCACGAATCACCTCATTAGGGTGGCTCGCGACTTTGGCCCGCGGCGGCGGCGACCGCAAGGCGCGGCGGCGCGCGCGTCCACAATCTCGCCCCACAGAGACGGGACGCTGCGCCGCATATAATCCAAAAGTTAACCGGAGTAACCAACTACGTTTAGGTAAACATTCGGTTTCCAGCCACGGGCGCATCCGAACGATTGCAATCGTCGAGCGTCGGCGTACCGTCATTTTTGCAGGGCATCGTTCGCCCCGTAGATACCCCGCGGAGTGCTCGGGTCCGCCGCATCTCCCGGGTCCGTGGGGTCGGCCGGCCTGGAAGCAGCTTAGGAGTGGCCTCCTCGATGCTGTTTCCGGCCGGCCTCCCTGTTTTCGCTCAATAGCGCCTGATCAGGCTGACCATCTTGCCTTGGACGCGCACCCGGTCGGGCCCGAAGATGCGGGTCTCGTAGGCCGGATTGGCGGCCTCGAGCGCGATCGAAGCGCCGCGCTTGCGCAGCCGCTTCAGTGTCGCTTCCTCATCGTCGATCAGCGCCACGACGATGTCGCCGGTCTCGGCGGTGTCCTGCTTGCGGATGATGACGGTGTCGTTTTCGAGGATGCCGGCCTCGATCATCGAGTCGCCGCGCACCTCGAGCGCGAAATGCTCGCCGGCGCCGAGAAAGTCGGGCGGCATGGCGATCGTGTTGATGCGGCTCTGGATCGCTTCGATCGGCGTGCCGGCGGCGATGCGGCCCATCACCGGGATCATCGCCGGGGGGATCGGCGTCTCGGCCCCGCCGAGCGGTCGGACCTTGCCGAGATTGCCGGCGATGACGCTCGGCGAGAACTTCTGCGCCCGAGGCGCGCCGACGGTCGCCGATTCCGGCAGACGCAGGACTTCGATCGCGCGAGCGCGATTGGCCAGGCGCCGGATGAAGCCGCGCTCCTCGAGCGCCATGATCAAGCGATGGATGCCCGACTTCGAACGCAGATCGAGCGCGTCTTTCATCTCGTCGAAGGAGGGCGGAACCCCTTCGGCCTGCAGACGCTCGTGAATGAAGCGCAGCAGCTCGCTTTGCTTTCTGGTCAGCATGGCAGGCTCTCCAACCGCCCGGCGCGAATCGCCCCCTCGCCGCCGGCGAGGCAGAGAATCACGTTCGGGCGTAAACAAATCACGAACAATGCGTATCTGTTCGTGCTGTGTTCTGCAAGAGGTGAAGCGGATCAACCTGCCATTTCGCCGGAAGAGCGGCCGCTTTGCTCAGCGCAGGCGGCAGTCGGCGGCGAGACGCCAGTTGTTGAGGTCGCCGGCGAAGGCCAGCGCGAACGCGCGCTGCGCTTCGACGGGACCGGAAAGATCGTCGCCGAGGAGATTATGAACCAGAGTCGCGCCGCTCTTCGCGGCGAGCGCCGGGGCGGCGGCGAGGGCCGCCGTGGCGGGAGCGTAGAGGCGGAACGAAGCGCCCGTGGCGGCGATCGCGGCGAGGTAGAGATCTTCGCCTGGCCCCTCGGAATGGGCGACGGCGATGAGGTAGACGCCGTCGGCGACGCGGCGCAGCGCGGCCGGTTCGGCCGACGTATCGTCCGGGGTGACAAAGACATACTGCGTGCGCCTGTCGCGGCGTAGGCGGATCAGGCGGCCGCGCTCGGTCTTCGCCGCGCCGTGCGGGTCGATGGAGCGGCAGGCGTAGTCGCCTGGCCGCGTTGCGATATCGTCGCCGCCGACGAGCGGGAAGAGTTCGTCCTCAGTCGAAAGGCAGCCGGCGAGCGCCAGGGCGACGAGGGGGACGGCGAGCGAGCGCAGTGTCATGACAGTCAGGCCTTACGGGCTGGCCGCCGACTCGACGGAGATGGCGGTCGGGGCAGGGTCGACCATTGTTGGCGCGGCGCAGCGAAAGCGCGAGAAAAAGTTGAAGACGCTGGAGTCTCGACATTTGGCGGCGGCGTTTCAGTTCGCCCTTGAGTTTGAGGTCTTCAGGCGCACAATTGCCGCCAAACGGGCAACGAGTGGATGCGCCGGAGCGCGGGCGCAGCATCACTAGGAAGAGGGTCGGCTCGATGGACGAGAAAGCGCCGGAGCGCGCGGCGATGTGGGACGCGCGCTATCAGCCCGCGCCGTACGCTTATGGCGAGGCCGCTAACGCCTTTCTCGTCGCGCAGGCGCCGCGCCTCAAGCCCGGCGTGCGGGCGTTGGTTCCCGGCGACGGCGAGGGGCGCAACGGCGTCTGGCTCGCGCAGCAGGGGCTTGTCGTCGACACGCTCGACCTCTCCGCCCAAGGCGTCGCCAAAGCGCGCCGGCTCGCCGCGGCGCGCGGCGTCAGCATTAACGCGGCGCAGGCTGACGCGCTTTTGTGGACGTGGCCGCGCGAGACCTATGACGTCGTCGCGCTGATCTACCTTCACCTCCCCGCGGACGATCGTCGCTTCCTTCACCGTCGCGCGCTTGCGGCGCTGAAACCCGGCGGGTTGCTGATACTCGAAGCGTTCCGCCCCGAGCAGCTCGCCGCGCATGCCGCGGGCGCGCGCGGCGGCCCACGCGACGCGCATTTGCTTTACAGCGTCGCCGACCTTTCCGCCGACTTCACCGGGCACGACATCCTCGAGCTCGCCGAGGCGAGCGCTGTCCTCGAAGAAGGGACGCTGCACGTCGGCGCGAGCGAGATCGTGCGGGCGGTCGTCAGAAGGGTCTAGGCGTCGCGCAGCGCGACTCTTACCGGGACATGGTCGGAGGCCTTCTCGCGGCCGCGCATGTCCTTGTCGACGACGGCCGATTCGAGCTTGTCGGCCGCCTGCGGCGACAGCAGGACATGGTCGATGCGGATGCCGTTGTTCCGCTGCCAGGCGCCGGCCTGATAGTCCCAGAAGGTGTAGGGACCCTTCTCGTCGCCGACGGCGCGCAGGGCGTCAGTGAAGCCGAGCGCGGCAAGCTCGCGGAATTTGGCGCGCGTCTCAGGCAGGAACAGCGCGTCCTTCGTCCACTCCTCCGGGCGCGCGGCGTCGCGCGGCTCGGGAATGACGTTGAAGTCGCCGACCAGCGCCAGCGGCTCCTCATAGGCGAGCAGGCCGCGGGCGTGGCGGATCAGCCGATCCATGAAGGCGAGCTTGTAAGCGTATTTCTCGCCCGGCGCCGGATTGCCGTTGGGCAGGTAAATGCAGGCGAGCCGCAGCACGCCGCCACGCGCGGCGGGAATCACCGCCTCGATGTAGCGCGCCTGAGCGTCGTCGAGGTCGCCGGGCAGGCCGCGCCGAACTTCGAATGGCCGCTTGGCGAGGATCGCGACGCCATTGAAGCTCTTCTGCCCATGAACGGCGACGTTGTAGCCGAGGTCCTCGATCTCCGCGCGCGGGAACGCCTCGTCGACGCACTTGGTCTCCTGCAGGCACAACGCGTCTGGCGCCTGCTCCTTGAGGTAGTCGAGGAGATGGGGCAAGCGCTGGCGGACGGAGTTGACGTTCCAGGTGGCGACGATCAGGGCAGGGGCTCCGCGGCAGTGGTCAGTAGGCAGTGGGAGACCTTCCCGGCCCACTGCCTATTGCCTACCGCCTATTGCCGCGCCCCTCAATCCCAGCGCCGATGCGCCCACATCCATTGTTCCGGATTGTCGCGGATGAATTGCTCAAAGCGCGCCTGCACCGCGGCGGTCGTCGCCAGCACGTCGGCGTCGCGGTCGCCGCCGCGCGGGACCTCGACCGGCTCGATGCGCATGACAAAATGCGCGCCGTTTCGACGCACGACGGCCGCCGCATAAAGCGGGATGCCAGCGACGCGGGCGACGAGGGCGGGAAAGGGGTTTGACCACGCCGGGCGGCCGAAGAACGGCACTTCGACGCCGCGACCTTCGCGCAGATCGGCGACAAAGGCGGGATAGCCGCCGGCGCGCGCGAGCTTGATCAACGCACGCGAAGTCGCTGGCGACTTGTCGAACAGGCCGCCGGGATAGAGCGGTCGGCGGTGCTCGTAGAGCCAGCCGTCGACCAGCGGATTGGTGAGCCTCTGGTAAACGCCTGCGAGCGGCAGGCCGAAGCGCTGGCCCGCCTGCGCGGCGAGCTCCCAGTTGCCGAGGTGCAGCGTGCAGACGACGAACGGTCCGCCCGCGACGATCGCCTCGAACTTTTCGAGCGGCTCGAGCGCGACGCGCTGTTCGGCCAAGATCTGCCGGACGTGGAAGAACTCGGCGAACGTGCGGCCGAGATTGTCCCACATCGCCAAGGCGATGCGCCGGCGCTCGGCCTCGGTGGTCTCCGGCAGCGCCAGCGCCAGATTGTCGAGCGCGCGCTTCTGGCGCCCGAGCCGGGGCGCGAAGAGCCGCCACAGAAACCCCGAGACGGCCGACGCCCGGTCGAGCGGCAAGGCGGTCGCGACCGCGGCCAGCGCGCTGAACGCGGCGTATTCGAGACGGTAGCGCAATCGCGTGAGACGACCCATGGGTCCAGCGTTCCTTGTCGACCCATGGCTGGGCCCGGCGGCTATGCTCGGCGGCGGCGGGCGCGTCAAGGGCGGGCCGAGCGACATTTTGCCTTGGCGGCCGGCCGGCGAAACATGATAGTCGTCGCCAATCCGCGTTGGTTGTGTGGGAGGATTGGGGATGAACGACCGCGTCAAGTATCAGTTGGGAGAGGATCGGATCCCGCGCGTTTGGTACAACATCGCCGCCGATCTGCCGCCGGCGCCGCCTGTCCTTCATCCCGGACCCGGCAAGCCGATCGGCCCCGACGACCTCGCGCCGCTGTTCCCGATGGCGCTGATCGGCCAGGAAGTCAGCACCGAACGCGAGATCGAGATCCCCGATCCGGTGCGCGAGATTTATCGCATGTGGCGGCCGACGCCGCTCTATCGCGCGCGCGGGCTGGAGAAGGCGCTCGGCACGACCGCGCGCATCTTCTACAAATACGAGGGCGTCAGCCCGGCCGGCAGCCACAAGCCGAACACCGCGGTGGCGCAGGCCTTCTACAACAAGCAGGAGGGGGTGAAGAAGCTCACCACCGAGACCGGCGCCGGCCAATGGGGCTCGTCGCTCGCCTTCGCCGGCGGGCTGTTCGGCCTCGAGGTCAAGGTCTACATGGTCAGGGTCTCCTATGACCAGAAGCCCTATCGGCGGGCGCTGATGGAGACCTATGGGGCGACCTGCGTCGCCAGCCCGAGCAACGAGACCAACTCCGGTCGAGCCATCCTCGCCGCCAGTCCGAATTCGCCGGGCAGCCTCGGCATCGCCATCTCCGAGGCGGTCGAGGTCGCCGCCCAGGACGCCAACACCAAGTACTCGCTCGGCAGCGTGCTCAACCACGTGCTGTTGCACCAGACGGTGATCGGTCAGGAGGCGATCGAGCAGATGGAGGCGGCCGACGCCTATCCCGACGTGGTGATCGGTTGCGCCGGCGGCGGGTCGAATTTCGGCGGCATCGCCTTCCCGTTCCTAGGCAAGAAGCTGCGCGACAAGCGCGACGTGCGCGTCATCGCCGTCGAACCGTCGGCCTGTCCGTCGCTGACGCGCGGCCGCTACGCCTTCGACTTCGGCGACACCGGCCACCTGACGCCGCTGATCAAGATGCACACGCTCGGCTCGACCTTCATCCCGCCCGGCTTCCACGCCGGCGGGCTGCGCTACCACGGCATGTCGGCGCTGGTCAGCCACTGCAAGGAACTCGGGCTGATCGAGGCGCGCGCCTATCACCAGAACCCGTGCTTCGAAGCGGGCGTGATGTTCGCGCGCGCCGAAGGCATTGTGCCTGCGCCGGAATCGAACCATGCCGTAAGGGCGGCGATCGACGAGGCGCTGAAGGCGCGCGAGGAAGGCAAGTCGCCGACGATCCTGTTCAATCTGTCGGGCCACGGCCACTTCGACATGCAGGCCTACCTCGACTACTTCTCGGGAAAGCTACTCGACTTGGACTACGACGCAGCGGCCCTCGAAGCCTCGCTCGCCCTGCTGCCGAAAGTGGCGGCGGAGTAAGCGCAGTCGGTTGCGGCGGCGGACGATCGCCGCCGCAGCGACGCTGGCGCCGCCTTGCTGAGGCGATCTCGGCTCGGCAATGCTGGGCGCGCCGGCGACGTGACGTTCGCCTGACGATGGTCTCCGACTTGTCGCGAGCGCGTCCGGCCGCGCTCGAACAGCCGCGGTTCAAGCCGACCGCTTAACCTTGCCTTGCCGGCGGCGCGTGCTATCAAGCCGCGCCGCGGCGAGGGCGCCGCTTTCACGAGGACCGCATGTTGTTCATCAACCGTCGCGCTTTTCTCGCCGTTTCGCTCGCCGCGCTCGCCGCGCCGGCCTTCGCCGACGACGACAAGGACAACACGCTGGTCCTCACCACCAAGCACGGCAAGGTGGTCATCCGGTTGCGGCCTGACCTCGCGCCGAAGCACGTCGCTCAGATCAAGGCGCTGGTGAAGCGCAAGTTCTACGACGGCATCGTCTTCCACCGCGTCATTCCCGGCTTCATGGCTCAGACTGGCGATCCGACGGGGACTGGCTCGGGCGGCTCAGATCTGCCCAACATTCCCGCCGAGTTCACGCCGACCCATTTCAGGCGCGGCACGGTCGGCATGGCGCGTTCGAGCGATCCGAACTCGGCCAACTCGCAGTTCTTCATCTGCTTCGACGACGTGGGCGCCCTCGACGGCAAGTACACGGTGTTCGGCGAAGTGATCTCCGGCATGGACGTGGTCGACCAGATCAAGGCGGGCACGGCCGAAAACAATGGCGCCGTCGATCATCCCGACAAGATCGTCACCCTGCGTCTCGCCTCGGACGTCAAGGCGAAGGCGGATGACGCGGGAACGTCAGAGGACAAGCCGAAGTCGGAGGATAAGGCGAAAGCCAAATCGAAGCCGAAGCCGAAGAAGACGCCTGCATCTGACGCGACGACGGCGCCCGACGCGCCGGCCGCCGAACCGACCGACGCCCCAGCCAGCCAAGACTGACGTCTCGTCTCTGACAAGAATGTAGGAGCGCGAATTTGAGCATCCCTGGAAACACGCTCACCCTCGAGACCACCAAGGGCCCGGTGGTGATTGAAATGCGTCCCGAACTCGCGCCCGGCCATGTCGCCCACGTCAAGCGGCTGGTCGGCGAGGGCTTTTACGACGGCGTCGTCTTCCACCGCGTCATCGACGGCTTCATGGCGCAGACCGGCTGCCCGCACGGAACCGGAACCGGCGGTTCGAGCTATCCCGACCTCAAGGCCGAATTCAACGACGCGCCGCATGTGCGCGGCACGGTGTCGATGGCCCGCGCGGCGAGCCCGGATTCAGCCAATTCGCAATTCTTCATCTGCTTCGACGACGCGAGCTTCCTTGACCGCAAGTATACGGTGTGGGGACGCGTCGTTTCCGGCATGGAGAGCGTCGATAAGATCAAGCGCGGCGAACCGGTGCGCGATCCCGACAAGATCGTCAAAGCGACCCTGAGCTGATGAAATCCCCCTCTCCCGCCCGGCGGGAGAGGGACGGGGTGAGGGCGAGGGAAGCCCTCATCCGGCCGGCTCCGCCGACCACCTTCTCCCGCAAAGCCCGTCGAAGACGGGCGTCCTTCTGACGCCCTTTGCGGGAGAAGGGATGATATGCGCGTCGACCTGTTCGACTTCGATCTGCCGCCCGAGCGCATCGCGCTGAAGCCGGCGAGCCCGCGCGACGCGGCGCGGATGCTGGTCGTCGCGCCCGACGGCGGGCTCGAGGACGCGCATGTGTTCGACTTGCCGCGGCTGCTGAGGCCGGGCGACGCGCTGGTCGTCAACGACACGCGCGTCATCGCCGCGCGGCTTGACGGAATCCGGGTTCGCGGCGCCGCCGTCGCCGCCATCGAAGCGACGCTGATCAAGCGTCTCGACGCCAGCCGCTGGCGGGCGCTGGTCAAGCCGGCGAAGAAGCTGAAAGTCGGCGAACGCATCCGCTTTGGCGAGACGCGCGAGAGCACGGCCTGCCTGCTGGGGACGCTCGACGCCGAGGTGGAGGCGAAAGGCGAGGGCGGCGAGGTCACGCTTGCCTTCGCGTTTCACGGCGCGGCGCTCGACGAGGCGATCGACATCGTCGGCGCGCCGCCGCTGCCGCCCTATATCGCCGCGCGCCGACCGGTCGCGCCGTCCGATCGCGCCGACTACCAGACGATGTTCGCGCACGAGGAGGGTGCGGTCGCCGCGCCGACCGCAGGGTTGCATTTCACCCCGGAGTTGATCGCGCGCGTCGAAGCGGCCGGCGCGCGGATCTTCCGCCTGACGTTGCACGTCGGCGCCGGCACCTTCCTGCCGGTGAAGGCCGACGACACAAGCGGCCACGCCATGCATTCGGAATGGGGCCGGCTCGACCCCGCAGCTGCCGAGGCGCTCAACGCGACGCGCGCGCGCGGCGGCCGCATCGTCGCTGTCGGCACGACTTCGGCGCGGCTGCTGGAGAGCGCCGCCGGCGACAACGGCGAGCTTCACCCCTTCGAAGGCGAGACGGCGATCTTCATCGCGCCCGGCTATCGCTTCCGCGCCGTCGACGCACTGTTGACCAATTTCCATCTGCCGCGCTCGACCCTGTTCATGCTGGTCTCCGCCTTCAGCGGCCTCGAGACGATGAAGTGCGCCTACGCCCATGCAATCGCCGAGGGCTATCGCTTCTACTCATACGGCGACGCCTGTCTGCTGATTGCGCCGCTGCGCTGATTTGATTCTCAGCGGCCGCCGTGCTTAGAGCCCGGCGCCTTCCGCACGCGTCCCCTCTCCCTGCAAGCGGGGAGAGGGGACGGCGTCCTCCTCGAACGTCTCAGCAATGACCGACGCTTTCGCATTCTCCGTTCACGCCGTCGACGGCGCAGCGCGCGTTGGCGCGATCGCGACGCCGCGTGGCGAGATCCGCACGCCCGCTTTCATGCCGGTCGGCACCGCGGCGACGGTGAAAGCGATGTATCCGGGCGACGTGCGCGCGCTGGGCGCCGACATCGTGCTCGCCAACACCTATCATTTGATGCTGGCGCCGGGCGCCGAGCGGGTCGCCGAACTCGGCGGCCTGCACAAATTCATGAACTGGCCGCACCCGATCCTCACCGATTCCGGCGGCTTTCAGGTGATGAGCCTCGCCAAGCTGCGCAAGCTCGATGAGCGCGGCGTGGTCTTCCAATCCCATGTCGACGGGTCGCGCCACGAGCTGACGCCGGAACGGGCGATGGAGATCCAGCGTCTGCTCGGTTCCGACATTCAAATGCAATTCGACGAGTGCGTCCGTCTGCCGTGCGCGCGCGCCGAGGCCGATCGGGCGATGCGTCTGTCGCTGCGCTGGGCGGAGCGCTCAAAAGCGGCCTTCGGAGTCCAGCCGGGGCGAGCGATCTTCGGCATCGTTCAGGGCGGCGTCGAGACCGATCTTAGGGTCGAGAGCGCGCGGGCGCTGACCGGGATCGGCTTCGACGGCTACGCGATCGGCGGTCTGGCGGTCGGCGAGCCGCAGGCGGTGATGCTGGCGACGATCGAAGTGGTCGCGCCGCACCTGCCGAGCGACCGGCCGCGTTATCTGATGGGCGTCGGGACGCCCGACGATCTGCTCGAAAGCTTGTCGCGCGGCGTCGACATGTTCGACTGCGTGATGCCGACGCGCGCCGGCCGTCACGGCATGGTTTTCACCCGCCGCGGCCGGCTCAACCTGCGCAACGCGCGTTTCGCCGACGACCCGCGGCCGATCGACGAACGCTCGAGCGCGCCGGCGGCGCGGGACTATTCGCGCGCCTACTGGCGCCATCTGGTCAAGGCGGGCGAAATCCTCGCGATGATGGGGCTGACGGCGATCAATCTCGCCTACTACCAGGATCTCATGGCCGGCGCGCGGCGCGCGATCGCCGAAGGCGGGCTCGCCGACTACGTCGCCGAGGTCAAGGCTGGCTGGGCGGAAGGGGAAAAGACGGGCGCCTGAAGAAGCTGCGATCAACGAAAAGGCAAGGCGGGGAGATTTCCCTCGCCTTGCCCTCGTTTTTGACCCTGTCCCTGATCGCGAAACCGATCCGCCGCGTGCCTGACGCCGCCTAGGCGGCGCGCCGCTCTGTCAATCGATCAAACGCCCCGTCCTCCCACAGACTCGGCATTTCCGCCGCCATCGAATGGCGTCGGCCTCCTTTTCGAGAAGCAAACCCTAGATCAAAATTCCGGCACTGTCATCACTGCCGGCAGGGCTGCCATGCAAATAAATAGTAGCAAGGCGCAAAATCAGTCATTCTGGTCGCCGCTGCGACAAAAGTTCCGCCGCCCGACGCGAAAAGCCGCCGTCTACGACTTTCGTCCGTCACGGCCTTAGCGTAAGAGCGCGCCCGGGATCGCGCTCGCCGGAGGCGGCGCGCCGTCGATCATCCGGAGGAGTAGCATGACCGCCATCGTAGACATTGTCGCGCGCGAAATTCTGGACAGTCGCGGCAACCCGACCGTCGAGGTCGACGTCGTGCTCGAAGACGGCTCAATGGGCCGCGCCGCCGTGCCGTCTGGCGCTTCGACGGGCGCCCACGAGGCGGTCGAGCTGCGCGACGGCGACAAGAACCGTTACGGCGGCAAGGGCGTCAAGAAAGCGGTCGAGTCGGTCACCCGGGAGATTTTCGACGCCATCAGCGGCTTCGAGGCTGAGGAGCAGATCAAGATCGACGAGGCGATGATCGCCCTCGACGGCACGCCCAACAAGGCGCGGCTTGGCGCAAATGGGATCCTCGGCGTTTCGCTGGCGGTGGCCAAGGCGGCGGCCGACGCCTCCAACCTGCAGCTCTATCGCTACATCGGCGGAACGACGGCGCGCGTCCTGCCGGCGCCGATGATGAACATCGTCAACGGCGGCGTGCACGCCGACAACCCGATCGACTTCCAGGAATTCATGATCATGCCGCTGGGCGCGCCGAGCCTGCGTGAGGCGGTGCGCTGGGGATCGGAAGTGTTCCAGACGCTGAAGGGCCAGCTCAAGAAAGCCGGCCACAACACCAACGTCGGCGACGAAGGCGGCTTCGCCCCCAACCTGCCGTCGGCCGAGGCGGCGCTCGACTTCTGCGTCAAGGCGATCGAGGCGGCCGGTTTCAAGCCGGGCAAGGACGTCGCGCTCGGCCTCGACTGCGCGTCGACCGAGTTCTTCAAGGACGGCGCCTACGTCTATTCGGGCGAGGGCAAGACCCGCACGATCGAGCAGCAGGTCGACTATCTCGCCAAGCTCGCCGACGCTTATCCGATCGTTTCCATCGAGGACGGCATGGCCGAGGACGACTGGCGCGGCTGGAAGCTCTTGACCGAGAAGCTCGGCAAGCGCCGGCAGCTCGTCGGTGACGACCTGTTCGTCACCAACGTCGAACGCCTCAGCCGCGGCATCAAGGAAGGCACGGCCAACTCGATCCTGATCAAGGTCAACCAGATCGGCACGCTGACCGAGACGCTCGCCGCCGTCGATATGGCGCACCGCGCCGGCTATACGGCGGTGATGTCGCACCGCTCCGGCGAGACCGAGGACTCGACCATCGCCGACCTCGCCGTGGCGACCAACTGCGGGCAGATCAAGACCGGCTCGCTGTCGCGCTCGGACCGTCTCGCCAAGTACAACCAGCTCATTCGCATCGAGGAAGAGCTCGGCGACCAGGCGCGCTACGCCGGTCACGCGGCGATCAAGGCGCGCTAAAGTCGAGAAACGCGAAGGCGGCGGCAACCGGAAATTAACCGCGCCGCCGCCATCCTCGCGCTCATGGCCGTCAAGACGCGCGCCCGCGCGATTCTCATCCCGATCGTTTTCTATCTGGTGTTGGGCTCGACGAGCGCGTGGCTCGTCTGGGGCGCGTCGCAGGGCGAGCGCGGCCTCAACGCGAAAGCGCAATACGAGGGCGAGGTCACGAAACTGGAGGGCCAGCTCGCCGAGCTCAAGACCGAGCACGACCGTTGGCGCCGTCGCGTCGAGTCGATGCGCTCCGAGGCGGTTGACCGCGATCTGCTCGACGAAGAAGCGCGCGCCATGCTCGACCGCGTCAGCAAGGACGACGTGGTGATCTTCGTTCCGGCGACCAAGACGAACTGAGATCCGGCCCGGTCGAGCCCCCTAAGCGGAGGCGCGACAGGTCGATTCGGCGAGCGCGTCTTTTCAAAGGGCTAGGCGCCATTTCGCGCACACTTTGTGGGGTGTTGCGGAGGGGCGGGCCGGCCCGGCAACCGGCGAACTGAGTGTGCCGCAATGAAGAGCCGGGCTCTTCTAAACCAAAACATTAAATATATCATCTAATATACGGATTTATCTGTCGTTTTCGCCAAATTGAGTCGGCGTCTTCGCCGCTTGCCTGATCCGTGCGCGCCGTCGACCTCGCCACGCCAGAGGCGAGGCGCCGGCCCGCGTCGGCTTGCCGCCCGGCTTTGGCCGACTAAGCTCATGACGATTTCGTGACGGTCAGGACGGCGGACGGGTGACGACTTTCGTTTGGACGGCGGTGCTGGGCGCGGCGTTGCTGCACGCGCTGTGGAACTCGCTGGTGAAAAGCGCCGGCGACAAGTTCATGGGCTCGGCGCGCGTCGCGCTGTGGACCGGCGTCGTCGCCGCGCTGGTCGCCTTGGCGACGCCGGCGCCGTTGGCGGCGTCGCTGCCGTATGTGGTCGCTTCGGCGTTCATCCACATCGTCTATTTCCTGCTGGTCGGCCGCCTCTATCGCAACGCCGATCTGTCGGTCGCCTATCCGCTGATGCGCGGTCTGGCGCCGCTCGTCGCGACGGCCATTGCCGCCGTGACGTTGCGCGAGACCCCGGACGCCGTCGCGCTGGTCGGCGTATTCGGGCTGGTTGTCGGCGTGGCGACGATGGGGCTCTCCGGCCTCGCGCACGGACGAATCGACCGCGCGACGCTGGTCATTGCGCTCGCCAATTCGGCGGTGATCGCGATCTATTCGGTCATCGACGGCGCAGGCGCGCGCCTCGCCGGACCCGACGCGGCGCACGCCTTCGCCTACAACGCCTGGTCGGACACATTGACGGCGGTGGTCTACGTGCCGGTCGTGCTGGCGTTGCGCGGCAAGGCGGCCGGCCCGGAATTCTTGCGCGATCCCCGGCGCAACGCCTTTGCCGGCATCGCCGCATTCGGCGGCTACGCAATCGTCGTCTGGGCGATGACGCAAGCGTCGATTGGCGCGGTCGCGGCGTTGCGAGAATGCTCCGTCGTGTTCGCCGCGATCATCGGCGTCGCATTCCTCGGCGAACCGTTCCGCGGCGCGCGCGCCGGCGCCGCGTTGCTAATTCTCGGCGGCGTGATCGCCCTGCGGTTCGCTTAGGCGCGGGGCTTTTGGCTGGTGCGCATTGCATGCGGGTTTACGCGAACCTCATCCTGAGCCGCCCGCGCAGCGAGCGAGTCGAAGGATGATCCAGCTTGCGCCGGCGGAGGAGCGCGCTGGAGCGTCCTTCGAGGCCGCTTCGCGGCGCCTCAGGACGGGGGGGCGTTGGGGGGCAGCCGATTCCAAGCAAACGCCGCGCGCTCTAGCTGCGAAGATTGACCCCTGCGCGCGGCTCAGGTTCCTGGTTCCCATGGACTTTGGTGAACGGAGCCGGCCTGCAGGCCGGCTCGTCTCACCAAAGACCACGGAAACAGAACGGCGCATTGGGCTGGCGTCGTCACCCGAAGGGGCGGAGCGCAGCGGAGCATCCGCGAAGCGGCTTGACGGCGACGGGCCGATGTGGCCCCCGGCCCGAGATGGGTGAATGTCGTGGGGACGCGGCGAGAGGACGAGGGGCGTGGCGATAAGCCGCTCGATCGCGGTCCATCGCCCGGTCCCTCATCCTAACCTTCTCCCCGCAGGCGGGGAGAAGGGACGCACGTTCACCCCTCCGCCAGCCCGTCCTCGCCGCCCTCGACCCGCACTTCGCTCTTCACTGAATTGGCGATGTAGCAGGCCTCGTGGGCGCGGTGGTGCAGGGCGTCGACATCGGCGCGGCGCGGGCGGTTGTCGCCGGCAAAGACGATGTGCGGCTTCAAGGTCACGCGCGCCATCCACACCCGCCCGTCCGGCCCGGTCTCCATGACGCCTTCGGCTTCGTCCTCGTAGGCGTCGACGAGGAAGCCCGCTCGCCGGGCGAAATCGAGGAAGAACAGCATGTGGCAGCTCGCCAGAGAGGCCACCAAGGCCTCTTCGGGGTCGACGCCGGCGGGGTCGGAAAAGGGCAGGGGCACGACGTGCGGCGAGGAGGAGGCTGGCACCCGCGCGCCGCCGTCGAACGCCCATTCGTGCGCGCGGCTGTAGCGCCCGTCGAGAAAATGGTCTTCCGGTTTGCGGCGCCAGCGGACGGCGGCGGCGTAGGTGGACATGGGGGGCTCCCGACCACGGGTGGGGAACGGAGATTTGCAGGGAGCGGCGGCCGCCGTCCAGCGCCAAAGCGCCTGTTCTTTCTTTCCCCCCTCCGCCGCTTCGTGCTAATCCGCCGGCGCGAGATTCCCCCTCCTATGGCAGGTCCGCCCATGCCCGAAGCCGTCGCCCAGCCGATCCGCTCCAACTCGTTCTTTTCCGCCGGGCTCGCCGAGTCCGACCCCGAGATCGCCCGCGCCATCGAGCTGGAGCTTGGCCGATTGCGCGACGATATCGAGCTGATCGCCTCCGAGAACATCGTCTCCAAGGCGGTGCTTGAGGCGCAGGGCTCGGTGATGACCAACAAATATGCCGAAGGCTATCCGGGCCGGCGCTATTACGGCGGCTGCCAGTTCGTCGACATCGCCGAGAACCTGGCGATCGAGCGCGCCTGCAAGCTGTTCGGCTGTCGCTTCGCCAACGTCCAGCCCAATTCCGGCAGTCAGGCTAATCAGGGCGTGTTTTTGGCGCTGATGCAGCCGGGCGACACGTTCATGGGGCTCGACCTCGCCGCTGGCGGCCATTTGACCCACGGCTCGCCGGTCAACATGTCGGGGCGCTGGTTCAAGCCGGTCGCCTATGGCGTCGACCGCGAGACGCACCGCGTCGACATGGACGGCGTCGCGAGGCTGGCGCGGGAACATAAGCCGAAGCTGATCATCGCCGGCGGCTCGGCCTATGCGCGCCACTGGGACTTCGCCGGCTTCCGCGCCATCTGCGACGAGGTCGGGGCCTATTTCGTCGTCGATATGGCGCATTTCGCCGGGTTGGTGGCGGGCGGCGCGCACCCGTCGCCATTCCCTCACGCCCACGTCGTCACCACCACGACGCACAAGACGCTGAGGGGCCCGCGCGGCGGCATGATCCTCACCAACGAGGAGGACCTCGCCAAGAAGATCAATTCGGCGATTTTCCCCGGCCTGCAGGGCGGGCCGCTGATGCACGTCATCGCCGCCAAGGCCGTCGCGCTGCACGAGGCGCTGACGCCGGAGTTCAAGAATTACGCCCATGCGGTGGTGGCCAACGCAAAGGCGCTCGCTGCGCCGATCCTCTCGGGTGGGTACAAGCTGGTCACCGGCGGCACCGACAACCATCTGATGCTGGTCGACCTGACGCCGAAGGGGCTGACCGGCAAGGCCGCCGAGGCGGCGCTGTCGCGCGCGCACATCACCTGCAACAAGAACGGCATCCCGTTCGATCCGCAGAAGCCGACCGTGACCTCGGGCATCCGACTGGGGTCGCCGGCGGCGACGTCGCGCGGCTTCGGCGTCGCCGAGTTCCGCAAGGTCGGCGAGCTGATCGTCGAGACGCTCGACGGCCTGGCCGCCAACGGCGAAGCGGGCAATTCTGCGGTCGAGACGAAGGTGCGCGCCAGCGTCGCCGATCTGACGCGGCGGTTTCCGATCTACTGAGCGACGCGGCGTCCCGCCGTTCCGTGTCTTCGTCATGGCCGGGCTTGACCCGGCCATCCAAGCGGTCAGAGTGGCGGCGGCGCGCGCCGCGA
>JBEKVR010000035.1:0-35915 GCA_049513815.1 Roseiarcus sp. | reverse complement strand
CGTCGTCGGCCCCCATGGGGCCGGCAAGACGACGCTGCTCAGCGGATTGGTCGGCGCGCATGCGCCGACCGCCGGAACGGTCAGGTTGCGCGGCCAAGACGTCACCGCACTGCCGACCGCCGAGCGCTGTCGTCGCGGCCTCGCCCGCACCCACCAGATTCCGCGGCCGTTCTCGGGCATGACGGTGTTCGAGAACGTCTTCACCGCCGCCCGTCACGGCGGCGGTCTCAGCCGCGACGACGCCTACGCGCGCGCCGCCGATTCGTTGACGACGACCGGCATGACCGGCGTCGCCAACCGCCGCGCCGAGACGCTTGGGCTCATCGACCGCAAGCGACTCGAACTCGCCCGCGCGCTCGCCACCGGCCCCTCGGCGCTGCTGCTCGACGAGATCGGCGGCGGCCTGACCGACGCGGAGGCGAGCGAACTTGTCGACGTCATCCTCGAACTCAAGCGGCGCGGCCTCGCCATCGTCTGGATCGAGCATATCGTCCATATCCTGCTGCGCGTCGCCGAGCGGCTCGTCTGCATGGACGCGGGCCGCGTCATCGCCGACGGCGCGGCGGACAAGGTGATGAAAGACCCGATGGTGATCGAAGCCTATCTCGGCGGAGGGGCGGGATGACGCTGCTCTCGGTCGAACGCCTCGAAGCGCGCCACGGTCTGTTGACCGCCGTTCGCGGCGTCAGCTTCGCCATCGACAGGGGCGAGACGATCGCCCTCGTCGGCGCCAACGGCGCCGGCAAGACGACGCTGCTGCGCGCCATCGCCGGACAGCATCCGCTCGCCGGCGGACGCGTGGTCTTCAACGACGCCGACGTCTCGCCGCGCAGCGCCCACGCGCGCGCGCGGATGGGCATCGCGCTGGTGCCGGAAGGCCGCCGCCTGTTCGCCAGCTTGACGGTCGAAGAGAACCTGATGCTCGCCCGCTCAGCTGGCCGCGCCGGCCGCTGGACGCTCGAAGCGGTGATGGAGGCCTTTCCAAACCTCAAGGCGCGACGGCGCAGCCTCGCCGGGACTCTGTCCGGCGGCGAGCAGCAAGCGACGGCGATCGGCCGCGCGCTGATGACCAACCCGGAGATCATCCTGCTCGACGAAGTGTCGCTCGGCCTGTCGCCGCTGGTCGTCGGCCGCGTCTACGAGCAGCTCGAGGCGCTGAAAGGCTCGGGCGTCGCGATCGTCCTGGTCGAACAGGATCTCAAACGGGCGCTGGCGACCGCGAGCCGCGCAATCTGCATGCTCGAGGGCGCGATCGCCATCGAAGGCGCGACCGCCGAGTTGACGCACGAAGAGGTGACGCACGCCTATTTCGGCCTGCGCCGCGGCGCCGAGCACGGAGCGCCAGCGTGATCTTCGTCAACCAGATCATCCAGGGCGTGCTGCTCGGCGGCTATTACGCGCTGATCGCCTGCGGCCTGTCGTTCATGTTCAGCGTCATGCGGATCATCAATCTGGCGCACGGCAGCCTGGCGATTCTCGCCGCCTACGCGCTGTTCGTGCTCGCCGACCGCTACGACGTTTCGCCATTCCTCGGTCTCGTCGCCGTCGTTCCGGCGATGGCGCTGATCGGCGCCGGGCTGCAGCGCGCCGTGCTCGAGCGCAGCGCGCGCGGCGGTCTGCTGGTGCCGGTGCTGTCGACCTTCGGCCTGTCGATCGTCATCGACAACCTGCTGTTCCAGCAGTTCGGCGCCGACACCCGCTCGCTCGCCCCCTATATCGGCGACCTCTCCTACGACAGTTGGTCGATCACCGACGACATCGCCATCGGCAAGCTCGCGGCGCTGACGATGGCGACGGCGATTGCGCTGCTCGGCGGCATCCAGCTCTTCCTCAATCACACCCAACTCGGCCGCATGATCCGCGCCACCGCCGAGGATTCCGACACGGTCGGCCTGGTCGGCGTCAACGCGCGCCGGGTCAACGCGCTGGCGGCGGCGATCGCGATGGCGACGGTGGCGATTTCCGGCGCCTTCCTGGCGATGCGCGCCACCTTCGATCCCTACGCCGGCGCGTTGCAGCTCATCTTCGCCTTCGAGGCCGCGGTCATCGGCGGGGCCGGCTCGCTGTGGGGCACGCTGGTTGGCGGGATCGTGCTCGGCGTCTCCCAGAGCGTCGGCGCCTCGGTGAGCCCACAGGGCTTCTTCCTCGCTGGTCACGGGGTCTTCCTCGCCGCGCTGTTCCTGCGCCTCTATTTCGGCGATTTTGGCCTGCGCCTGCGCCGCTTCGTCGGGAGGGCGGCATGAGCGCGCGCTCGACGATCGTCGTCGAACGCTGGACGCGCGAATCGCGCGTCGCGCTCGCGGTCGCGACGCTCGCCGCGGTTCTGCTGGCGCTCGGGCCGATGTGGCTCAGCGCCAACGGCGTCGACCGGCTGACGACGCTGTTTATCTACGTGATCCTCGCGGTAATGTGGAACGCGCTGGTCGGCTATTGCGGACTGGTTTCGATCGGCCAGCAGGCGTTCTTCGGCCTCGGCGCCTATTTCGCCGTACGGCTCGCCGATTCCGGCGTCAGCGTCTACCCTTCGCTGTTCCTCGCCGCGATCATCGTCGGCGCGCTGTCGTTGCCGCTTTCGGCGCTGATGCTGCGCCTCAAGGGCGGCGAATTCGCCATCGGCATGTGGGTCGTCTCCGAGCTCGCCCATCTACTCGTCAATCTCGACACGCTGATCAACGGCGAGACCGGCACTTCGCTGATTGCGCTCAACGCCTATCCGACCGACCTCAGACGCGCGCTGACCTATTGGTGCGCCTTCGCCGCCATGGCCGGCCTGCTGGCGGTCGTTTTCTTCCTGCTGCGCGGGCCGATCGGCGCCGCGATCCAGGCGATCCGCGACGACGAGCAGGCCGCCGAATCCGTCGGCGTGCGCGTGACGCGCGCCAAACGGACCGTCTTCGTCCTCGCCGCGTTCGCCGCTGCGCTTGCTGGCGCGCTGTGGGTGGCGACGGCGGTCACCTTTCAGCCCAAAACCTATTTCAGCCCACAGTGGACCGCCTACATGATCTTCATGGCGCTGGTCGGCGGCCTCGGCACGTTCGAAGGCGCGATCCTTGGCGCCGTGGTGTTCTTCGCCATCGAGGCGTGGTTCGGCGCCGCCGGAGTCTGGTATCTCGTCGGCCTCGGCGCGGCGGCGCTGGTCTTCGCGCTCGCCCTGCCGCGTGGGCTCTGGGGTTGGGTCGAGGACAAGACCGCGTTGCGGCTATTGCCGGTCGGCTATCGCGTCCGATTCCTGGGCGTGCATAGCGCCGCCGAGGCGCCGCCGTCGGAAAAGAACGCAACATAAGACGCGAGACGCGCGGCGAAAGCGACCACGCGCAGATGGGAGGACGGGAATGCTGCTCGGCAAGACGATCGTCGTCACCGGAATTTCTTCGGGCATCGGCGCCCGCGTTGGCGAGCTCGCGGTTGCGCTCGGCGCCGACGTGATCGGCGTCGACGTCAATGCGCCGGCCGCGCCGCTCGGCGGCTTCGTCAAGGCAGATATTTCGTCGGCCGCTTCGATCGCCGACCTTGCGCGCGCGCTGCCGAGCCGGTTCGACGCGCTGTGCAACGTCGCCGGCGTTTCCGGCGTCTCGGGCGCCGTCAAGACGCTGGCGATCAACTTCTACGGCCTACGCGCGCTCAGCGAGGCTTTGGCGCCCAGGCTGCGCGAAGGCGGCGCGGTGGTCAACGTGGCCTCGATCGCCGGCTTCAGCTGGCGCGCCAATCTCGATCGGGCCAAGGCCCTCGTCGACGCGCCCGGCTTCCCCGACATCGCCGCGCTGCTCAAGCGCTTCGCCGTACCCGACGGCGAAGGCTATCCGCTATCGAAAGAGCTGCTGCTACTGTGGACGATGCGGGCCGCCCACCAACCTTTGTTCCGCGACCGCGGCGTGCGCGTCAACGCGGTCAGCCCGGGGCCGGTGACGACGCCGATCCTCAAGGAGTTCCGCCAGGTGTTCGGCGATCCGCGCGTCGACGAGGACATCGCGCGGGTCGGACGCGCCGGCGCGCCCGCGGACATCGCTCCGGCGGCGTTGTTTCTGTGTTCGGATGGCGCGCGCTGGATCAGCGGCGCCAATCTGCCGGTCGACGGCGGGCTCGAGGCTTCGATCAACGCGAGCGTCCTCGGCTTTTGAGGCGCCGGAAATTCATGCGCGTATGCAAGTGCGCGATCTTCGACGGGAGGAAACGACATGAAGGTAGAATTCATCATTGACGGCGCGTCGGTCGGCGCGGCGAACGGGGCAACCTACAAGCGGCACGATCCGGTGACCGGCAAGGTCGCCAGCGAAGCGGCGGCAGCCAGCGAGGCCGACGTCGACAAGGTCGTCGAGGCGGCCGCGCGCGCCTTCCCGAGCTGGTCGGAGACGGGCCCGAGCCAGCGCCGCGCGCTGCTCAACAAGGCGGCCGACCTGCTGGAGAGCCGCACCGCCGAATTCTCCCAACTGATGACCGAGGAGATCGGCGCGACCGGTCCCTGGGGCGGCTTCAACTGCTTTTTCGCGGCGACGTTGTTGCGCGAGGCCGCGGCGCTGACGACGCAGATCACTGGCGAGGTCATCCCGGCCGACAAACCGGGCGTATTGTCGATGGGGATGCGCCAACCGGTCGGCGTCGTGCTCGGCATGGCGCCGTGGAACGCGCCGGTGATCCTCGGCGTGCGCGCGATCGCGGCGCCGCTCGCCTGCGGCAACACGGTGATCCTGCGCTCTTCGGAGGTCTGTCCGGCGACGCATCGCTTGATCGTGCAAACGCTCAACGACGCCGGCTTCCCCAAAGGCGTGGTCAACGTCATCGCCAATGCGCCGGAGGACGCGCCGAAGGTCGTCGCAGCGCTGATCGCTCATCCGGCGGTCAAGCGGATCAACTTCACCGGCTCGTCGCGGGTCGGAAAGATCATCGCCAAGCTGGCCGCCGAGCATCTCAAGCCGGTGCTGCTCGAACTCGGCGGCAAAGCGCCGCTGATCGTGCTCGACGACGCCGACCTCGACGCCGCGGTCGACGCGGCGATCTTCGGCGCCTTCGCCAACCAGGGGCAGATCTGCATGTCGACCGAGCGGCTGATCGTCGACGAGAAGGTCGCCGACGCGTTCGTCGCCAAGCTCGCCAAGCGCGCCGCCGCCCTGCCGGCGGGCGATCCGCGTGGTCATGTCGTGCTCGGCGCGCTGGTCAGCGTCGAAGCGGCCGAGCGTATGGACGGGCTGATGGCCGACGCGGTCGCCAAGGGCGCCAAGGTCGTCGCCGGCGGCAAACGCACCGGCGCGATTGTCGAGGCGACCGTCATCGACCACGTGAAGCCAGGCATGCGCATGTACGGCGAAGAGTCGTTTGGGCCAGTCAAGCCGGTGATCCGCGTCAAGGACCAGGAAGAGGCAATCCGGGTCGCCAACGACACCGAATACGGCCTGTCTTCGGCGGTGTTCAGCCGCGACGTGCAGCGCGCGCTCACGGTCGCCAAGCGGCTTGAAACCGGCATCTGCCACATCAACGGCCCGACTGTGCACGACGAAGGCCAAATGCCGTTCGGCGGCGTCAAAGCCTCGGGCTACGGCCGGTTCGGCGGCAAGGCGGTGATCGCCGAATTCACTGAACTGCGCTGGATCACCATCGAAGGTCCGCAGCACTATCCGTTCTGAGCAAGGGCCGTAAAGGCAGGCGTCGCGCGGGCGTCTGCGACGGAATTGATCCCTCTCAATGCGGACGACGGCCTGCGGCGAACAATGCCGTTCGATGTTAGCCGCCATGAGCTGCGACATCGCGAGGGATCGGAGATCGCGCCGAAGCACGCGCATGCTTTTTGCGATGCGCGTTCGCGAGAAACGATGCGGAAGCAATCCATGCGGCGGCTGGGGCGCAGGATTGCTTCCCCCTCGGCCTGCCCCTGAACCGCATCGAACGTATTCGCTGCGACGGAGACAGATTCGTCGTCGACGAAATGCGGGCGCCCGCCGGCGGCCGAGATCGCGCACAGGCGGCGATTGACGGAGGAGGCGACGCTTTGAGAGAGCTGGCGCTGTCTGAAGTCTACCGGTTGCTCGAACCGGGTCCGGTCGTCCTGCTGACGACCGCTCGCGCCGGCCGCGACAACGTGATGACGATGTCGTGGCACATGATGGTCGAGTTCACGCCGCCGCTGGTCGCCTGCGTGGTCAGCGAGGCCGACTACAGCTTCGCCGCCCTGCGCGCGACGCGCCAATGCGTCATCGCCGTCCCGGCGGCGAAACTGGCGAAAACGGTCGTCGCGATCGGCAATTGCTCGGGTCGAACGACGGACAAGTTCGCCGCGTTCGGATTGACGCGGGCGCGGGCCCGTCGCGTCGACGCCCCGCTGGTTTCAGAATGTCTCGCCAATCTCGAATGCAAGGTCGTCGACACGCGTTTCGTCAAACGATACGGCCTGTTCATCCTCGAGGTCGTGCAGGCGTGGCGCGACCCGACGCAACGGAACGCCAAGACGATCCACCATCGCGGTCGTGGCGAATTCTCCGTCGACGGCAAGACGATTACGCTTGCTTCGCGAATGCCGTGATCGAAGACGCCGCAAGCAAAATTGCCGCGCTCGCCGCGCCGCGATAGGATGGCACCATTCTACGCTCGCCGACGGAAAGAGCCGATGGCCGAAAAGCCGAGACGGGAGGTGGCGACGCCGCAACGTCCTGAACCCGACGACCTCTCCGCCGAGGTGAGGCGTAGCTTCGAATCCGTCGTTTCCTTGCAGGCGGAGATACCTGAGGACGCGTTCACGGCGCCAGTTCTCGGGGTCAAGCGCGCCGGCAGCGGCGTCGCGATCGATGACGACGGCCTCGTCCTGACGATCGGCTACCTCATCACCGAGGCCGAGACGATCTGGCTGACCACGCCCGGCGGACGGCTGGTTCCCGCCCATCCGCTGGCGATCGACCAGGAATCCGGTCTCGGGCTCGCGCAGGCGCTCGACCGCCTCGGATTGCCGGCGGTCCCGCTCGGGCGATCCCAGGCCGCGCAAGTCGGCGATCACGTGGTGATCGCCTCTGGCGGTCGGCGCCAATTCGTCGAAGCGCGGATCGTCGCCAAGCATGAATTTGCGGGCTATTGGGAATATCTCCTCGACGAGGCCATTTTCACCGCCCCCGCGCATCCGTTCTGGGGCGGCGCCGGTCTCTTCGCCAGAGACGGCCGGCTGATCGGGATCGGTTCGCTGCACGTCGAAAGCGCCGGCGGACAAGACGTGCCGAGCGATGTCAACATGGTCGTGCCGATCGACCTGCTGCCGCCGCTGATGGAGCAAGTGGGCGGCGGCGGCCGCATCGATAGGCCGGCGCGGCCGTGGATCGGCGTCTATTCCGCTGAGAGCGACGGTCGGGTCGTCATCGCCGGGGTCGCAGATCACAGCCCGGCGGCGGCTGCGGGACTTCGCCGCGGCGACATCGTCGCCGCCGTCGGCGAGGCCGCGGTGGGCTCGCTTGCGGATTTGTATCGCGGTATGTGGGCTCGCGGTCCCGCCGGCGTCGAAATTCCGATCGAAGTGGTGCGTGACGGCCGCAGCGTCTGGCTGCGCGTGCGCTCAGTCGAGCGCAGCGCCAATTTCAAGAGACCTCGCCTCCATTGACCCGCCCGTTTCACCCCGGCTTGCGCCGATCCCCATATCCAATCGAGTCCTCGCCGCTCGCGGCGCGCCTTGCCGAGGTCGCCGCGTGAGCCGCATCCTGATCGTTACTGACGCCTGGCTGCCGCAGATCAACGGGGTCGTACGCTCGATCGAGGCGCTACTGCACGAGGCGCCCGCGTTGGGCGTGAAAATCGAAGTGCTCGATTCAACCGGCTTCCGCACCGCGCCGATCCCGACCTACCCCTCGATGCGTTTTGCCGTGACGCGGCCGGGCGCGGTCGCGCGCAGGATCGAAGCCGCCGATCCTGATTTCGTTCACATCGCGACGGAGGGACCGCTCGGTCTCTGCGCCTGGATCGCCTGCCGCCGCGCCGGGCGCCCGTTCACCACCTGCTACCACACGCGCTTTCCCGAATATTTGGCGATGCGCCGGGTTGCGCCGCGGCGCGCCGTCTATTGGCTGCTGCGTCGGTTCCACAACGCCGGCCTCGGCATGATGGTCGCCACTCAGTCGCTGGAGCGCGAGTTGCGCGCGCGGGGCTTCGACCGGCTGATGCGCTGGTCGCGCGGCGTCGACAGCGAGTTGTTCCGTCCTTGCGAGACCAGCGTCCTCGATCTGCCGCGACCGATCTTTCTCACCTGCGCGCGCCTCGCGGTGGAAAAGAATCTCGACGCGTTCCTGTCGCTCGATCTGCCCGGCTCGAAGGTCGTCGTCGGCGACGGTCCCGACCGCGCGCGCCTTACGGCGCACTTTCCTCACGCGCATTTCCTTGGCGAGTTGCAGGGAGCGGCGCTGTCCGCCGCCTACGCCAGCGCCGACGCCTTTGTATTTCCCAGCCTTTCTGACACTTTCGGCCTGGTTCTGCTCGAGGCGCTCGCCTCCGGCCTGCCGATCGCGGCGTTTCCCGTCCCCGGGCCGCTCGACGTGATCGGCGACAGCGGCGCCGGCGCGCTCGATTGGGACCTCAAGCGCGCGGCGCTGGCGGCGCTGTCGATTCCGCGCGAAACGGCGCGCGCTCACGCGCTCACCTTCAGCGTCGCCGCTTCGGCGCGCCAGTTCGTTGACAACATCTTTCGCGCTCACGCGGCGCCGCACGTCGAGGCCGGCTTGGCCGGCTGAGCCGCGCGCGCCCCCGTCGCGCCACAATTTTGGACGAATCGACAGTGCGGATGGTTATAGTCTGTGCCGGGTGAATATTGGCGACGCATGCTGGAGGATTTGACAGAATCCACGGAGCGCCGACGGTCGGGCTGGGACCGCCTTGCCCGCGTCGATTGGCCAATCGCGCGCGCGATGGCGCTAAGCGGCGATCGGCGGGCGCCGGTGGTCGCCGCCAAGGCTTTGTCTCGGCTCGGAAACGGTCCGATCTACTTCGTCATCCTCGTCGCCCTGTTGTATTTTCAGCCCCAGGGGGCGACCGCGGTCGTGCTCAGCGGTGCGGCGAGCATCTTGTTGCTGCATTGCGTTTATCCGACGATCAAACGCTCGGCGGCGCGGCCGCGGCCGCGCGATCTTGGCATCGCCTGCCCGGGCGCGCCGGCGCCGCTAGACCGCTATTCTTTCCCAAGCGGGCACGTGATGACGCTGACGGCGGCTTTGTTGCCGATCGTTCTCGCCGCGCCGCGCGTCTGGCCCTATGGCTTGGCGATCTGGGCGGCGATGGCGTGGGCTCGGCTGGCGGTTGGCGATCACTTCGCCTCCGACGTCGCCGCTGGGACTTTGATCGGCGCGGGGGTCTCCGGCCTGATCGCCTATTGGGTCGTGATATGAGCGGCTCCCGGCAGCCGGCCGCGCTGCCGCGAGCGGCGCGTCGCTCGCCCGTTCGCTGACGGAAGGCCCGGCTCTCCCATGTCGACGCTCGCTCAACTCGCCGCCGGCTACGCGATTGCCACGACAGGCCTGCAAGTCGCGAGCATTGCGCTGGCGACGCGAAAGTGTCGCAAGCGCTGCCGCCGCCTAGCCGCGGCCCCGGGCGCGCCGGCGGTGACCCTTGTCCAGCCTTTGTGCGGCGTGGAAGCCTTCTCGGAGACGACTCTGGAGGCGGCCTTCACGCTCGACTATCCAGATTACGAATTGATCTTCTGCCTTGCGCACGCCGACGATCCCGCTGCGCCTCTGGCGCGGCGCGCGATGGAACGCCATCCCGAGCGCAAGGCGCGCCTACTCGTCGGCGACGAACGCCCGTCGGCCAACCCCAAGCTCAACAACGTCGTCAAAGGATGGAAGGCGGCGCGCAACGCCTGGATCATTATTGCCGATTCCAACGTGCTGATGCCGCCCGACTATATCCAGCGCATGATGGCGAGCTGGCGCAACGGCGTTGGAATCGTCTGCGCGCCGCCGATCGGCTCGGCCCCGGAGTCGCTGGCGGCGGAGTTGGAATGCGCGTTTCTCAACACCTACGAGGCGCGGTGGCAATACGCGGCTGACGCCTGCGGCCTGGGTTTCGCGCAGGGCAAGTCGATGCTGTGGCGCCGCGACGTGCTCGAGGCGGGCGGCGGCATCGAACGGCTCGGCGACGAGATCGCCGAGGATGCTGCGGCGACCAAGCTGGTGCGCCGCGCCCACTTGCGGCCGCGCCTCGCCGCCGGCCCGTTCGATCAGCCGCTCGGCCGACGGGCGTGGTCAGAAGTGTGGGGGCGGCAGGCGCGCTGGGCGCGCTTGCGTCGCGCCACCTTCCCGCTGTTCTTCGCGCCGGAGCTGTTCACCTCGGGAGTGCTGGCGGTCATCGCTGCCGCCTTCGGCGCGGCGGCGTTCGATCTGACGCCGGCGCAGTTCGCCGCCGCGATCGCGTTGATCTGGTACGGAAGCGAGGCGGCGCTGGCGCTGCTCGCCGGCTGGCGGCTGACGCCGGCGACGCTGGTCGCCTTTCTGCTGCGCGACGCGACGCTGCCGTGGCTGTGGCTGCAGGCGTGGATCATCGACGATTTCGAGTGGCGCGGGCATGCGATGTCGACCGACGACGAAGCGGCGCCGCGGGCGCGGTAAGCCCAGCCCGAGCTTTTGAGGTTCCTCATCGCGCCCGCCCCCTGTAAGGTCGCCGCGCGAAACGGGCGCGGCAAGCGGGGGGAAATTGATGCGCATCGAACCGATCTTCCTGTTCGATCTCGACGGCACGTTGGTCGACAGCGTCTACCAGCACGTGCTGGCATGGAAGCAGGCCCTCGACAGCGAGGGCATCGAGCTCTCCGTGTGGCGCATCCACCGCAAGATCGGCATGAGCGGCGGCCTGTTCGCCAACCAACTAGTGCGCGAGACCGGCCTCACGATCGACGAGGATCGGTTCGAGCGCCTGCGACGCAAGCACGCCGAGGCGTACAGGGGCATGGCGGACGCGATCAGGCCGCTGCCCGGGGCCAAGGAGTTGCTCGCTTTTCTCACTGCAGCCGGCATTCGGTGGGCGATCGCGACCAGCGGCCGCATGGAGACGGCGGGAGTCAATCTCGCTGCGCTCGGCGTCGATCCGGCGAAAGTTCCGGTGGTGACGCGCGACCAGGTCAAATACGCCAAGCCCGATCCGGATCTCTTCATCGCCGCCGCGGCGCGGCTCAACGCGCCGATCGAGACGGCGGTCGTGGTCGGCGACAGCATCTGGGACATGCTCGCCGCGGCGCGTTGTCGCGCCCTCGGCGTCGGCCTGCTTTGCGGCGGATATGGCGCAAGCGAGCTGCAGCAAGCCACCGCGTTTCGCGTTTACGACGACCCGGCCGATCTGCTTGTCCACATCGACGAGCTCGGCGGGCGGCGCTGACTGAGGGAAAGCGCGACATGAAGGTTTCTTTCCACGGCGCCGACCGCGACGTCACCGGCTCGTGCCATCTCGTCGAGGCCGGCGGCCAGCGCATCCTCGTCGACTGCGGCTTCTTCCAGGGCAGCCGTGAGCTCGACGACGAAAACGCGGCGCCATTCGGCTTCGACGCAGCGTCGATCGATGTGCTGCTGCTGACCCACGCCCATCTCGACCATTGCGGGCGCATACCGCTGCTTCACAAGCGCGGCTTCCGCGGCGAGATCATCGCCACCGGCGCGACGCGCGAGCTCGCGCGCTTGGTGATGCTCGACGCCGCCCATCTGCAGGAAGAGGACACGCGCCGGAAGACGCGGCGCGACGCGCGCGCACGCGATTCGACGGACGGCGCGCCGCTCTACGGGACGCTCGACGCGCTCAACGCCTGCGACCGCTTCGGCCGCGTCGCCGCCTACGAACAGCAGATCGCGCTCGCGACCGGCGTCGTCGTCACCTTCTTCGACGCTGGGCACATTCTCGGCTCGGCGAGTATCTTGTTCGAAGTCGAGGAGGGCGGGCGCAAGCGACGGGCGTTGTTCTCAGGCGATCTCGGCAACGCCGGCCGGCCGCTGCTGCGTCCGCCGGCCAATCCGCCACAGGTCGACGCCGTCATCATGGAGACGACTTACGGCGACCGCCTGCACAAGCCGGTCGCGCCGTCGATCGAGGAACTTTACCAAGCGATCGGCGCGACGTTTCAACGCGGCGGCAACGTCGTCATCCCCACGTTCGCGCTCGAGCGCGCCCAGGAGTTGCTCTATGTCCTGCGCCAGGGGCGCGAGCGCAATCGATTGCCGCCGGCGATGCAGGTCTTCCTCGATTCGCCGATGGCGATCTCGGCGACCGAAATTTTCGAGCGCCATCCCGAGGGCTACGGGCCGGCCGTCGCCGAACTGTTCCGCGACGGGCGCGATCCGTTCGGCCTGCCAGGGCTGCATTTCGCGCGCGAGACCGCCGACTCGGCGGCGATCAACCGCATCACCGGCGGCGGCGTGATCATGGCCGGCTCAGGCATGTGCACCGGCGGCCGCATCCGCCATCACCTGCGCCACAACCTGTGGCGGCCGGAAGCTTCCGTCATCTTCGTCGGCTACGCGGCCCAGGGCACGCTCGCCCGCAAGATCATCGACGGGGCCAAACAGGTCGAGATTTTCGGCGAAACCATCGCCGTGCGCGCTGAAGTCCACACGATCAACGGCTTCTCGGCCCACGCCGACCAGGCCGAACTCCTCGCCTGGCAAGCGCAGACCCATGCCAACCACACCATCCTGGTGCACGGCGAAGCGGATGCGATGCGCGCCTTCGCCGACAAGCTCGGCGGCGCGAAGGTCGAGATTCCGGCGCTCGGCGACACGATCGAGCTCTGAGGCGCCGCGCCGCGAAAGGCGGCGATCAGGAACAGAGCTTGAGCGCGACGCCGATCGCCCAGGCGAAGCGGTCGATCAGGGGCTCCGCGGTCCAACGATCGGAGAACAGCGCCAGATCGATCGCCAGCAACACGGCGATCGGCGACGCGCGCACCAACATTTGCGGCGTAAGAGACAGGCGGCGCGGCGGACCGCGCAGCGTCACGAACAGAGCCGCCGCCGCCGCGCCGATCAGCAGTCCGCAGATGGCTTCGGCGACGCTATGGACCTGTAACTCGACTCGCCCGTAGGCGACCGCGACCGCCGCGCACGCGGCGGCGACGTAGAGCGCCAGCCGCACACCAAGAGGCCGGCCGCCGGCGAGCAGCGCCGAAAGGGAGCCGTAAAACGCCGCGCCGAGCGCCGCATGGCCGCTCGGGCTCTCAATGTCGAAGCGCGGCGCAAAGCCGCAGGCGGCGAAAGCGAGCTTGGCCAACAACGCCAGCACGACGCACGCGAACATGGCGAGGGCGAAGGCGACCGCGTCCCGTCGCGCGCCCAGCAAGAGGAGACCGACGACCAGCGCCGCCGACGCGGGCGCCACCACCGCGACGTCGCCCAGACCGCTGAGCCAATCCATCCGCGCTCCGTTGGTTGACGGGACCGACCCAAGTCCGAGGGCGGCCCGACGATTCGGCGTCGGCCGCCGGAGCGTTTCTAACCGAGCGCGCCGCCTCCCCGCAATCGTCACGCGATGTGCGACGCAAAATACAACTTGTGGTTGGCGTCTCTACGCGCTATCGCGAAGCGGTTGTCGCGGCCCAGGCGCTGCGCGACGCGGGGGCGGTTGAGTGAAGGTCCTTCACGTCATCAGTTCGGTGGACCCGCGCGGCGGCGGCCCGGTCGAGGGGGTGTTCTCGAGCTCCGAGGTCTGGTTCCACCACGGCCACGAGCGCCACATTGTCTCGCTCGATCCGCCGCGCGCGCCCTGGGTCGCAACAGCGCGCGCGCCGACCCGCGGGGTTGGACCCGACGGCGCGCTCTACCGCCTGGCGCGGGCGTGGATTCCTTGGCTCAGATACGGCTACGCCCCGCGGCTGGTCGGTTGGCTGCGTCAAAATGCGCCCCAATGAAGGCGGTTGCGACCATGATCTTCAGATCTAGCGTCATCGACCAATTGTCGACGTACCAGAGGTCCCGCTCGACGCGTCGCTCCATCTGGGACAGTTGCGGCGTCGCACCGCGGAGACCCGCGACTTGCGCCGCGCCGGTTAGACCCGGTTTGACGTGATGGCGCAGCGCGTAGTTGGCGATGCGCGCTTTGTATTCGTCGTCGTGGGCGATTGCGTGCGGGCGCGGGCCGACGAGCGACATCTCGCCACGCAGCACGTTGATAAGCTGTGGCAGTTCATCGATGCTGGAACGGCGCAGCAGTCGGCCGAGGCGGGTGACCCGCCAATCGTTCGGCGTAGCCTGGACGATCGGCCCGCGATCTTCCAACACTCGCATCGTCCGGAACTTGAACATGACGAATTCACGGTTGTCGAAACCGCAGCGGCGCTGGCGGAAAATTGCTGGTCCGTGGCTTTCGAGGCGAATCAACGCCGCGATCGCCAGCAGTGCGGGCGCCAGCGCGACGAGCGCCGCCGTGGCGATGACGACGTCGAACGCGCGTTTGGCGGCGCGCTCGGCGGCGCTGAGCGGCGCGCGCTGCAGCGTCACCGAGAAGCGTCGCTCGAGGCCGCCGTCGCGACCGCGCCGCAAGACCCGGCGGACCTTTTCATCGGGATAGAGCCGCAGCGGCAGCGGCGACAGGCGCACGAGCGAACAGAGGTCAGCCAGCGCGGCTTCGGCGCCCCACGGCATCACCGCTGCGAATTCCGTCGCCCGCAATTCGCGCGCCGAGGCGATCGCCTGGGCGACGCGGGCGCGATCTGATTCGAGCAACCCGCCGCCGAGCGCCGCCGAACCGGAGAGGCGGACGCGCGCGACCTCCTCCATGCCGAAATAGGGGAAATCGGCGTCGTCCAGCCGCTCAAGCTCGAACGAATCTCCGAGCGTCACGACCCGAGAGCCTTGGATTGCGCCGTGTCGGATCGCCGAGCGCGCGACCCGCGCCAACGCCACCCGACTGAGCGGCGTCAGCGCCAACGCCAGCGCGGCGAACGCGATCGTCGCGCCGCGCGAATGGTCGGCGACCGATTTGAGCAGGAACAGCACGCTGACGACCGCGAGCTGCGCCAGCGCCACGGTGAGCGTGAGGCGCGGCAGGCTCGCGCCGGGCGCAAGCAGGGTCGGCAGACGATAGAGGCCGGCGAGTTGCGCCAGCAGAACGAACAGGGCCCCCGCCAGCAGGCCGCCGTCGAGGCCGCCGAATTCGGGCGATTCGCCGAGCGCGAGGCGCCGATAGGCGAATTCGCCCGCCAGCGCGGCGAAGATCAGAACCGCGAAGTCGAAGGCCGCCGCCGCTGCCGGCAAGGCGCTGCACGGCGCGGCCCAACGGCGCGTCGCGGGCGCGGTTGTCGCAAATTGCGGTACGGCCGCGGCTCGGTTGAGGACCGCGGACAAGTTGACGACGTCCAATACGGACCCCTCCGTCGTTGGCGATCACTGACACGCATAGGTGTATCATCGCCGTTGAATGCAAGCAAGGGTTGTATATGCTCTGTAACGGTTGCGCGCGCCTTCCGCACGACCTGAAGCGCGCAACAAACGGCTGACGGCGCATGACTGCAGCGACCCCCGTCGCGGGGCGAACCGACCAAGCACAACCGGCCCGCTGGCGACGCGACGCTCCGCGCGCCTGGCTCGGAGCCGCGCGTCGCCGTCTTGCGCTCGACGCGCCGAACGCGTGCCGGCGCAGAAATGTCGAGCCGCCCGGTTCGTACCCGCCCGCTCCCGAGGGCCAGACGCTCTACGTGATCGGCGACGTCCACGGTCGCGCCGACTGCCTTGCGCGCGCGCAGACGCGAATCGACCGCGATCGCCGCGCCGCGCCGGGCGCGCCGACGGCGACAGAGATCTACCTCGGCGACTATGTCGACCGCGGCCCCAATTCGAAGGCGGTCCTCGACCTGATGACGGCGCGCATCCGCGCAACGCGCGTCGTCGCGCTGCGGGGCAACCACGAGACGGCGATGGAGTCGTTCCTCGCCGGCCGCCTGCCGTTCGCCGCCTGGCGTATGGTCGGCGGCGTCGAAACGTTGCTCTCTTATGGATTCGCCGCGTCGGATCTGCGCCGCGCCGAAGGCCCACGCTGTGAGGATTTCGCCGCGCGCCTGCCCGAAGAGCACCGGCGCTTCCTCGCGAGCCTCGGCGCGTTCCACCGCGCCGGCGGCTACGGCTTTGTTCATGCTGGCCTCCGGCCGGGCGTCGCGCTCGAGAATCAGGAAATCGACGATCTCACCGGCGTCCGCGCCGAGTTCCTCGGGCATGAAGGCGACTTTGGCTTCGTCGTCGTCCATGGCCACACGCCGGTCGAGTGCGTCGACTTTCGCTGGAACCGCATCAACCTCGACACGGCCGCGTATGTCTCCAACCGGCTGTCGGTGCTGCGCATCGACGCAGCCGGCGCCACGCTGCTTGCGCCGGAGGCGTCATGACCGGAGCCACGCTCGATCCGACGGCGCGTCGGCTGTGGCTTAGCCGCGCCTTGCTCGCGACGCTGGTGGCGACCGTGCTCGCCCACGGTGGGGCGTCGACGGTCGAGCTCGACTTCGCCGCTCTCGGCTTCGCCCTCCTCGCGCTGCTCGCCGTCGCAGTCCCGATCGCCGCGCCACGCCTCGCCCGTTTTCAGGCGTTGGCGCTGCTGCTGCTCGCTGCGCTGCTCGCCTACGCCCTCTGGCAAACTCTGCCGCTCGGCGATTCCCGGTTCGCCGATCCCGCCTGGAAGGCGCTCGGCGCTGCGATCGCCGATGCGTCGCCGCGCGGCTCGATTTCGGTCGCGCCGGGCTTGACGCTCGCCGCCGCGCCGGCGCTCGCAACGCCTTTTCTCGCCTTCGCCGTCGCGCTCGCCTGCTGCCAGACCGACGACGAAGCGCTGCGGCTGTGGCGGGCGCTCGCCTATTTCGGCGCCGCCTATGCGGCGTTCGGAATCGTCCAGGAAGTGTTCTGGCCCGATCAGCTTCTGCTCGAGCCGAAACGATTCTATCTCGGCGACCTCACCGCGACATTCGTCAACCGCAACACGGCGGGAACCTTCTTCGGCGTCGCGCTGCTGCTCAGTTTCGCGCTGCTGTTTGCCGACCTGCGTATCGTCCATCTCGCGCGCCTTGCGCATCGCGGCAAATGGAGCGACCGCAGCGCCGCGCTGATCCTCCATCTTTTCGCCGTGCTCGACTGCGCCGCCGCTCTGTCCCTGACCCGCTCGCGCGGGGCGATCGGCGCGACGCTGATCGCCGTCTTGGTTGCGACGGCGATGATGGCGGCACGGCAATTGACCGCTGACCGCGAGCGCGACGCGCTCTTCGCGCGCTGGCGGCGACCCGCCGTCGCCTTGGCGGCGCTGGCGCTCGTCCTCGCCCTGTTCATTCTGTTCGCAGGACGAACCGAGCACCGCGCCCAGCCGCTGGCGTCTGAAGACGGACGCTGGTGTGTCTTTAGCGCAACCGTTGCGGCGATCGTCGATCATTGGCCGCTCGGCGCCGGTTTCGGCGCCTTTCCGGACGTCTTCCCCGCCTATCGCAACGCCGACTGCGCCGGAATCCTCGGCGTCTGGGACCACGCTCACGACGTCTTCCTCGAAGGGCTGCTCGGATTCGGGGCGCCGTTCGTCGGCGCGACGGCGCTCGTCTATGCGGCGCTCTGCGCGGCGCTCATTCACGGCGCGCGAGTGCGCCACCGCTTCCGGTTCTTGCCGGTCGCCGGCCTGGCGGCTCTTGTCCTGGTGACGCTGCATGCAACTGTCGATTTTTCATTGCAGATTCCCGGCGTCGCGGTGTATGTCGCGGCCGCGATGGCCGCGGCGGTCGCCGTGGCGCTTGGGCGCGCCGACGAAGACGTCGCCGGTCGGCGCAGGCTTCACAATCACGCCGTTTAAGCAGAAATTAGCCGCCGGATGGTCTCATCGCCGCGGCGGCGGACCGCTGTGGACGGGCGAAGGACGGGAACGCAATGGCGCCGATGCTGGACAGCCTGTGGGGAGCGGTCGTGCTGATCGGCTCGTTCCTACTCGTGCTCGGCGCTGTCGTCTTCATCCATGAGTTCGGCCATTTCTTCGTCGCCCGCCGCTGCGGCGTCAAAGTCGAAGTCTTCTCGATCGGCATGGGCCCCGAAGTCGTCGGCCGCACCGACAAGCGCGGCGCGCGCTGGCGACTGTCGGCGATCCCGATTGGCGGCTACGTGCGCTTCGCCGGCGACCGCGACGCGGCGAGCGCGCCCGACGAAGACGCGCTGTCGGCAATGTCGCCAGCCGAACGGCGTGAGACGCTCGCCGGACAGCCGGTGCTCGCGCGGGCGGTGATCGTCGCCGCCGGTCCGTTCGCCAATCTGGCGATGGCGGTCGTCGTCCTTTCTGTCATCGCTTACGCTTACGGCGAGCGCTACCTGCCGCCGCGCGTCGACGCCGTCGTCGCCGGCAGCGTCGCCGAGCAGGCGGGCTTCGCGCCCGGCGACGTGGTCGAGAGCGTCAATGGTCGGCGGATCGCCTCGTTTGACGACATCATCGACATCGTCACCCTGCGGGCCGGCGAGTCGCTGAGCTTCGTCGTCGACCGCGGCGGCCACGAAATCACGCTCACCGCGACACCGGCGCTGACGTCGATCGACACGCCAGCGGGCGCGCAACGCGCCGGGCGGCTCGGTCTCGCCGCCAACGCCTCGAGCGTGCAGGTCATCTATCCGACGCCGCTCGGCGCCCTCGAGAGCGGCCTCTCGGATTCCTGGCGCCTCATCGCCGTCACCAGCGATTACGTGTCGCGCGTCATCATTGGCCGCTCGTCGGCCGACCAACTTTCCGGTCCGGTGCGCATCGCCAAAATGTCGGGCGCGGCGGCCTCGCTCGGTTTCGTCGCGCTGCTGAAGCTGGCGGCGATCCTGTCGCTGTCGCTCGGGTTGACCAATCTCGTGCCGATCCCGATGCTCGACGGCGGCCACCTGCTGTTTTACGCCATCGAGGCGGTGCGCGGCCGCCCGCTGAGCAGGGCCGCGCAGGCGTTCAGCTTGCGCCTCGGCGCGGCGCTGGTCGTCTCGCTGATGCTGTTCGTCACCTTCAACGACATCCGCAGCCTGTTCGCCGGCTAGCGAGGCCGCCCCGTTTATTGCGCAGCAGAGCGCGCGGGGATCGAGCGTTGCTGCCGACGTCCTCGCCGACAGGAGAAGCAAATGGCCGGAAGGCTGACGGGAAAGGTCGCCGTCATCTCGGGCGGGGCGACCGGAATGGGAGGGGCGGCGTCACGCCTCTTCGCGGCGGAGGGCGCGAAGGTCGCCATCGTCGACCGCAACATCGAAGCCGGCGAAGCGACGGTCGCCGAGATCCGGGCCAATGGCGACGAGGCGGCCTTTTTCGCCGCGGACGTCTCCGACGAAGGTCGAGTTAACGTCGCCATCGCCGCAGCCTTCGAGCGGTTCGGCGCTGCGACGGTGCTGTTCAACCATGCCGGCTCGATCGTCATCAAGCCGTTCCTGGAGACGACTCTCTCAGACTGGGAATGGCTCCACGCGGTGAACGTGCGCTCGATGTTCCTGATGACCCGCGCCGTGATCCCGCAAATGTTAGCCAGCGGCGGCGGCTCCATCGTTTGCACCTCGTCGATCTCCGCGGTGGCCGCGACCCCCATGGAAGTGCTCTACGACACGACCAAGGGCGCCTGTCATATGTTCGCCCGCGCGATCGCGGTGGAGTTCCGCGACCGGAATATTCGCTGCAACGCCGTTTGCCCGGGCTTCATTCGTACCCCGCACGGATTGCGGGAAGTCGACGAACTGCGGCGTCTCGGGGTCGATGCGTCCGAAGCGGCGATCGCCGCGCAGCAAGGGCGGATCGGCGAGCCCGAAGAGGTGGCCCGCGCCGCGCTTTATCTGGCGAGCGACGAAGCCAGCTTCGTGACCGGCGCGCATCTCTTCGTAGACAACGGGTTTACCGCCATCTGACGACGACGGACGCCCGAGCGGCAAGGAAACGCCCTGGGCCATGGACGAGGGCGTCCCGGAGCGACGGTTGGCTCGTCCCCGGCGCGAGGGTGCGACCGCCGGAGATGCAACCGTGTCCCCAGACAGCGGCCGGTTATTTCCTCGAAGTGAAACTCACTCGCGCGACAGCGCGACGCCCTTGACCTGCGCGTGGACGCTGACGCCTTCACTCAGGCCGAGGCGCTCCGACGAAAGGCGAGTGACGCGCGCAAGAATGCGATCGCCAGCGCCGTCGGCGCCGAGGCCAAGGACGACCACGAGTTCGTTGGCGGCGACGGTCGTGATCGCCAGCACGCGCCCCGTCAGCACATTCAGGATTGAACTCGGGCCGGGCGGCGCCAACGCAAGGCTGACGTCGCCGGCGAGAACACGCAGTCGCCGCCGCGCGCCGACCGGACCGAGCCGGCCCGGCGCGACGAACGCGCCGCCGCCGACGGCGACCGTGGTCAGGCCGTAGGACTCGTCGACCGCCGCGATCGTTCCTTCGAGGGTCACCGCGGCGCCGCGCGCGGCGGCAAGCGGCAGAGCCGGATCGCTCTGCATCTGGCCGAGCGGCCCCGCGGCGATGACGCGACCACGATCGATCAGTGCGAGATGGTCGGCGAGGCGCTCGACCTCCGTCATGTCGTGGGTGACGTAGAGCGCCGGCAGCAACAGCCGATCGCGTAGCCGCTCGAGGAACGGCAGGATCTCGGCCTTGGCGGTTTCGTCGAGCGCCGACAGCGGCTCGTCCATCAACAATAGCCGCGGTTGCGACAGCAGCGCCCGGCCGAGCGCGACGCGCTGACGCTCGCCGCCCGAGAGATCACGCGGCGCGCGCTCGAGCAGCGGCCCGAGGCCGCAGAGGTCGACCACCTCGTCCCAGCCGATCGCCGCCGCCGGCCCCGCGCCAGCCGGCGGCGCACCGAAGCTGAGATTGGCCTTGACCGACAGATGGGGAAAGAGGCTCGCCTCCTGGAAGACATAACCGAGCGCGCGGCGATGGGTGGGCGCGAACAGGCGCGCGCCCTCCTGCCACACCTCGCCGTTGACGCGGCAATGGCCGTCGCGGACGCGATTCAACCCGGCGATGCAGCGCAGGAGCGTGGTCTTGCCGCAGCCGGAGGGACCGTAGAGCGCCGTCACGCCGCGCGGCGGCGCGCTGAGCGCGAAGTCGAATGCGAACGCGCCAAGCCGACCGGCGAAGCGCGCCTCGATGCCGCCAGTCGCGCTCATGGCCGCCCTCGCGCGAAGCGCTTTTCGATCGTGATCATCGCCAGGATGACGACGAAGGCGAAGACGACCATGCCGGCGGCGAGCGCGTTGGCCGCGCCCCATTCGCCGGTCTCGACGTAATCGAAGATCGTCGTCGACACGACCGCGGTGCGGCCGGGAATCGCGCCGCCGATCATCAGCACGACGCCGAACTCGCCGACGGTATGGGCGAAGCCGAGCACCGCGCCGGTCAGCAGGCCGGGGCTCGCAAGCGGCAGCGCGACGGCGAAGAACGCGCGCGATGGCGAAGCGCGCAAGGTGGCGGCGACTTCGAGCGGCCGGTCGCCGATTGCGGCAAAGGCGTTGCGGATCGGCTGAACGACGAACGGCAGCGAATAAACGACCGAACCGACGACGAGGCCGCCGAAAGTGAACGCCAGCGTCTGCGCGCCCCACAGCTGCGCGAGCGCGCCGCCAGGTCCGTGCGGGCCGAGGGCGACCAGCAGATAGAAGCCGATCACGGTCGGCGGCAGAACGATCGGCAACGAGACGACCGCCGCGATCGCCTCCTTCCACCACGCGCGCGAACGCGCCAGCCACCAGGCGAGCGGCGTGGCGATGATGACGAGCGCGATCGTCGCGACAGTCGCGAGTTCGATCGTCAGCTCGACGGGTTGCAGCAGGCCAGTCGTCAAAAGCGGCGGTTCCGATTTACCCGAGGCTCAAAAGGTTTCGGCGCGCCATGTTCGGCCCCCACGATGTTGGCGGAGAGTCCATTCTACGCGAACGCCCGGGAAGACCAAACGACGCGGCGCCGCGCCTATTCGAGCATGATCGGTTGGCGCTCCCAGACGAGCAGCGCCAGACAGCCTTCCGCGCTGAAGACCTCATGCTCGGTGCTAGGCGCGTTGAGCGCGACGTCGCCCGCCTTGATCAGGCCCTGGGCGTCGGCCTGGCTGCCGCTGATGACGACCACCCGCTCCCAGCCCGCGTGGCGATGGCGCGGCGCCTTGGCGCCTGGCTGATAGCGCAGAACCGCGGCCGCCGGCCCGCCGTCGGGATCGCGATGCAGCCAGGCCGCCTCGATTCCCTCGCGGAACGGCTCGAAACGCAGCGCCGACGGGTTCGTCAGCAGATCGCGGATGATCAGTTGATCGCCTCCAGGATGGCCGCGACTGGAGCGGTCCAGCCGACGACGCCGCCTTGGGCGACGATCATCTCAGGCGCCGCCTGCTTGAATTTGGGGGAATAGCTTGCTGTTGCGTCTTCGGCAAGCAGGCGCTCAAAGCCGCGGTCGGAGGCGATGGTCGGCAAGGCGCGCCCTTCCTCAGTGTCCGGCCATGGCTCGGCCGATCGCGGTGCGGTCGGCCGTCGCGGCGGTCGTCTCCAGCACAATGTGCCCTTCCGACATGACGACCAAGCGGTCCGAGAGGTCGAGCAGCTCGTCGAGGTCCTCGCTAACCAGCAGCACCGCCGCGCCGCGATTGCGCGCAGCGACGATCTGGCCGTGGATGTCGGCGACCGCGGCGAAGTCGAGGCCGAACACCGGATTGGCGGCGACGAGGATGCAAACCTCGCTGCCGAGCTCGCGCGCCAGCACCGCGCGCTGAACGTTGCCGCCGGAGAGCGAGGCGATCGGCGCGTCGGGTCCCGGCGTTTTGACGCGATAGCGCTCGATCAGGCCGCGCGCCGCCTCGCGCATCGCGCGGGCCGACAGCCAGAATCCATTCGCCATTGGCGGGCGGTCGAAATTGCGCATCGCCATGTTCTCAGCGACGCTCATGCGGCCGACGCAGGCGTTGCGCAGCGGCTCTTCGGGCAACAGCGCGAGACGGTGGCGCTGTGTTTCGGCGCGGCGGGCGAAATAGACCTCGCCTTCGACCAGCATGCGACCGCCGGTCGCGTCGCGCTGGCCGGCGAGCACTTCGACCAGCTCGCTCTGGCCGTTGCCGGACACCCCGGCGATGCCCACGATTTCGCCGGCGCGCACCGCCAGCGTCACGCCGCGCACCGCCTCGGCGCCGTCGGCGTCATCGGCCTTGAGATCTTCGATCGCCAGGCGCACCGCGCTGGGCGCCACATCGGCGCGCGCGACTGGCGCGGCGGGTCGATCTTCGCCGATCATCATCGCCGCCATCTTGTCGACGGTGAGGTCGACGACCTTGCCGGTTCCGGCGAGCCTACCCTTGCGCAGCACCGTCACCGCATCGGCGTAGGCGAGCACTTCGCGAAACTTGTGGGTGATCAGCAGCGCGGTTAACCGGTTCTCGCGCGCCATGTCGCGGATCGTCCCCAGCATCTGATCCGCTTCCTGAGGGGTGAGCATCGAAGTCGGCTCGTCGAGGATGAGGAAGCGCGCGCCGAGATAGAGCTGCTTGAGGATTTCCGCCTTCTGCTTTTCGCCGGCGGCGAGGCCGTGCACCGGCGCATCGAGCGGCGCGGGCGCGTCGGCGCGCGCCATCACCAGGTTCTCCAGCACCGTCAGAGACGGCGCCAGGGTGAAATGCTGGTAGACCATGCCGAGGCCGAAACGCGCCGCGTCGCGCGGATTGCGCACATCCTCCTCGCGGCTGTCGAGCAGCAGCGAGCCCTCGTCGGCGTGGTAGAAACCCATGATGCACTTGACTAGCGTCGACTTGCCGGCGCCGTTCTCGCCGAGCAGCGCGTGAACGCTGCCGGCGTCGACCCGCAGCGAGACGTCGTCGAGCGCCGCCAGCGCGCCGAAGCGTTTCGACATACCCGCCGCTTCGAGCGAGAAGGCGCCGGTCATGGCAACGCGGCGACGACGCCGTCGGCGTTGGAGACCGCGCCGAACACGCCACCCTGCATCTTGATCATCTTGATCGCCGCGTCGTGGTTGCCGCGGTCGGTCGCGCCGCAGCAATCCTCGAGCAACAGGCATTCGAAGCCGCGATCGTTGGCCTCGCGCATCGTCGTGTGGACGCAGACGTCGGTGGTGATGCCGGTCAGCACGATGTTGCGGATGCCGCGCGCGCGCAGGATCAGTTCGAGGTCGGTGGCGCAGAACGAGCCCTTGCCCGGTTTGTCGATGATCGGCTCGCCGGGCGCGGGGGCGAGGTCGGGAATGATCTCCCAGCCTGGCTCGCCGCGCACCAGAATGCGGCCGCAGGGGCCGGCGTCGCCGATTCCGGCGCCGATGCGTTGCGAGCGCCAGCGCGTGTTGTCCGGCAAATCGGCGAGATCGGGCCGGTGACCCTCGCGGGTGTGGATGACGTGGTAGCCCTTGGCGCGGAACGCGGCGATCGAGCGCTTGATCGGCTCGATCGGCGCGCGCGTCAGCGACAGGTCGTAACCCATCTTGTCGACATAGCCGCCGACGCCGCAGAAATCGGTCTGCATGTCGATGATGATCAGCGCGGTGTCGGCGGCGCTCCAGCGGCCGTCGAAGGGCCAGGGATAGGGATCGGCGGCGACGAAGGACATGGCGCGTTCCTTTGGTGCGATCGGCTACTTGGTGACGCTGAGTTCGCCTGGCGCCCCGGCGATGCGATCGCGCGATGACGACGACAGAACCAGGATGACGAGCGTCAGGATGTAGGGCGCGGCGTTGAGCAAATATGTGCCCGAAGTGACGCCGACCGCCTGCAGCGCGGGCCCGAGCGCGCCGGCGCCGCCGAACAGCAGTGAGGCGCCGAAACAGTCGATCGGGTTCCAGCGGGCGAAGATGACCAGCGCGACCGCGGTAATGCCCTGGCCGCTCGACAGGCCCTCGTTCCAACTGCCCGGATAATAGAGCGACAGGAACGAGCCGCCGACGCCGGCCATGAAGCCGCCGAAACAGGTCGCGTAGAGCCTGACGCGAAGCGGCGAATACCCGAGTGCGCGCGCCGCTTCGGCCGAATCGCCGACCATGCGCACGATCAGCCCCCATCGGGTGTTGGCGAGCTCCCAGCGCAGCAACGGCGTCATCGCCAGGCCGACGATGAACAGGCCGTTGACCTCCAACGCCGCGCGCACCTGCGGGATGTCACTCCAGAAACCGAGCGGAAGCGCCGGCAGCGTCGGCGCCCGGGGCTGCACCAGCGGCTTGCCGAGATAGAAGGCGAGACCGGCGCCGAACAGCATCAGCGCGATGCCGACCGCGATGTCGTTGACCCGCGGCAGCGAGCAAACGCCGGCGTGCAGCGCGCCGAGCGCCATGCCGACCACGCCCGCCGCCAATACGCCGAGCCACGGGGACCCGGTGAGGTAGGCGACGCCGAAGCCGCTCATCGCTCCCATGATCAGCGTGCCTTCGAGGCCGAGATTGATGCGGCCGCTCTTCTCGGTCACCAGCTCGCCGAGGCTGACGAATAGGAAGGGCGTCGAAACGCGAATCGCGCCGCCGAGAACGGCGATCGGCACGGTCCACAGGCCGAGGTTGCCGGCGGTCATCGGCTGACCCTCGCTTTCCGGGCCTTCAACGGCGGCATGCCTTCGCCAGCGAGCAGCGCGACGAACAGGATGCCCTGCAGCACCAGCACGGCGGCGTCGGGCAGATCGAGGCGGCGCTGCAACAGGCCGCCGCTGGCGCCGATGCCGCCGAGCAGGATCGCGACCGGCACGACGGCGAGCGGGTGTTGGCGCGCGAGGAAGGCGACGAGGATGCCGGACAGGCCGTAGCCAGCGGCGATGTTGGCGTTGGCGCTGCCCTGCACCGCGGCGACCTCGATCATGCCGGCAAGGCCGGCGGCGGCGCCGGCCAGCGCGGTGACGGTCACCGTCATGCGGCCGACCGGCAAGCCGGCCATGCGAGCGGCGCGCGCGTTGCCGCCGACGATGCGGGCGGCGAAGCCGAAGGTGGTGCGGCGCATCAGCAGCCAGGCAAGGACGCAGGCGATCAGACCGAGCGCGAGGCCCCAGTGGACGTCCATGCCTGGCAGATTTCCGATCAGGTCGGCGTCGGGCAGCGGCCGGGTCGACGGCTTGTTGAGGCTGGCGGGGTCGCGCATCGGCCCCTCCACCACTTGGTTCATCACCGCGATGGCGATCGACGACAGCAGCAGCGAAGAGATTGTCTCGTTGACGCCGCGCCAGTGCCGCAGCGCGCCAGCGAGCGCGATCAACGCGCCGCCGGCGGTCATTCCGGCGATCGCCATCACGACCTGCACGACGATCGCCGGCGCGCCGTGATCGGCAAGCGGCAGCCCTGCCGCCATCGCCGCGAGGCCGCCGAGGACAAAAGCGCCTTCGCCGCCGATGATCACCAGCCCCATCTGCGCCGGCAACGCCGTGCAAAGGGCGGTGAGCAGCAGCGGCGAAGCCCGCGACAGCGTATTCTGCCAGGAGAACCAGGAGCCGAAGGCGCCGACCGCCATCAGTTGGTAAACTTCGAGCGGGTTCTTTCTCGCCGTGGCGACGAACAGGCCGAACAGCACGATCGTCGCCAGCCCCGCCGCCAGCGGCGCAGCGAGCGGATCGATGAGGGCGGCCAGAGCGGCGCGAGGCGGCGGATCGGCGTCCACGCGCGGCGTTCCTTAGCTGGTCGAGCCGATGACGCCGTCGACGAGATAGCTCATCTTCTCGAGCTCGATGTCGGTTTGGCCGCGCACGACGCCGGCGTCGATGACCGTCCCACCCTTGTTGTCCTTGATCGGTCCGGCGAAGATGGCGAAGCCGTCGCCCATGAACTTGGCCTTGACGGCGTCGGCCTTGGCCTTGGCGGCGTCTGGGACCGGCGCCGAATAGGCCGAGGTCTTGACGATGCCGGCCTTGAGGCCGCCGCGCACCAGGCCGGGGATCTTCTTGCCGGCCTTGAAATCGTCGATCAGCGACGGATAGAGCGCCTCCCAGTTCCACTCGGCGCCAGTGAGGTAGCCCTTCGGCGCCAGCGCCGCCTGGCTGGCGTGATAGCCGCAAGTGAAGAGGCCGCGCTTCTCGGCGGTCTCGATCACCACCTTGGGGCTGTCGACGTGGCAGGTGACGACGTCGACGCCGTGGTCGGCGAGACTGTTGGTCGCTTCCGCCTCCTTGACCGGCATCGACCAGTCGCCGGTGAAGATCACCTGGACGGTGATGGTCGGGTCGATCGAACGCGCGCCGAGGGTGAAGGCGTTGATGTTGCGCAGCACCTGTGGGATCGGCTTGGCGGAGACGAATCCGAATTTCTTGGTCTTGGTGACGTGGGCGGCGACGATGCCGGAGAGATATTCCGCTTCGTCGATGTAGCCGAAATAGCTGTGGACGTTGTCGGGCAAGCCTTCGTGCCACAGGCCGCCGCAATGGAGGAAGGTGACGTTCGGATACTTCTTCGCTTCCTTGAGGATGTGCGGGTCGAAATAGCCGAACGAGGTCGGGAAGAGCAGCGTCGCGCCGTCGAGGTTGATCATGCTCTCCATCGTCTTCTCGACGTCGATCGTCTCCGGCACCCGCTCTTCCTCGACGACCTTGACTCCCATCGCCTTGACCGCGGCGGCGCCGGCGGCGTGCGCCTGGTTGTAGCCGTAGTCGTCCTTCGGACCGACGTAGATGAAGCCGACTGTCGGCGAACCGGCCGCCCGCGCCGAGCGGCAGCGCCGACAACACGGCGCCGGCGGACATGCCGGCGAGGACCGCGCGGCGCGAGATCCGATAATCCTGGGTCATGCTGGAGCCTTTCCTTGGCTGCGGGACGGCGATCGAATGCGCTGGGCGGCGCCCACCTCTTGCATACAAGAAACAAATTGCGTGCCAGCCATCAGCCTCGTGATATTATCTTTGCTATTGCATTATGTTAGAGGCACTTCGGCGAAATTTAACATGCGCTTAGCGATGATCGGCGCCTATCATTTGTGACCAATTAATAAGCAATGAACAATCTATGATCACATTTTTATCCTCAGACCTCGCGCCCGCGCCACGAAAGATCTGAATATCAAAAATTATCCTTATAATGAAGATATTAGGTTGACACCGGTTCGGTCAATGAGCATACGATTTTGCATGCACGTTGCGAATTTGCCGTTTCTGTCGCGGCTCGGTGCAGGAGCTGCGAACCCACAGCGCCAGACTCGCGCCACCGAGCTCGCGGCGGCGCTCGCCGACGAAATCCTGCGCGCCCGCCTCGCTCCAGGCCAGCGGCTCGACGAGCAGGAACTCGCCCAGCGCTTCGGCGTTTCGCGCACGCCGGTGCGCGAAGCGCTCGGCCAGCTCGCCGCGACCGGCCTCGTCGAGCACCGGCCGCGCCGCGGCGTGACCGTCGCCGTGATTTCTCCGCAACGGCTGCAGGAGATGTTCGTCGTTATGGCCGAACTCGAGGCTTCCGCGTCGCGACTCGCCGCGGCGGCGATGACGCCCGAAGAGCGCCAGGATCTCGAGGCCTTCCACCGCGCGTCGCAAGCCGCGGTGCGGGATGGCCGCATCGAAGAATACGAGCGCTTCAATCAGGATTTCCATTCGCGCCTCTACGCTGGTTGCCACAACGGCTATTTGCGCGAACTGCTCAACGCGACCCGCGCGCGCTTGGCGCCGTTCCGGCGCGCCCAGTTCAACATGCGCGGCCGCCTCGCGGCGTCGTGGCGCGAACACGACGCCGTCGTCGAAGCGATCCTGCGCGGCGACAGCGAAGCTGCGGCGCGGGCGATGCGCGAACACCTCGCGACCGTCAGTGGCGCCGCGGCCGAGTACGTCGCCATTCAGACCCATCAGCTCAGCGCCTAGCGCGCGCGTCAGGAGAGCCGCCTTGGACATTCCGGTCCATTCGATCGCCGCTTTGCGCCAGGGCTACGCCGAAGGGCGATGGAGCGTGAAAGCCGTCGCCGAAGCGGTTCTCGTTCGCGCCGCGGCGGCCGAAGCGATCGATCCGGCGATCTGGATCGCGCGCGTTCCGGCCGCACGCCTGCTCGCCGACGCCGCGGCGCTCGACGCCAAGGGCCCCGCCGACCTGCCGCTGTTCGGCGTTCCGTTCGCGGTCAAGGACAACATCGACGCCGCTGGCTTGCCGACCACCGCCGCCTGCCCCGCTTTCGCCTATCAGCCTGAACGTTCGGCGACTGCAGTCGAGCGCCTGCGCGCGGCCGGCGCGCTGCTGATCGGCAAGACCAATCTCGACCAGTTCGCCACCGGCCTCGTCGGCGTGCGTTCGCCCTACGGCGCGCCGCGCAGCCCATTCGACTCGCGCTATGTCTCGGGCGGCTCGAGCTCCGGCTCGGCGGTTGCGGTGGCGCGCGGCCTCGTCAATTTCGCGCTTGGCACCGACACCGCCGGTTCAGGCCGCGTCCCGGCCGCGTTCTGCAATCTGATCGGCCTCAAGCCGAGCCGCGGATTGATCAGCGCCGCCGGCGTCGTGCCGGCCTGCCAGTCGCTCGACTGCGTCTCGATCTTCGCCACCAACGCCGACGACGCGGCGGCGGCGCTGTCCGCGGCGGCGGGCTTCGACGCCGCCGACCCTTACAGCCGTGCGCCGCTGACGCCAATCGACGGCCCGCTGCCGGCGGCGCCGAAGCGCTTCCGCTTCGGCTTGCCGCGCGCCGCCGATCTGACGTTCTTCGGCGACGCGGAAGTCGAGGCGCTGTTCGCTGGGGCCGTTGAGCGGCTCAGGCGACTGGGCGGCGAAGCGGTCGAGATCGACCTCACGCCGTTCTTCGCCGTCGCGCGCCTGCTCTACGACGGGCCGTGGGTGGCCGAGCGCACCGCCGCGGTCGGCGATTTCATCGCCGCCCATCCGGGCGCCGCCGACGCGACCGTCGAAAACATCATCTTGAAGGGCCGCGAAGTCGCCGCTCCGGCCGCGTTCGACGCGCTGCATCGGCTCGAGGCGCTGCGGCGCGAATGCGAAGCCGCGTGGCGCCAGATCGACGTGCTGCTCGCGCCGACGACGCCGACCGCCTACACAGTCGAGGCCGTGCGCGCCGATCCGCTGAAGCTCAACGCCAACCTCGGCCGCTACACCAACTTCGTCAACCTGCTCGACCTCGCCGCGGTGGCTGTTCCCGCCGGCTTCGGCGCCAGCGGCCGACCAGCCAGCGTCACGCTGATCGGTCCAGCCCATTCCGATCGCGCGCTGCTCGCGCTCGCTGACGCGCTGCATCGCGCCGGCGACGCGACCGTCGGCGCGCTCGGCGTACCGTTGCCTTCGCCCGGCGCGCGCGCCGGCGCATGGAACGACGGCGGCGGCGTCGATCTCGTCGTCGTCGGCGCGCATATGCGCGGCCTGCCGCTCAATCGCCAACTCGCCGACGTCGGCGGTCGTTGCGTCGGTCCCGCGCGCACCGCGCCGATCTATCGCCTCGTCGCGCTCGCTGATCTCGATCCGCCGAAACCCGGCATGGTGCGCGTCGAAAAGGGCGGCGCCTCGGTCGAATGCGAAATCTGGCGGCTGCCGACCGCGGCCTTCGGCGCGTTCGTCGCCAGCGTCGAACCGCCGCACGCGATCGGCAAGGTCGCGCTCAACGACGGCCGCTGGCTGCCGGGCTTCCTCTGTGAGGCGGTCGCGGCGGCTGCGCAGCCCGACATCGGCGCCTATGGCGGCTGGCGCAACTGGCTCGCCGCCAAAGACGAGCGCAGCCTGCCGGCGCGCGCCGTTCGCTAACCGGCCATATGCGCCACGTCGAACTTCCGAGCGCAGCGCAACGCGCGCCGCTCTGCGCAAAGCCTGTGACGTAGCCCTCGCAGAATTCCAACTCGCCCGGCGGCGGACGCCAGGGGCCGGTGCGGATTGTCTGCGGCGGCAAAATGGCGCGGCGCCCGGCGCCGATCAGCGTGCGCGCAAAAGCCGCCAATTTCATTGGCGATGCGGCCGTCGCGGACCCAGCGCCCGTCGATGGCATGCGGATTGCTTGACCAATCATCGACGAAGATCGGCAGCCGGCGCTGTGAGTCGACGGCCGATCACGCTAGTCGTCATACAATACGACAAAACAATCGACAGTATTGCGTCCGTCGCAAGCGTCGCAAAAACAACAAGAATCAGGAGAACGGTCCAAATGAATAGAACCCTATTCATGCTCGCTACGGCAATTTCGATCGCCGGCTCTACTCATGCTTTCGCCGGGAGCGCGAAAAGTTCCACCTGCGGACCGCTCGACGAGGCCATGAAGCTGGTCTCCGAGGGCTATCGCGGCGAGCCTTTCCAGGAGCTCACCGAGGCGCAGGTCCACGTCGCCCGCGCGGTGCTGCTCAACCCCGGCAACGGCCAGGACGCGCGAGCGCTCGCCGCCACGCGCGTCATCGTCTCCAAGACCGATCTCGGCGAGGCGACCATCTTCGTCGACGGCGAGCAGGCTTGCAGCTTCGGCATCATGCCGCCCGGCACGGTCGGCGTGATCGACGCGCTCAAGAACAAGCCGCTCGCCGAAGCGGGGACCGGAAGCTAACGAACCAGACAGCGGCTTTGAGATAGGATGGACGTTCGATCGCCGTGTGGGCGGTGGACGATCGCGTAGCCGCGGATGCGTTCGCCGAAATGAAACCGCCCAGCGACGACGCGACGCTCGACAAGGTCGGCGCCGGCGCGATCGGCGTCAGCGGATCTAGCGAATTTAAGCCGCAGACGTCACGCGCCCGTAGGCGCGGATCGCAAGACCGCAGAAGATGCGAGGGTAGTTGGTGGAGCCAGACGGAATCGAACCGACGACCTCTTCAATGCCATTGAAGCGCTCTCCCAACTGAGCTATGGCCCCGAATTTTTCGTTGCCAGGCCGCTATCCCTTGGGGCGGGGCGGCGTCGTCCGGCGGCGCGGCTTATAACCGCAAATGCGCGCCCCCCACAAGGGCTGTTCGCATGTTTCTTGCGCGGCTCTCGGTCGCGCCGCGCGTTCAGGGCTCCTCGTCAGGCGCGATGTCGCCGTCGATGAGGTTGGTGACGTCGTCCTCGTCCTCTTCCTCGGCCTCGATGAAGGGATCGTCGGGCTCGGCTTCGCCCTCCTCGACGTCGACGTCTTCGACCGCCGGTTCGGCGGCCTTCTCCTCGCTTGCCTCGACTTCGTCGAGCGACACCAGCTCGACGCCAGCGGGCGCTATCGCCTCGTCTTCCTCGACTTCCACCTTGGCGGCGGCGCGTTCAGCGCGCGCGACGCCCTGGAAGATCGTGCCGCACTTCGGGCAGATGATCGGGTCTTTGTTCAGGTCGAAGAACTTCGCGCCGCAGTTCTGGCATTGGCGCTTAGCTCCAAGCTCGGGTTTGGCCACTGGCGACTTTTCCCTGCTGCTGATGCGGCTGTCGTTCGGACGCTCCCGTTAGTCGGCAGCGCCGCTTGTGTCAATGCGTTTCGGCAGACGCAGTCGACAGCGCCGAAAGAGGGTGTTACGAGCCCAGCCCCAGTCCGGTCAAACGGCCGGCGACGTGAGGTTTTGTCAGCCGAATGTCAGCTTCCCCGATGGCCGCCGCCCAGCCGCTCAGCGCCGAGCGCAGCGGCCCGCTCCGAGGCCGCGCCCGCCCGCCCGGCGACAAATCGATCTCGCATCGCGCCTTCATCTTCGGCCTGCTGAGCCGCGGCGAGACCACGATCGAGGGCGTGCTCGAAGGCGACGACGTGCTGCGCACCGCTGAAGCCTGCCGCGCGCTGGGCGCCCGCATCGAGCGGGTCGGCGAGGGGCGCTGGCGCGTCGACGGCCTCGGCGTCGGCGCGATTCTCGCGCCGCGCGACACGCTCGATTTCGGCAACGCCGGCACCGGCACGCGGCTGATGATGGGGGTGGTCGGCGGCCACGGAATCGTGGCGACCTTCGACGGCGACGCGTCGCTGCGCAAGCGGCCGATGCGGCGCGTGCTCGATCCGCTGCTGCTGATGGGCGCGCAGGTGGTCAAGGAGGCGGAGGGCGGACGCTGCCCGATCACGCTGCGCGGCGCGCTCGATCCCGCGCCGATCTTCTACCGCACGCCGGTCGCCTCGGCGCAGATCAAATCGGCGGTGCTGCTTGCCGGCTTGAATGCGCGCGGCCGCACCACCGTCGTCGAAAGCGAAGCCTCGCGCGACCACACTGAGAAGATGCTCGTCCATTTCGGCGCCGAAATCGTCGTCGAGCCGGAGGGCGAGGGTCGGCGGATCACGCTGACGGGTCGGCCCGAACTCAGACCGCGGCCGGTCGTCGTGCCGGCCGATCCGTCCTCGGCCGCGTTCCCGATCGTCGCCGCGCTGGTGACGCCGGGCTCCGACGTCATCGTCGAGGGCGTGATGATGAACCCGCTACGCGGCGGCCTCATCGTCACGCTACTGGAGATGGGGGCGCGGATCGAAGTGCTTGGCCGGCGGCGCGAAGGCGGCGAAGACATTGCCGATCTGCGCGTGCGGGCGAGCGAGCTGAAGGGCGTCGAGACGCCGGCCTCGCGCGCGCCGTCGATGATCGACGAGTATCCGATCCTCGCCGTCGCCGCCGCGTTCGCCAGCGGCGAGACGCGGATGAACGGCCTGCACGAGCTGAGGGTCAAGGAGAGCGACCGGCTCGCCGCCGTCGCCGCGGGCCTCGTCGCGGCGGGCGTCGAGCACGCGATCGTCGGCGACGACCTGATCGTTCACGGCGACGGCCGGCCGCCGGCCGGCGGCGGCTGCGTCGCCACCCATCTCGACCATCGCATCGCCATGAGCTTCTTGGTCATGGGGCTGGCGTCGCTGAAGCCGGTGGCGATCGACGACGCGGCGATGATCGCCACCAGCTTCCCCAATTTCCGCCCGCTGATGGAGAGCCTCGGCGCGCGATTCGTCTGAGGGGGCGCGACCGGCGTCAGTGCGCGCGCTGGACGGCGAATTCGACGGCGTCGAGCAGCGCGTGCTTCCACGGCGAGGGCGGGAACAGCTCGAGCGCGTCGCGCGCCATCGCGCCGTACAGGCGCGCGCGCTCGACGGTGCCTTCGAGCGCGCGGTGCTTCTTCGTCAGCGCCAGCGCCATCTCCAGATCGCCGTCGACGATCTCGCCCTGCTCCAGCGTTCGCCGCCAGAACTCGCGGTCGGCGGTCGAACCGCGGCGGAACGACAGCACCACCGGCAGGGTGATCTTACCCTCGCGGAAATCGTCGCCGACGTTCTTGCCGAGCTTGGCCGACGAACCGCCATAGTCGAGCGCGTCGTCGATCAACTGGAAGGCGATGCCGAGATTGGCGCCGTAGTCGCGGCAGGCCTCGACCTCCGCCTTGCCGCTGCCGGCGAGAATTGGGCCGACCTCGCAGGCCGCCGAGAACAGCGCCGCCGTCTTGGCGCGGATCACTTTGAGATAGGCGTCCTCGCTGGTCGACGTGTCCTTGGCGGCGGAGAGCTGCATCACCTCGCCCTCGGCGATCACCGCGGCGGCGGTCGACAGCACGTCGAGACAGAACAGCGAGCCGACCTCGACCATCATCTTGAACGCCTGGCCGAGCAGGAAGTCGCCGACCAGCACGCTCGCCTCGTTGCCCCACAGCACGCGCGCCGCCGCCTTGCCGCGCCTCAGATCGCTTTCGTCGACGACGTCGTCGTGGAGCAACGTCGCGGTGTGCATGAACTCGACCGCAGCGGCGAGCTTAATGTGGCCGTCGCCGCCATAGCCGCACAGACCCGCCGTGGCGAGGGTGAGGATCGGCCGCAGCCGTTTGCCGCCGGACGAAATGAGGTGGTTGGCGACCTCGGGGATCATCGCCACGTCGGAGCCGGTGCGCGACAGGATCGTCTGATTGACCCGCGCCATGTCGTCGGCCACCAGGGCGATCAGGCGCTCGATCAGCCGCTCAGGCGACTTCTCCTCGAGCGGAACGACGAGACCCACGGGCGTTTCCCTTGCCAGCGCCAAACCGCGCGACCATAAAGACGCCCAGGCGAGCCGGCAAGGGCGCCGCCAGCCGAGGCCGCGCGATGATCGAGCTCGTTCGCACCAATGATCTCGTGCTCATCTCGTTCGTCGAGAGCGTGCTGACGCAGGCCGGCGTGCGCTTCTTCGTCGCCGACAACCACATGAGCGCCGTCGAAGGCTCGCTCGGCTTCCTGCCGCGCCGCATCCTTGTCGACGCGGACCAGCGCGAGCAGGCGCGCCAGTTGATGCGCGAGGTCGGCCTGTCGCGCGAACTCAGCGATGACTGAGCGAGAGGCGACCAGCCTCGACGCGATCCTCGGCGGCCGACTGCGGTTGCGCCAGACGCGCGACGGCCATCGCGTCGGGCTCGACGCGATCCTGCTCGCCGCGGCGGCGGGAGCGCCGGCGGCGCAGCTCATCGACGTCGGCGCCGGGGTCGGCGCGGTCGGCCTGGCGCTGCTGCAGCGCTGGCCGCAAGCGACGGGCGCGCTGATCGAGATCGACCCCGACCTCGCGGCGCTGGCGCAGGAGAACGCGGCGCTCAACGGCCTCGCCGATCGCGCCCGCATCGTCGTCGCCGACGCACTCGATGCGAAGAGCCGCCGCGCCGCCGGGCTCGCCGACGAGGCGGCCGATCTCGTCGTCGCCAACCCACCCTACCTCGCCGCCGCGGCGGCGCGCGCCTCCCCCGACCCACGCCGCGCCCGCGCCCATGTCGCCGGCGCCGGGGCGGCGGCGCTCGCCGACTGGGTCGTCGCCTGTCTGGCGCTGCTCGAGCCAGGCGGGCGCTTCGTCATGATCCAGCGCGCCGACGCGCTGCCGGCGTTGCTGCCGGCCTTCGCCGGCCGGCTCGGCGACCTCGCCCTGCGCCCCGTCCACCCGCGCGCCGACACGCCGGCGATCCGGCTGCTGATCTCCGGGACCAAGGGCTCGAAGGCGCCTCTGCGCCTCCTGCCCGGCCTGATCCTGCACGAGCCCGACGGCGCGGCCGCGCCGCTGGCGGCGGCGATCCAGCGGGGCGAGGCGACGCTGTAGACGGGGGCGCGGAGGGGCCGACAAGTCCGTTACGCGAGAGAGCCGGATCAGGGGGTTAGCCCTTGCTATTCATGACGAGGTTCGGTTTGGCGCTTGGGCGGCTTTGGGGGACTTCGGGCGCACGGGTTCGTTCGGGTTTTTCACCGTGTGACGACCGATACTTTTGCGAACGCGTTG